>NZ_FXAS01000003.1:0-259128 GCF_900177785.1 Cedecea sp. NFIX57 | reverse complement strand
GCTGGTGACCATCCTGAATGCAATGCTTCGGGATAATAAAGAATGGGTGACGACATAGCGCCACCCTTGACTTTAAACACAGCTGCTCTCCCTTTTAGGGAGAGGGTTAGGGTGAGGGTAAAAATTACAGCGACTGGTGGCGGGTCTCTTTGCTCAACAACAGCGCAATCAGCGTCAGGGCAGACATCGCCGCCAGATACACGCCGACATAGAACAGGCCGTAATTAGCCTGCAGCCAGGTCGCGATATACGGTGCGACGGAAGCGCCAAGAATGGACGCGACGTTGTAGGAGAATGACGCGCCGGTGTAGCGGACTTCCGTCGGGAACATCTCCGGCAGCAGCGCCCCCATCGGGCCAAAGGTCAGCCCCATCAGGCTTAGGCCAATCAGCAGATAGGCCATCACCAGCGCCTGGTTCCCGGAGCCCAACAGCGGCGGGAAGACGAACAGCGCAAACAGAATCATCAGGCTGGTGATCACAATCATGCTCTTACGGCGGCCAAAAGCATCCGCCAGATAGCCCGCAATCGGCACCATCACACCAAAGCCAATCACTGCCATCATCAGCATCCACAGCACCTCATTGCGCGAGAAGCCAAGTCCCGCCGGAACGGGTGCGGTGCTGAAGGTCATGGAGTAAACCGTCATGATATAGAACAGCGTATAGGTGGCCAGCATGATGAAGGTGCCGAGAATTGTCGCCTTCAAATGTTTGGTTAGCAGCGTGCCCAGCGGGACTTTGACCTGCTTGCCTGCTTTGGCAATCTTCGCGAATACTGGCGTTTCATGCAGCGAAACGCGGACATAAAGCCCGATAATGACCAGAACGGCAGAAAGAATGAACGGTACGCGCCAGCCCCAGGACATGAACTGCTCGTCGGTCAGCAGCCATGAAAGCAGCAGGAAGGTGCCGTTGGCGAAGAAGAAGCCGATCGGCGCGCCCAACTGCGGGAATGAACCGTACAGCGCGCGTTTGCGCGGCGGCGCGTTCTCCGTGGCCAGCAATGCCGCGCCACCCCATTCACCGCCCAGGCCAAGACCCTGGCCAAAACGGGCCAGCGCCAGCAGAAGCGGGGCGAAGATACCAATACTGGCATAGCCTGGCAGCAGGCCGATGACGACGGTCGAGATCCCCATCGTGAGCAAGGAAGCGACCAGCGTGACTTTACGACCTACGCGGTCGCCGAAGTGGCCGAATAGCGCCGAACCAATCGGGCGAGCCACAAAGGCGATAGCAAAAGTGGCGAGAGACTGTAGCGTGGCGGCCGTCGGGTCACCCTGCGGGAAGAAGATGTGCGGGAAGACAATCACCGCCGCGGTGGCATAAATGTAGAAGTCGAAGAATTCGATGGCCGTGCCGACCAGCGAAGCAACAACGACTTTTCCGCGTGAGTTTACGGGCGTAGTGTCAGCCCCGGTATCGAGAGTTGTGGCAACGGATGCTTGCATAGATTTTTCTTATTTATGGCGAACGAAAGTCCATTTACGCATAGCAAAAGAAGCATTTCAACGCGCTGCACCGGGCGGAGTAGTTCAAAAAACGCGCATTAAGTGGATAATTTTTAAGCCTGCCCGTAACCTTCCATGAAATGCTTCACAAAATTTTCAAAATAGAGAATAAAACTGGTTTTAGGTTAAATAAAAGTTACTAGTTAGATTTATCTGCTGAGTTGCTCGGCTTGTCCCAGCGAGCGCAGAAACTGGCTATCTCCCCGGATTGAAATTCCGGCAGGTGCGCCATTAATTTCTCCAGTGGCCAGTCCCACCAGGCAATGCGCTGCAGACTTGCAACAACCTCCTGCGGGAAACGGCTGCGAATGGGTTTAGCTGGCACGCCACCAACGATGGTGTACGGCGGCACATCTTTGCTGACCACCGCGCCCGCGGCAAGCACGGCCCCGTCGCCAACCGTCACACCGGGCAAGACGATAACGCCGTGACCAATCCACACGTCGTTACCAATGATCACCCGGTCTTCACGGCGATGAGCAAAGAACGAAGTATCCCGCCCGACGCCGGTCGCGTAGTACTCAGGGCAGTAGGTAAAGCGGTGCTGTGAGGGGCGATCCATCGGGTGATTGGGGGCGCCAAGCCGGACATGGTTGGCAATGGCGGTGAATTTGCCGATCTCGCTGTCGGCCACGCAGCAGTGTTCCCCGAGGTAGGAGAAGTCGCCGAGAGTGCTGTATTCCAGCACGCTGTTGGCGAGTATTTCGCACTGTTCGCCGATGTGTGTTTCGCGCAGACGAACGCTGGGGTCAATAACGGTTTTCTGGAGTTTGGGTACGGAGGCAGTTGTCATGGCATGTTCTCTGGTCGGAGGTTTAGACAAGTTGGCCTGCTAACCTGGGGGTCGGCAGGCCACCTATCCTGACCGGAAATCATGACCGGATTATTTATGCGTTTTCCCCGGCATCCTCGGGTCGTCTTTGTATTCTGCGGTGGCAATCCAGGCCGCGCAGAACAGCGTCAGGCGGGCGAAGAAATAGAAGAAGGCCATCAGCCCCAGCACCGAGCCAAAAGCTGCCCCGGAAGGCGAGCTGACGAGCTTTGGCAGACTGTAGGTCATGATGATTTTAATCACCTCAAAGCCGATGGCCGCAATCAGCGTGCCGCGAATGAGCGCTTTACGGCGCGGGCGGTGGCGCGGCAACCGCCAGAATATCCAGAAGAACAGCAGGTAGTTAGCAAAAATCGAAATGGCCAGGCCAACCAGATGCCAGGCCGGTTTGAGCCATTCGATATCGCCCAGGTGCAGCAGGCCGATCAGCAGCGTCTGGGCCGAGCCGGAAATCGAGGTAATAGACAGAGTGACGATCAGCGCAATAAGCAGGCCAATCAATGAAATAAAGTCGCGCAGGTATTTTACCCAGAATTTTTCCTGATCCTGCGGGCTGCGTTCCCACTTATCCCGCGACTGGGCGCGTACCGCTTCACGCAGGTTGCCCATCCAGTTAATACCGGAGTAAAGCGCAATCAGCAGCCCGACCAGGCCAACGGTGGTGCGCTGCTGAACCGCGGTATTGATGGTGTTTTTCAGGGTGGCGGCGAGCGTCGGATCGCTGACGTTCTCAAGGATTTTGGCAAAAATGTCTTCGAGCAGCGTCGGATGCGAGGCCAGCACGTAACCGCCTGCCGCGAAGGCCACCATCATGATGGGGATCAGTGACAGAAACGAGAAGTAGGTAATGGCGGCACCAAACTGGTTCCCAAGCCGGTCATTAAAGCGCTCTGCGGCGCGGAGCAGGTGGGCAACCATCGGCTGCCTGACCGTTTTGTTGACCGCGGATATGGTGCTGTTCACCGCGGCGTTACCGGTTTTAAGCTTTACCAGCGGTTCGTTCTCTGCGGGCTCGTTTTGCGCTTCATCCTGCTGCGTGTCGATAGATACAACAGGCTCATACTCGAGCTCGTGGGTTGGGCGTTTTTCGCGGTTATCCGGCGTCGTCATCGGGTCAATTTTCCTTTTGCTATGGCAGGATCTTAAGGAAATTATAGCCATAACGCTAATCGACATAGGCTTTGAGTACGCCGCTTAGCCATTCCATAAACAAATGTACTCGCCGGGAGAGGTTGCGGCGATGCGGATAAAGCAGAGAAATAGGCATCGGCTCGGCGCGGTACTGAGGCAAAATTTCCACCAGACTGCCCTCTTTGAGCTGGGTTTTCACGCCCACACGAGGTACCTGAATGATCCCCAGCCCGGCGACACAGGCGGCCTGGTAGGTTTCCGTGCTATTAACGGTAATCAGACCACCGGTTTTCACCCACTGCGTTGTTTTATCCAGCCAGACTTCAAAGCCTTGTGGGCGGGTGCCAAGGTTTTGAGCGTAATGCACCAGCGCATGAGAAGCCAGGTCGTCCAGGCTTTCGGGATAGCCAAAGCGGCTGAGGTAGTCAGGGCTGGCGCAGTTGATCATGGTGAATTTCCCCAGCGGCCGTGCCACCAGGCCGGAGTCTTTGAGGTGACCCACGCGCACCACGCAGTCAAACCCTTCCCGCACGACATCTACCATTCTGTCGCTGCTGCTAAGCTCTAACTCTATGCCCGGGTACTGCTGCAGGAACCCCGGCAGCTTCGGAATGATCAAACCGCGCGCCAGCGTAACGGGCATATCAACCCTGATGCGCCCGCTGACGCTGGCGGGATCGGTCTGAAACAGACCGTCGAGTTCATCCAGGTTGGTTAACAGGTCGCGGCAGCGTTCGTAATAAACCATACCGTCCTGGGTGAGCTGAACCCGGCGAGTGGTGCGGTGCAGCAGGCGAGTGCCGAGTGACGTTTCCAGTGCCTGAATCTGGCGAGAAACGCTGCCCTTCGGTAGCCCAAGCGTGTCTGCGGCGCGGGTAAAGCTCTCCAGCTCTGCAACCCGCACGAAAAGCTGCATTGCGTGTATTTTATCCATCTTATCACCACATTGTTGCTTTGAATGAAACAGTGAGGCGCATCTGGCCGTATTTATTGATTTTGTATCAGCTAATAAGCTGTATCTCAATGTCCTGACAGCCAAATAAGGGGTGTATCATGAGTCAACGCATTGCTTTAGTGACCGGCGGCAGCCGTGGTTTAGGTAAAAACGCAGCGCTGAAGCTGGCCGCACGCGGAATCGGCATTCTGCTGACCTATAATAGCCAGCGTCAGGAAGCCGAAGATGTTGTGCGCGAAATTGAGCAAAAAGGCGTGAAAGCGGCAGCAATTCAGCTCAACGTCGGCGATTCTTCTACCTTCGCTGGATTTGTTGAGCAAGTGAAAGAAACGCTGCATCGCGTCTGGCAGCGAGATACGTTTGATTATTTATTGAACAACGCTGGAATCGGTCTTGAAGCGTCGTTTGCCGAGACCACCGAAGCGCAGTTCGATGAAATAATGAACATCCATCTGAAAGGGCCTTTCTTCCTGACTCAGGGCCTGCTGCCGCTGATTAAAGACGGCGGCCGCATTCTGAATGTTTCCACCGGCCTGACTCGTTTCTCGCTGCCGGGCAAAGCCGCTTACGCGACGATGAAAGGGGCGATGGAAGTGCTGACCAAGTACCAGGCTAAAGAGCTGGGCTCGCGTGGGATTGCGGTGAATATTATTGCGCCTGGCGCTATCGCTACCGATTTCAGCGGCGGTATTGTGCGCGACAACGAACACGTTTCGAAGGCTATTGCGGCACAAACCGCATTAGGGCGCGTAGGTCTGCCGGATGATATCGGCGATGCCATTGCGGCAATTCTTAGTGATGAGACGGGCTGGATGAACGCGCAGCGGATTGAGGTTTCCGGCGGGATGTTCCTTTAATTTTGTGACCCTCACCCTAACCCTCTCCCTAAAAGGGAGAGGGGATCGACCGCAGTCTGCTTACGTGCAATCGAGTAACCAGAAGGAAAGGGTGTGTTTCCCCCTCGCCCCTTTGGGGAGAGGGCCGGGGTGAGGGGCAACGCCTACGCCGTAATCTCCCAGCCGCGCGCTTTCCACAAGTCCGGTAACTCGGCCAAATCGGTAAACGTCGTCACCTTTGGATGGTCGATCGGCTTGTTATGCGGATCGGCACAGAAGTAAAACACCTCCATTCCCGCCGCAATACCCGACTGCGCACCCGCCATAGAATCATCCACCAGAATGCAGTGCTCTACGTCTATGTTCATCAGTTTCGCCGCGTGGAACATCAGGGCCGGGTCCGGCTTCCAGCGCTGAATGTCGTAACCGCTGTACAGGGCATTCGGGAAGTAGTCGAGCATCCCGGTTTTGCCGAGAGAGTGCTGCATTTTGCTGATCGGGCCGTTGGATACCACGCACATCGGCTTATTGATTTGCGCCAGCAGCGTGTTTGCCCCGGCGATCTCCTGAAGTTCGCTGTCAAACAGGCGGGCAACTTCGGCGCGGTAAATCACTTCCAGTTCAAGCTTGGGCAGGTTGGTGCCGTACTCAGCATTGATGGTGTCGATAATTTCGTAGAGTTTGACGCCTTTGAAGGTCTTAAAGACATCATCGAGCGCAAGTTGAATACCGTATTGCGCAAACATATGTACGTAGGCTTTGGAGCAGATGACCTCGCTGTCGACCAGCGTTCCATCGCAGTCAAAAAACACCGCTTCTATCCGGGACATGCCATTTCCTTTCTCTTTGGTTTAACGTTTACTCTATGCTTTTTGCGCAACGCAATCGATCCCGTTGCGGTAATTTCAGCGAAAAAAGTGGATAATTTGCGTTATCCCCTGCCAATTTTGGTATAGGATAGCGGCGTATTTTTTCCTCTTTTAGTTCGGAAACCGATAATGAGCCAACCACAGTCCACTCCGGAAACAACCCCGGGGCTGCTCGAACGCGCGTTCAAATTACGCGAACACGGTACTAACGCCCGCACCGAGGTGATCGCCGGGTTCACCACCTTCCTGACGATGGTGTACATCGTTTTTGTTAACCCACAAATCCTCGGCGCAGCCGGGATGGATACACAGGCGGTATTCGTCACCACCTGCCTGATAGCCGCCTTTGGCAGCATCCTGATGGGGATTTTTGCCAACCTGCCTGTGGCGCTGGCACCGGCGATGGGCCTGAACGCCTTCTTCGCCTTCGTGGTTGTTGGCGCGATGGGCCTGTCCTGGCAAGTCGGCATGGGCGCTATCTTCTGGGGCGCCGTGGGCCTGCTGCTGCTGACCATTTTCCGCGTTCGCTACTGGATGATTGCGAATATCCCACTTGGCCTGCGCGTTGGCATTACCAGCGGTATCGGCCTGTTTATTGGCATGATGGGGCTGAAAAATGCCGGGATCATCGTGGCCAATAAAGAGACGCTGGTCAGCATCGGGAACCTGACTTCCCACAGCGTGCTGCTGGGGGCTTTGGGCTTCTTTATCATTGCGATTCTCGCTTCACGTAATATTCACGCGGCGGTGCTGGTGTCTATCGTGGTAACCACGCTGCTGGGCTGGCTGCTGGGCGACGTGCAGTATCACGGCATCGTGTCTGCGCCACCAAGCGTGAGCAGCGTTGTCGGGCAGGTGGATTTAGCCGGTTCGCTGAATCTGGGGCTCGCGGGCGTGATCTTCTCCTTCATGCTGGTGAACCTGTTTGACTCCTCCGGTACCCTGATTGGCGTCACGGACAAAGCTGGGTTAACCGACGAGAAGGGCAAGTTCCCGCGCATGAAGCAGGCGCTTTTCGTGGACAGCATCTCTTCCGTGACCGGCTCGTTCTTCGGCACCTCTTCCGTTACCGCTTACATCGAAAGCTCATCCGGCGTGTCCGTCGGGGGCCGCACCGGCCTGACCGCTATCGTGGTTGGCCTGCTGTTCCTGCTGGTTATCTTCCTGTCACCGCTGGCGGGCATGGTGCCTGCGTATGCGGCCGCAGGGGCGCTGATTTACGTTGGCGTGCTGATGACTTCCAGTCTGGCCCGCGTGAAGTGGGATGACCTGACCGAAGCGGTACCGGCGTTTGTTACCGCCGTGATGATGCCGTTCAGCTTCTCCATTACCGAAGGCATCGCGCTGGGCTTTATTTCTTACTGTGTCATGAAGTTGGGCACTGGCCGCTGGCGCGAGCTGAGCCCGTGCGTGATCATCGTGGCGCTGCTGTTTGTGCTGAAAATTGTGTTTGTTGATTAAAGCCAGACGCTAAAAACAACAACGCCAGTCATGTGACTGGCGTTTTTTTTGGCCTGGAATCAAGCTTTGACGCGCCGGATGTAATCGCCAAAGGCGGTCAGTTGCCCGGTCAGATGGTCGAGCGTGCTTTGATCGACCACTTCGCCGCTCTGTGGGTCCACTTTGTTCTGAATCACGCCGCCCATAAACTCAGGCTTGTTCATCACCATCGCATCCAGGAAAACAAGGATCTGGCGCAGGTGATACTGGCAGCGTGCGCCGCCGATAGCGCCCATAGAGCTGGTTTGAATCAGCACTGGTTTGCCGGCCAGCGGCTGCTCAGGCAGGCGAGAAAGCCAGTCAATGGCGTTTTTCAGGCCACCCGGCACGGAATAGTTGTACTCAGGCGTCACAATCACCACGCCATCTGCCTGGCGGATTTGCTCGGCAAGGGCTTCCACGCTCTGTGGGAAACCTTCTTCCTGCTGGATGTCGGCATCGTACAGCGGGATGTCGCCAATGGAAGGCAGGGCATCAATCTGCATACCTGCCGGGGCGATGTTCGGCAGCGTACGGGCGACCATCGCGTTAAATGAACCCTTACGCAGGCTCCCCAGTAAAGTCACTATCTTCAACGAATCAGACATTGGTACTCCTTTATGTGTCAGGACGTTCGGGAAAATGTGTTATGCGGCGTTGCTGTCTCTGATGATATACCCGTCAGGCGAATGATGCGCGCCTGAGCGCTTCGGCTGCGTGCTTCGGCATCCGGCAGGGCGTTCCAGCCCTGTTGGCCGTCGAACTCCCAAAGCTTCAGGCGTTCCACGCCCGGTGCTACGGCACAGCCCCAGATAAGGATATCTTCCGCATCGCTGATCGCTTCAATATGCGGCTCGTTTATGACGCGCAGACGACCAGAGCCAGGCAACAATTGTAGTGTGCTCAGGCTCGTCTGGGGATTGTCCGTCAGTTTCAGGACGCTACGGCGGAGCGTATGCAGCTGGGTACGGGCTTCATTAGGATCGTTTTGGTTGTTGATCCAGGTGATCTCGCTGCTGCTGGACTGAGACGGCGGTACGACCGGGGACGGTGCCTGGAAACTGCGGCGAAGCTCCATGTCCAGCCCGCAGCGTCCTTCGGTGGCCAGTAGCACACCCACCATGTTACCGGCATAGGCAATGCTGAAATCCGGCAATTCCGCGTCGGCAAAGCGCGGACGTCCTGCCGTAGAGGTGATGATTTGCGGCAGGCGTTGGGTGCCATAGAGCATAAACATCATTTCTGCGACCAGCGTACGCGACGCTAGATAGCGCGTGCGGCGGTGCTCCGGCATCAGGCTGGCGGCGTTAAGAACCTCGTCGCTCAGCCGGGGTGAAGTGAGGTTGGGAGGGTTCAGAGCCCATCTTGCAAAATGCGTCGCCATTTGTCGCTCCTTGATAATGGTCAGTCGATGTCATGCTGCTTCGGGTGGCTGAAACAGCGCTCCGCATCCGATCCTGAATCTTGTCAGGGATCGAATAGTAGTCTCTGGCTCAATGCGTTGTCATTGATGCTCTTCAATAGAGTGACCTATTTTTTGAGCAATATATTATATATTCAATCCTGGGAAAATTCTTAGTGGTTTGCGTCAGTGAAGCACTTAAAAATGTCGATCTGAAGACATCGTCTTGAAATGATGAAGTATTTTAAATATGAGGAAAATGCCCCGCATCATGAAGTGTGACGCGGGGCGGCGGTAAGGGGTTATTTCCCGATACAGAAGCTCGAGAAGATGCGGCCTAACAGGTCGTCAGAGCTAAATTCGCCGGTGATTTCACTTAAGTTCTGTTGCGCCAGACGCAGCTCTTCCGCCAGCAATTCGCCAGCCCAGGCACCCAGCAGTTGGGCTTTGCCCTGTTGCAGGTGTTCAGCGGCTTGCTCGAGCGCCTGCAGGTGACGGCGGCGGGCGAGGAAGCCGCCTTCCATGTTGGTTTCGAAGCCCATGCTCTCTTTCAGATGCGCACGCAGCACGTCGACACCTTCCCCGGTACGGGCGGAGAGCCTGACAAGTGAGTGACCATTTACTTCGCTCAGGCCAAGCGTTTCGCCAGTGACGTCCGCTTTATTGCGCACCACGGTAATCGGCAAACGCTCCGGTAGACGAGCGATAAAATCTGGCCAAATCGTCGCCGGGTCAACGGCGTCGGTGGTGGTGCCGTCCACCATGAATAACACGCGATCCGCCTGCTCAATCTCTTTCCAGGCACGCTCAATCCCGATGCGTTCAACTTCATCGCTGGCTTCACGCAGGCCTGCGGTATCGATGATATGCAGCGGCATGCCGTCGATGTGGATATGTTCGCGCAGCACGTCACGCGTGGTGCCGGCAATATCGGTGACGATAGCGGCCTCGCGTCCGGCCAGCGCGTTCAGCAGGCTGGATTTACCGGCGTTAGGGCGTCCGGCGATAACCACCTTCATGCCTTCGCGCAGCAGGCTGCCCTGGCGGGCTTCGGCGCGCACCGCGTCAAGATCGCCAATGACCCGATGCAACTGGGCTTCTATTTTTCCGTCGGAGAGGAAGTCGATCTCTTCGTCCGGGAAGTCGATAGCCGCTTCCACGTAGATACGCAGGTGAGTCAGGGCTTCCACCAGGTGGTTAATACGCGCGGAGAACGCTCCCTGTAGCGAATTAAGCGCTGAGCGAGCGGCCTGCTCGGAGCTGGCATCGATCAGGTCGGCAATGGCTTCTGCCTGCGCCAGGTCGAGCTTATCGTTCAGAAATGCGCGTTCGGAAAACTCACCTGGTTTGGCGATGCGCAAACCCGGCAGCGTCAGAATACGTTTTAGCAGCAGGTCGAGAATGACCGGGCCGCCGTGCCCCTGCAGTTCAAGAACATCTTCACCGGTGAAGGAGTTCGGGCCAGGAAACCACAGCGCAATACCCTGATCCAGCGCGCTACCGTCGGCATCACGGAAGGGAAGGTAATCGGCGTAGCGCGGCTTCGGCAGCTTACCGAGCACCGCCTCTGCGACCTCGCGCGCCTGGCGGCCGGAAATACGCAGGATACCTACGCCGCCACGCCCCGGCGGAGTAGCCTGGGCAATGATAGTGTCATGATTGCTCATCGTTTATCTCAGACCTTGAATCAAAAAGAAAAAGGCGGTCAATCGACCGCCTTTCATAAGCTTAACGCCAAATATTATCAGGTCTTTTTCTTGTCGCGGCTATGCAGGCCACGCTTTTCCAGACCGCGATAAATCAGCTGCTGCTGAAGGATGGTCACCAGGTTGCTGACGATATAGTACAGCACCAGACCTGACGGGAACCACAGGAAGAACACGGTGAAGATGACCGGCATAAAGGTCATGATCTTCTGCTGCATCGGGTCGGTTACGGTGGTCGGCGACATCTTCTGGATGAAGAACATCGTGGCGCCCATCAGAATCGGCAGGATGTAGTACGGGTCCTGTGCAGACAGGTCGTGGATCCACAGTGCGAACGGCGCGTGGCGCAGTTCAACGGAGCCCATCAGCATGTAGTACAGCGCCAGGAAGATTGGCATCTGGATGATCAGCGGGAAGCAGCCGCCCAGCGGGTTAACCTTCTCAGCTTTGTACAGCGCCATCATTTCCTGGCTCATACGCTGCTTGTCGTCACCGATACGCTCACGCATGGCCGCCAGTTTTGGCTGCAGCATACGCATTTTGGCCATCGAGGTGTACTGCGCTTTGGTCAGCGGGTACATGATGCCACGAACGATAAAGGTGATAACGATAATGGAGAAGCCCCAGTTACCGATGAAGCTGTGGATAAATTTCAGCAGCTTAAACAGCGGCTGAGAGATGAACCACAGCCAGCCGTAATCTACGGTCAGGTCAAGGTGTGGCGCAACGGCCGCCATTTTGTCCTGAATCTCTGGACCTACCCACAGGGTGCTGCCCATCTGAGCGGTCTGGCCTGGCTGGACGATCTGCGAGGCAGATTTGTAGCCAATTGCCGCAACGTCGTTGTTCAGCTTGGTGGTGTAGAAGTTGTTCGCGCCCTGAGTATGCGGCACCCATGCGGTAGCAAAGTACTGCTGCAGCATCGCCACCCAACCGCTGTTGGCGTTGACGTTCAGGTTTTCACCGTCAGCGATGTTGTCGAACTTAACTTTTTCGTATTTCGCGTCCGGGGTGGAGTACGCCGCGCCACGGAAGGTATGCAGCGCAAAGTTGCTGCTGCCGGTGTCGCGATGAGAAGGCAGGTTGATGGACTGCTTCAGCTGACCAAAGGTCGCCAGCTCCAGCGGTTTCTCGCCCACGTTCTTCACGTTGTAGTCCACACCGACAGAGAACTCACCGCGTTTCAGGGTGAAGGTCTTGGTGAAGGTGTTGCCAGCGGCGTCGGTAAACGTCATCGGGACAACCAGTTCGTTCTGGCCATCCGCCAGCGCGAAGGTATCGGCAGTGGCGTTATACAGCGGACGATCGCCGTTCGCCGGGTTATCCGGGCCATCACGACCGGTCAGGCCGCTCTGTGCCTGGTAGATAAATTCAGGCGTGGTTTCCAGCAGTTGGAACGGCTCTGCGGATTTCAACTCTTTCGGGTAGGTTGGCAACAGCGCTTGTTCTACATCACCACCGCGGGTGTTGATGGTCAGTTCAAGAACGTCAGTTTTAACCGTAATGAGTTTTCCCTGGCCACTGGCCGGCACACCCTGGTTAGCGGCGTTACCCTGGCTGTTCGTGGTCTGCGTGGTCTGCTGCACCTGAGGTTGAGGAGCGTGGTCCTGCTCCCAGGCTTGCCAGATCATGAAAGACACGAACAACAAAGCGATGAGAAAAAGATTGCGTTGCGAATCCATCGTTAGTGTTCTCTGGTATCAAAAGGTCCGGGCGGAACGGGATCGTCTCCACCAGGGTTCAAAGGGTGGCATTTTAGTACGCGTTTCATCGTTAACCAACTGCCTTTTAACACTCCAAACCTGCGCAAGGCCTCAATTCCGTAGTGAGAACAGGTTGGGGTGAAACGACAATGCGGCCCGAGAAGCGGACTAATCAGGCGTTGATAGACCCTGATGAGGGCTATCAGGACCCGCGAGCCTGGCGACAATGGCGGCGCCATAACTTTTCCAATGCTTCCGATAAAGCCTGGTTATCCAGATCGGCAACCCCTTTTTTCGCTACTACCACGAAATCCATTGGTGGCAGTTCGTGCTGACGCAGACGGAAGCTTTCACGCGTCAGACGTTTAATCCGATTGCGTTCGTGGGCGCGTTTTACGTTTTTCTTAGCGACTGTGAGACCGATGCGGGGATGCCCCAGCGAATTAAGGCGGCCGAGAATGGTGATTTGCGGCGTGCCAGCCCGTTGTGGCTGCTGGAAGACGAATGTGAAATGATTGGGAGTTAACAAACGTAACTCCCTGGGAAAAGCTAGCTTAACCACTCAGGGGTTAGCTTTTATTACTTAGAAACGGTCAGACGAGCGCGGCCTTTAGCACGACGACGTGCCAGAACCTGACGACCATTTTTAGTAGCCATACGAGCACGGAAGCCGTGAGAACGGTTGCGCTTCAGTACAGACGGTTGAAAAGTGCGTTTCATGGCGATTTCTACCTAAACTATTAAATTTCACTGGATTTGCGTAACGCCCTACAGGGTCTGCGAACGACTTACGCTTCAGTGTGGCTGATTAAAGAGGCCGGATTGTAATAATTGTACACTCCGGAGTCAATTCAATTCCCTTACTGCTGCGCCCTTTTTGACCCCGAAAAGAGGCCCGGATCTCCGCTGAAGTACAGCGGCATTACGCGACGGGTGGAGAATTATACGGGCTTACCGTGAAAGCGCAAGGATCCGCGAGGATCTTCATCAGATCTCTTTAGCGATATTTGTGCGCTAGTCATTAAATTTTCCAATATGAGACGGTTATACGCTGCACGTGTGCCAGGATCGATTACACTTAACCCGCTCAAAACTTCCCTGTGGATAATTCGTGAAGAATCTGTGAGAAACAGAAGATCTCTGCCGCGCTTTAGGCTATGATCCGCGGTCCCGATCGTGATCCAGCCTTCACCGGGGAAACCGCAAATAGCGGTTCGCGCGCCTCCCACAGCCTGAGAGCGCGTGTCAACAATCATGAATGTATAACTTTCAGTCTTCGTCTTTTTATCGACTTTGTTCGAGTGGAGTCCGCCGTGTCACTTTCGCTTTGGCAGCAGTGTCTTGCCCGATTGCAGGATGAGTTACCAGCCACAGAATTCAGTATGTGGATACGCCCCCTACAGGCGGAACTGAGCGATAACACGCTGGCTTTGTACGCGCCTAACCGTTTCGTACTCGACTGGGTGCGGGATAAGTACCTTAATAATATCAATGGCCTGCTCAACGACTTCTGCGGCACCGACGCGCCTTTGCTGCGTTTTGAAGTGGGCAGTAAGCCCGTGACGCAGCCTGTTGCCGAGCTGGCCACGACCTCCGCTCCTGCGCAGGTTGCTCGCGCTGTGGCACCAATGCGCCCAAGCTGGGACAATGTGCCTGCGCCTGCTGAGCCGTCCTACCGTTCTAACGTTAACCTGAAACACACCTTTGATAACTTCGTTGAAGGTAAATCGAACCAGCTGGCCCGCGCGGCGGCACGCCAGGTGGCCGATAACCCAGGCGGCGCGTATAACCCGCTCTTCCTTTATGGCGGCACCGGTTTAGGTAAAACTCACCTTTTACACGCGGTGGGTAACGGCATCATGGCCCGCAAGCCGAATGCTAAAGTGGTGTACATGCACTCTGAGCGTTTTGTTCAGGACATGGTTAAGGCGCTGCAGAACAACGCCATCGAAGAGTTCAAACGCTATTACCGCTCGGTGGATGCGCTGCTTATCGATGACATCCAGTTTTTTGCCAATAAAGAACGTTCTCAGGAAGAGTTTTTCCACACCTTTAATGCCCTGCTGGAAGGGAATCAACAGATCATTCTGACGTCGGATCGCTATCCAAAAGAGATCAACGGCGTGGAGGATCGTTTGAAATCCCGTTTCGGCTGGGGGCTGACGGTAGCGATCGAGCCGCCGGAGCTTGAAACCCGCGTGGCGATCCTGATGAAAAAGGCCGACGAGAACGATATCCGTCTGCCGGGCGAAGTGGCCTTCTTTATTGCCAAGCGACTGCGCTCCAACGTCCGTGAGCTGGAAGGGGCGCTGAACCGCGTAATCGCCAACGCCAACTTTACCGGCCGGGCGATCACCATCGACTTCGTGCGTGAAGCGCTGCGCGATCTGCTGGCGCTTCAGGAGAAGCTGGTCACCATCGATAATATTCAGAAAACGGTGGCCGAGTATTATAAAATTAAGGTCGCTGACTTGCTGTCCAAGCGTCGCTCCCGTTCCGTTGCCCGCCCGCGCCAGATGGCGATGGCGCTGGCAAAAGAGCTGACCAACCATAGCCTGCCGGAAATTGGCGATGCTTTTGGTGGACGCGACCACACCACGGTTTTACATGCCTGCCGCAAGATTGAGCAGTTGCGTGAAGAAAGCCACGATATCAAAGAAGATTTCTCCAATTTAATCAGAACATTATCTTCGTGACGCTATGAAATTTACCGTTGAACGTGAACATTTATTAAAACCGCTGCAGCAGGTAAGTGGCCCCCTCGGAGGCCGTCCTACTCTGCCTATCCTGGGCAATCTGCTGCTGCAGGTGGCTGAAGGTGCACTCTCTTTAACCGGTACCGATCTGGAAATGGAGATGGTGGCGCGCGTGGCGCTGGTACAGCCTCATGAACCTGGGGCAACAACCGTACCTGCACGTAAATTCTTCGATATCTGCCGTGGCCTGCCGGAAGGGGCTGAAATTGCGGTACAGCTGGAGGGCGACCGCATGCTGGTTCGCTCCGGGCGTAGCCGCTTCTCGCTTTCCACGCTGCCGGCGGCGGACTTCCCGAACCTGGACGACTGGCAGAGCGAGGTAGAATTTACCCTGCCGCAGGCGACCATGAAGCGCCTGATCGAAGCCACGCAGTTCTCTATGGCGCATCAGGACGTTCGCTATTACCTGAACGGCATGCTGTTCGAAACCGAAGGCGAAGATCTGCGTACCGTTGCAACGGATGGCCACCGTCTGGCGGTCTGTTCAATGCCGGTTGGTCAGCCTTTGCCAAATCATTCGGTTATCGTGCCGCGTAAAGGCGTGATTGAGCTGATGCGTATGCTCGACGGCGGTGAAACTCCGCTGCGCGTGCAAATCGGCAGCAATAACATTCGCGCCCATGTCGGTGACTTCATCTTTACCTCCAAGCTGGTGGATGGCCGCTTCCCGGATTACCGTCGCGTGCTGCCGAAGAACCCGGATAAACACCTCGATGCAGGCTGCGATCTGCTGAAGCAGGCGTTTGCCCGTGCGGCGATTCTGTCGAACGAGAAATTCCGCGGCGTGCGCCTATTCGTCAGCGAAAACCAGCTGAAAATCACGGCAAACAACCCCGAGCAGGAAGAAGCAGAAGAGATTCTGGACGTTTCCTACGACGGTACCGAGATGGAAATCGGCTTCAACGTCAGCTATGTGCTGGACGTGCTGAACGCCCTGAAGTGCGAGAACGTCCGCATTCTGCTGACCGACTCCGTTTCCAGCGTGCAGATTGAAGACGCGGCCAGCCAGGCGGCGGCCTATGTTGTTATGCCAATGAGACTGTAGATGTCACTCACGCGTTTGCTGATTAAAGACTTTCGCAACATCGAAAACGCGGATCTCGCTCTTTCTCCTGGCTTTAATTTTCTGGTCGGTGCTAACGGCAGCGGCAAAACCAGCGTGCTTGAGGCGATCTACACCCTCGGGCACGGTCGGGCTTTTCGCAGCCTGAAAATTGAACGCGTGATCCGCCATGAGCAGGACGCTTTTGTTTTGCACGGGCGGCTTCAGGACGGTGAAAGGGAAACCGCGATCGGCCTGACCAAAGACCGTACCGGCGACAGCAAAGTGCGCATTGACGGCAGCGACGGCCACAAAATCGCCGAACTGGCGATGATGATGCCGATGCAGCTGATTACGCCGGAGGGGTTTACTTTGCTGGGCGGTGGCCCCAAATACCGTAGAGCTTTCCTTGATTGGGGCTGTTTTCACAATGAACCTGGCTTTTTTGTGGCCTGGAGCAACCTCAAACGCCTGCTGAAGCAACGTAACGCTGCGTTGCGCCAGGTGACACGCTACGCGCAGCTGCGCCCGTGGGATCAGGAGCTGATTCCGCTGGCCGAGCAAATCAGCCGCTGGCGCGCCGACTACAGCGCCGCCATTGCGGAAGATATGGCAGATACCTGCGCACAGTTTTTACCGGAATTTGCCCTGAGCTTCTCCTTCCAGCGCGGCTGGGAGAAAGAGAGCGACTATAGCGAAGTGCTGGAGCGCAATTTCGAACGCGACCGGATGCTGACCTATACCGCGCACGGCCCGCATAAAGCGGATTTTCGTATTCGTGCCGACGGGGCGCCGGTGGAAGACACGCTCTCGCGCGGGCAACTTAAATTACTGATGTGCGCCTTACGACTGGCGCAGGGTGAGTTTCTCACCCGGCAGAACGGGCGGCGTTGCCTGTATCTGATAGATGATTTTGCCTCTGAACTGGATGACGCCAGGCGCGGCCTGTTGGCCAGCCGGTTAAAGGCCACGGAGTCACAAGTTTTTGTTAGCGCGATCAGCGCCGAACATGTGATGGATATGGCGGACAAAAATTCAAAGATGTTCGCCGTGGATCAGGGTAAAATAGCGGATTAACCCAAGATTAAATGAGCGAGAAACGTTGATGTCGAATTCTTATGACTCCTCCAGTATCAAAGTCCTTAAGGGGCTGGATGCGGTACGTAAGCGCCCGGGCATGTATATCGGCGATACGGATGACGGCACCGGTCTGCACCACATGGTATTTGAGGTCGTGGATAACGCTATCGACGAAGCGCTCGCGGGCCACTGTAAAGACATCGTGGTCACTATCCACGCGGATAACTCCGTCTCGGTAACCGATGATGGCCGTGGTATTCCGACCGGTATTCACCCGGAAGAAGGCGTTTCTGCGGCGCAGGTTATCATGACCGTACTGCACGCCGGCGGGAAGTTCGATGACAACTCCTATAAGGTGTCCGGCGGCCTGCACGGCGTAGGCGTCTCGGTGGTTAACGCCCTGTCCCAGAAACTGGAACTGGTGATTCGCCGCGAAGGCAAAGTGCATCAGCAAACCTACATCCACGGTGAGCCTCAGGCTCCGCTGGCAGTGACCGGTGACGCCGATGTGACCGGGACTCAGGTGCGTTTCTGGCCGAGCCATGAAACCTTCACCAACGTAACCGAATTCGAATACGAAATCCTGGCTAAGCGTCTGCGCGAGCTGTCGTTCCTGAACTCCGGCGTGTCTATCCGCCTGATCGACAAGCGCGACGGCAAGCAGGATCACTTCCACTACGAAGGCGGTATCAAGGCGTTTGTTGAGTACCTCAACAAGAACAAAACCCCGATTCACCCGAACGTGTTCTATTTCAGCACTGAAAAAGACGGTATCGGCGTGGAAGTGGCGCTGCAGTGGAACGACGGTTTCCAGGAAAACATCTACTGCTTCACCAACAACATCCCTCAGCGCGACGGCGGTACTCACCTTGCGGGCTTCCGCGCGGCGATGACCCGTACCCTGAACGCCTACATGGACAAAGAAGGCTACAGCAAAAAAGCCAAAGTCAGCGCCACCGGTGACGATGCGCGTGAAGGCCTGATTGCCGTTGTTTCCGTGAAAGTGCCGGATCCTAAGTTCTCTTCCCAGACCAAAGACAAGCTGGTTTCTTCGGAAGTGAAATCCGCGGTTGAGCAGCAGATGAACGAACTGCTGGCCGAATACCTGCTGGAAAACCCGTCTGACGCAAAAATCGTTGTCGGCAAAATTATCGATGCTGCACGTGCCCGTGAAGCTGCACGTCGCGCACGTGAAATGACCCGCCGTAAAGGTGCGCTCGACCTGGCTGGCCTGCCGGGCAAGCTGGCGGACTGCCAGGAACGCGACCCGGCGCTGTCTGAACTGTACCTTGTGGAAGGGGACTCTGCGGGCGGCTCTGCAAAACAGGGGCGTAACCGTAAGAACCAGGCGATCCTGCCGCTGAAAGGTAAAATCCTCAACGTTGAGAAGGCGCGCTTTGACAAGATGCTCTCTTCTCAGGAAGTGGCGACGCTTATCACTGCGCTGGGCTGCGGCATTGGCCGTGACGAGTACAACCCGGACAAGCTGCGCTACCACAGCATCATCATCATGACCGATGCGGACGTCGACGGCTCCCACATTCGTACGCTGCTGCTGACCTTCTTCTATCGTCAGATGCCGGAAATCGTTGAGCGCGGCCACGTCTATATCGCCCAGCCGCCGCTGTACAAAGTGAAGAAAGGCAAGCAGGAACAGTACATCAAAGACGATGAGGCGATGGACCAGTACCAGATCGCTATCGCCCTTGACGGCGCGACTCTGCACACCAACGCCAGTGCACCTGCTCTGGCCGGTGAGCCGCTTGAGAAGCTGGTGGCCGAGTACAACACCGCGCAGAAAATGATTGGCCGCATGGAGCGCCGTTATCCGCGTAACCTGCTGAACAACCTGGTTTATCACCCAACGCTGCAGGTGGCCGACCTGGCCGATGAAGCGAAAGTGACGCAGTGGATTTCTGCGCTGACCGCGACGCTGAACGAAAAAGAGCAGCACGGCAGCACCTGGAAATACGATATTCACCATAACAGCGAGCTGAACGTGTTTGAGCCGATTGTACGCGTGCGTACTCACGGCGTGGACACTGACTACGTGCTGGAAAAAGAGTTTGTGGAAGGGGGCGAATATGGCCGTCTTTGCGCACTCGGTGAGAAGCTGCGTGGCCTGATTGAAGAAGATGCCTTTATCGAACGCGGTGAACGCCGTCAGCCGGTAGCCAGCTTCGAGCAGGCGCTGGAGTGGTTGCAGAAAGAGTCCCGTCGTGGCCTCGCTATCCAGCGTTATAAAGGCCTGGGCGAGATGAACCCGGAGCAGCTGTGGGAAACCACCATGGATCCTGACAGCCGCCGCATGCTGCGCGTGACCGTTAAAGACGCGATTGCCGCGGACCAGCTGTTCACCACCCTGATGGGCGATGCGGTTGAACCACGTCGTGCGTTTATCGAAGAGAACGCCCTGAAAGCGGCGAACATCGATATCTAACAAAAACTGTTCCGATCCAGGAGCCGTGCTTTTAGTACGGCTTTTTTTATGGGCGCTATACTTTCCGGTGTCGATTTTCTACATCACAGAGGGAAACCCCATGGGACTTTTTGATCAGGTTGCGGGCTCGCTGCTGAACGGCGACGCGGGTAAATATCAGGCCATTCTAAGCTGGGTAGAACAGCAGGGCGGTATTCAGGCGCTGCTGGAAAAGCTGCGCCAGGGCGGCTTAAGCGAAATTGTCTCCTCCTGGCTCAGCAGCAACAGTACAAATCAGCCGCTGAGCGGCGACCAGATAACTCAGGCCCTGGGCTCGCCGTCCGTTGCCGCGCTGGGGGAAAAACTGGGCGTGGATACCGGCTCGGCTTCCGCTTTACTGGCGGAATACCTGCCGAAGGTGATCGACGCGCTGTCGCCAAACGGTGAAGTGACGCCGGAAGCCCATAACGACTTGCTGAGTGCGGGCGTTAACCTGTTGAAAGGTAAGTTGTTCAGCTAACCTTTTTGTTGGCCCCGGCTTTACGTCCGGGGCGTTTAAAAGAGGAGTTTGCTCCTCGCCTCTCATCCCCCTTTTCCCCGGAGTTTGCTGCTGTTTTTTGAGCGGAATCGCGTTAGCATGAGGTAAATCCATTACCTCTGAAGATCTCATGACCATAAAACTGATTGCAATTGATATGGATGGCACGCTGCTGCTGCCAGACCACACCATCTCTCCGGCGGTAAAACAGGCCGTTGCGGCGGCGCGCGAGCGCGGCGTGAACGTCGTGATCTGTACCGGTCGTCCGTTTGCTGGCGTTGAAAGCTACCTGCGTGAGCTGCAGATGGATAAGCCCGGTGACTACTGCATCACTTACAACGGCGCGCTGGTGCAGAAGGCAAGCGACGGCAGCACCGTCGCCCAGACGGCGCTGAATTATGACGACTATCGTTTCCTGGAAAACCTGTCCCGCGAAGTGGGTTCACATTTCCACGCGCTGGATCGCCATACCCTGTACACCGCGAACCGCGATATCAGCTACTACACGGTGCATGAGTCCTTTATCGCCAGTATTCCTTTGGTGTTCTGCGAAGCGGAAAACATGGATAAAAACGGCGAATTCCTGAAAGTCATGATGATTGACGAGCCGGCCATTCTCGATGAGGCCATCACCAGAATCCCGGCCGAGGTCTTTGAGCACTATACGCTGCTGAAAAGCTCGCCTTACTTCCTGGAAATCCTCGACAAGCGCGTCAACAAAGGCACCGGCGTGAAGTCACTGGCGGAGAAGCTGGGCATTAAGCCGGAAGAAGTAATGACCATCGGCGACCAGGAAAACGACATCGCAATGCTGGAATACGCTGGCATGGGCGTGGCGATGGACAACGCGACCGACAAAGTGAAAGCCGTCAGCGACTTCGTCACCAAATCCAACCTGGAAGATGGCGTGGCCTACGCTATCGAGAAGTTTGTGCTGAATTAACCGCCTCTTCTCACCTCCGCTGCCCTGGCTCTGCCGGGGCTTTTTTTTACTCTTTCGATCGTGAATTGCCTATTATGTGATCCATATTGTAGTACAACATGAATATATTGTACTACATTGAGCGCAATGAAACGGCAGTTGGTCTCACATTTGTACTTCAAAAATGCGGTGAAATTCAGCTGGGGCGGTAAAGTAGCGGGTAAGACTTTGTTCACAAGGAATCCGTTATGAGCCTCAATAAAACCGACCGCATCATCGTCACGCTGGGCCAGCAAATCGTGAGTGGTAAATACGCGCCGGGCGCGGCATTACCGGCAGAAGCCGAGCTATGCGAAGAGTTTGAAACTTCGCGCAACATCATTCGGGAAGTGTTTCGCTCGCTGATGGCAAAGCGGTTGATTGAAATGAAGCGTTATCGCGGCGCGTTCGTTCAGCCCCGTAATCAGTGGAACTACCTCGATACCGAGGTGCTGCAGTGGGTGCTGGCGAACGATTACGACCCGCGCCTCATCGCCGCGATGAGTGAAGTACGAAATCTGGTTGAACCCGCCATTGCCCGCTGGGCGGCGGAGCGCGCGACATCGAATGACCTGGCCCGAATCGAAGGTGCCCTGAACGATATGGTCGCGAACAACCAGAATCGCGATGCGTTTAACGAGGCGGATATCCGCTACCACGAAGCGGTGCTGGAGTCCGTGCATAACCCGGTTTTGCAGCAGTTGAGTATTGCTATCAGCTCCCTGCAGCGGGCCGTTTTTGAGCGAACCTGGATGGGGGATGAGGCCAACATGCCGAGAACCCTGCAGGAACATAAAGCGCTGTATGACGCGATCCGTCATCAGGACAGCGGAGCAGCGGAGCAGGCGGCGCTCACCATGATCGCCAGCTCCACTAAACGACTAAAGGACATTACATGACATCTCGCTACATCGCCATTGACTGGGGATCGACTAACCTTCGCGCCTGGCTCTACCAGGACGGGGAATGCATCGACAGCCGCAAAAGTACTTCAGGCGTGACGCGCCTGGGCGGCAGATCCCCAGAGGCGGTGTTTAGTGAAATTGTTGCAGGCTGGCGAGATACGCCCACGCCTGTGCTGATGGCCGGTATGGTTGGCAGCAACGCGGGCTGGAAAATTGCCCCATATCTGCCGTGCCCCGCGCGTTTTGCCACTTTCAGCGAGCAGATGACCGCCGTGGCAGAGCAAGTGTGGATAGTCCCTGGCCTGTGCGTGCAGCGCGAAGATAACCAAAACGTGATGCGCGGCGAAGAAACCCAGCTGCTGGGTGCCCGCTCGCTGCAGCCTGCTCCGCTTTACATTATGCCCGGTACCCACTGCAAATGGGTGCCAACGGATGAAGAGTCGGTACTCGATTTTCGCACCGTATTGACCGGCGAACTGCATCATCTGCTGCTTCAGCATTCCCTGATTGGTACTGGTCTGCCAGAACAGCAGGCCAGCCCTGAGGCGTTTAACGCCGGACTCGAGCGTGGGATCAATGATGGCGACCTGCTGCCTCAACTCTTTGAGGTACGCGCCGCGCACGTACTGGGCCAGCTACCGCGAGAGCAGGTAAGCGATTTCCTTTCCGGGCTGTTGATTGGCAGTGAAGTGGCGACGATGACGCGCCGTTTTGCCTGTCCGGTCGGGCAGCCTGTCACCATTGTGGCCAATCCCGCGCTTAGCGCTCGCTATCAGGCAGCTTTATCCCTGCTCGGCTTTAGCAGCCAGGTGGTGGATGGCGACAATGCTTTCCAGGCAGGAATAAGGAGTATTGCAAATGCAGTGGCAAACTAAGCTTCCGCTGATCGCGATTTTACGCGGCATCACCCCGCAGGAGGTCCAGGCGCACGTAATCGCGCTGTTGGATGCCGGGTTTGATGCGGTGGAAATTCCCCTCAATTCACCGCAGTGGCAGCAAAGCATCGCCTCTATGGTCGCGGAGTTCAGCGATAAAGCGCTGATCGGGGCGGGCACGGTGCTAAAAACGGAGCAGGTAGACGAGCTTGCGGCAATGGGCAGCAAGCTGATGGTCACGCCAAACACACAGCCGGACGTGATCCGCCGCGCCGTGGCAAGCGGTATGACGGTTTGTGCGGGCTGTGCGACAGCCTCTGAGGCTTTTTCCGCGCTGGATGCGGGCGCGCAGACGCTGAAAATTTTCCCTTCTTCTGCCTTCGGGCCGGACTACATCAAGGCGCTGAAAGCCGTGCTTCCGCCGGATGTGTCGGTGTTTGCCGTCGGTGGCGTGACGCCGGAAAACCTGCACATCTGGCTGCAGGCAGGGTGCGCCGGGGCGGGGTTGGGCAGCGATTTATACCGTGCCGGGCAGCCGGTGAGCCGCACCAGCGAAAGGGCAAAAGCATTTGTTAAAGCGTATCAAGAGGCCGTGCAATGAAAATTACCAAACTGACGACGTACCGTTTACCGCCGCGCTGGATGTTCCTGAAAATTGAGACTGACGAAGGCGTAGTGGGCTGGGGAGAGCCTGTTATCGAAGGCCGCGCCCGCAGCGTTGAGGCGGCGGTGCATGAACTAAGCGAATACCTGATTGGCCAGGATCCGGCCCGCATTAACGACCTGTGGCAGGTGATGTATCGCGGTGGGTTCTACCGCGGCGGCCCGATTCTGATGAGCGCCATCGCCGGGATCGATCAGGCACTCTGGGATATTAAAGGTAAGGTGCTTAACGCGCCGGTATGGCAGCTGATGGGCGGCCTGGTGCGGGATAAAATTAAAGCCTACAGCTGGGTAGGCGGCGACCGCCCGGCAGAAGTGATCGACGGGATTAAGTCCTTACGTAAAATCGGGTTTGATACTTTTAAATTAAATGGTTGCGAGGAAATGGGCATTATCGATAATTCCCGTGCCGTTGATGCTGCCGTCAATACCGTGGCTCAAATTCGTGAAACCTTCGGCAATGAAATTGAATTTGGCCTTGATTTCCATGGGCGAGTTAGCGCCCCGATGGCGAAAGTATTAATTAAAGAGCTGGAGCCATATCGCCCTCTGTTTATTGAAGAGCCGGTTCTGGCGGAACAGGCAGAATATTATCCACGCCTGGCGGCACAAACGCATATTCCTATTGCGGCCGGGGAACGTATGTTCTCTCGCTTTGAATTCAAGCGAGTGCTGGAAGCGGGCGGGATCGCCATTCTGCAGCCGGATCTCTCTCACGCGGGCGGCATCACCGAATGCTACAAAATTGCCGGTATGGCAGAAGCTTATGATGTTTCTCTGGCCCCGCATTGCCCGCTGGGGCCGATTGCGCTGGCCGCCTGTTTGCACATCGACTTTGTTTCCCGCAACGCGGTATTCCAGGAGCAAAGCATGGGCATCCATTATAACAAAGGCGCCGAGCTGCTCGACTTCGTGAAAAATAAAGAAGATTTTAAAATGGACGGTGGCTATTTCCTGCCTCTAATGAAGCCGGGTCTTGGGGTTGAAATTGACGAAGAGCAGGTGATTGCCCGCAGTAAAAACGTTACCGACTGGCGAAACCCTTTATGGCGTCATGCCGACGGCTCCGTGGCTGAATGGTAAATAAATAACGTCAGAAGTTAGCTGTAAACAATAAAACATTATAAACACCCTCTGTATAACAGGGCATGGTGAACAGCTTCGCCATGCCATTTTTTGGAGACGAAATATCATGGATATTTCTGCAACTGCGGTGAAACCTACGCGCCGCCGTTATTTAACGCTGGTAATGATCTTTATTACGGTGGTGATTTGTTACGTTGACCGCGCCAACCTCGCGGTCGCGTCGGCCCATATTCAGGAAGAATTTGGCATCACTAAAACGGAAATGGGCTATATCTTCTCGGCCTTTGCCTGGCTTTATACCCTGTGCCAGATCCCTGGCGGCTGGTTTCTCGACCGCGTGGGTTCCCGACTGACCTATTTTATTGCCATCATGGGATGGTCCGTTGCCACGTTATTCCAGGGGTTTGCGACCGGCCTGATGTCGTTGATTGGCCTGCGCGCGATTACCGGTATTTTTGAAGCACCAGCGTTCCCGACCAATAACCGCATGGTGACAAGCTGGTTCCCGGAGCACGAGCGTGCGTCTGCGGTAGGTTTTTACACCTCCGGGCAGTTTGTTGGCCTGGCATTCCTGACACCGCTGCTGATCTGGATTCAGGAGCTTTTAAGCTGGCACTGGGTCTTTATCGTAACCGGTGGGATCGGCATCATCTGGTCGATTATCTGGTTTAAGGTTTATCAGCCGCCGCGTAAGAGCAAAGGCATTAACGCTGCCGAGCTGGACTATATTCGCGAAGGCGGTGGCCTCGTAGACGGCGATGCTCCGGTAGAAAAGAAAGCGCGTAAGCCGCTGAGCGCCGCCGACTGGAAACTGGTGTTCCACCGTAAGCTGGTAGGCGTGTACCTCGGGCAGTTTGCCGTCACGTCTACCCTGTGGTTCTTCCTGACCTGGTTCCCTAACTATCTGACGCAGGAAAAAGGCATTACCGCGCTGAAGGCAGGATTTATGACAACTGTGCCGTTCCTGGCGGCCTTCTTCGGCGTGTTGCTTTCAGGCTGGGTTGCGGACCGCCTGGTGCGTAAAGGCTATTCGCTGGGGATCGCGCGTAAAGCGCCAATCATCTGCGGACTGCTGATCTCTACCTGTATTATGGGTGCCAACTACACCAACGATCCGGTATGGATCATGACGCTGATGGCGATCGCCTTCTTCGGCAACGGCTTTGCGTCCATCACCTGGTCGCTGGTGTCCTCCCTGGCACCGATGCGCCTGATTGGCCTGACGGGCGGCGTGTTTAACTTTGTCGGCGGCCTGGGCGGGATCACCGTGCCGCTGGTGATTGGCTATCTCGCCCAAAGCTACGGCTTTGCCCCGGCGCTGGTTTATATCTCCGTGGTAGCGCTGTTGGGAGCACTTTCTTACATCCTGCTGGTGGGGAAAGTGGAAAGGGTGGGTTAAATAAGAGGGAGCGTCAGCCGCGCTCCCTTTTGTTATTTCACGGCGGGTAACTGATTCGTTACGCAGTGGATCCCGCCGCCTCCGGCAGCAATTGCGTCGATGTTAAGCTGCACAATCTCACGCTCAGGGTAAAGCGTCGACAGCAAACTAAACGCCGCCTCATCTGTTTCTTCATCGCCAAACTCCGGGGCAATAATCGCGCCGTTGATCACGAAGTAGTTGATGTATCCGGCGGCAAAATCCGGGTTTCCTTCGCTGAAGCGGCTTGCGCGTGGAGCCTGCGGCGGCGTGACGGTGTGAACCTGTAGCCTGCGACCTTCGGCGTCAGTTGCCTGCCTGAGGATGTCCAGGTGAGTCTGCGTCACTTTGTGGTCCCAGGAATCCGGGTCGGGATCGAGGTTGGCGATCACCACGCCTGGCTCAACAAAACGGGCGTAAAAATCGACATGGGCGTCGGTGATATCTTTCCCTTTGATGCCCGGCAGCCAGATGATTTTTCTCAGACCAAGCTGCGTTTTTAGCTCCTGCTCTACCCGGTCGCGGCTCCAGCCCGGATTACGGTTGGCGTTTACCCAGCTACTTTCGGTCATGATACCGGTGCCGTGCCCGTCCACTTCAATCCCGCCACCCTCGCCCGTCAGCGCGCTGCGGATGAACGGTGATGCACCGTATTTTTCGGCCATAAATGCCGCCAGCTTCGTGTCTTTGCTGTGCCGCTGCTTATTGCCCCAGCCGTTGAAGTTAAAGCCCACGGCGGCGAGTTTGCCTTCCGGTGAAGTGACAAAGCACGCGCCGGTGTCCCGCATCCAGATGTCGTCCAGCTCAGTCACCACGTAAGTCACGTTGTGGCTGCCGCATTTTTCCTCCGCCAGCTCACGTTCGTGTTCGCGACAAAAAACCGTTAGCGGCTGGAAACCGGCGATAGCGTGCGCGATGCGGCCCAGGGCATCCTGCACGCCAGGGGTAAAATCTTTCCAGATCGCTCGCTGAGCGCCAAACGCGATAAATGCACGTTGCTGCAACTCGCCTTCGTCAGGCATGCGCCAGCCAGGGCTAGCGGCCGCGAAGGCGGAAACAGGCAGCCCGAAAGAGCCCGCCATGCCCATCCCGGCCAGTACCGAGGCACATTTGATAAATTCACGACGCGTTGACATACCGGACTCCCGTATAGCTGTTTAACGTAAGAAATTCTGCTCAGTGTTGCAGGTGGATATTCCATCACTGGCTGAATTCTGCTTCCAACGATATATTTAGCGGACATCTGATTAGCCTGGCTTATCGATATGTTACAACACTGGCCACCGTTAAATGCCCTACGTGGGTTTGAAGCCGCCGCGCGTCTGGGAAGCTTTCACCAGGCTGCGTCTGAACTGCACCTGACCCAATCGGCCATCAGCCAGCAAATCCGCAGCCTGGAGGATTATCTGGAGCAGCCGCTGTTCTTTCGCAGCGGGCGCAGCGTTAGCCTGACGGACGCCGGGCAAGATCTCTACAGCACCGCGCAGGTTATGCTTCAACAGCTGGCGGTGGGTATCCGTCGGCTCGATCAGTACCGCAAGCCGAACCAGCTTATCGTGAACACCACGCCCGCTTTCGCCAGGCACTGGCTGTTGCCTAATCTGGCGGATTTTAATCGCCGGTATCCGCAGACCGATCTTTGGCTGTTCACCAGTTTTGATCCGCCGGACATGGCCAGTGAAACCATCGACGTGGCTATCCGGGATGACCTCAGCCAGCAGGCGGGATGTCTTTTCGAGGTGTTGTACAAGGATAGACTTTATCCAGCCTGTCACCCCAGCGTGTTGGAAACCCCGGGAGAACAGCGAACCACGCTGCACGGCGAACGCGAGATGAGCTGGGAGCACTGGAGTGTGGCTGGCGGGGTGGACGTCGGCCAGCAAAGTCAGGGGATGAATTTCTCCGATCCAGGATTGTTGCTTGACGCTGCCGCAGACGGGCTTGGTATTGCGCTTGTCAGCCAGTTGCTGGCAGACAGAAAAAGGGCAAACGAGCAGCTCATCCCGCTGGTGGAGCAAAGCGTACGCGGTGCTGACTGGGCGTGGCTTATCCATCGTGAAAGCGAAAATGACCCGCTAACCCACCAGTTCTGCGCGTGGCTCCGGGGCAGGCTGCCTGGCAAAGTGGAAAGGCCCGGCTAATTCTTTTACCCTGAGGCGTACTCAGCGCTTCAGGGCAAAACCGTGATTAAACAACTCACCTTCGCACCGCGTCATCATCAGCTTACCAATATCTATACCTGGACGCCGGACAGCCAGTGGCTCGCCTTCGACGTGCGGCCATCGGGTGCCTCTTTTACTGGCACAACCATCGAGCGAGTTAATACCCAGAACGGTGACGTCGAGGTGGTGTATCGCGCCCCCGAAGGAGCCCATGTTGGCGTGGTGACCGTAAATCCACGGCAACCGGAGTGTTACGTCTTTATTCACGGCCCGGAGAACCCGGACGCCGACTGGCACTATGACTTCCACCACCGGCGTGGCGTGGTTGTGGCGCAGGGGGAGGCCAGCAATCTTGATGCGATGGACATCACCTCACCTTATACTCCTGGCGCACTGCGTGGCGGTAGCCACGTTCACGTCTGGAGCCCGGACGGTAGCCGCCTGAGCTTTACCTACAACGACCACGTTATGCACGAGCTTGATGAGCGTTTAGATCTGCGTAACGTCGGCATCGCACTTCCTTTTGGCCCTGTAGCGCCGCCAAAACAGCATCCTCGCGAATATGACGGCAGCCACTATTGTGTGCTGGTCAGTCTCACAACGGCAGATCCGCAGCCCGGCAGCGATGAAATTAACCGCGCCTACGAAGAAGGCTGGGTCGGGGAACACGGCTACCGGAAGCCAGACGGGAGCGTCCAGCGTTGGGCGCTGGCGTTTATCGGCGATACCCGGTCGGCAAACGGCGAGAAGGTGCCTGAGCTGTTTATCGTAGATCTTCCCGATGAGCCGCGGGCGTACCAGCAGGGCGGAAGTGAACCGCTGTGCGGCACCGATACCACGCTGCCATCGCCGCCAAAAGGCGTGATGCAGCGCAGACTGACCTTTACCCACGAGCGCCGTTATCCGGGCCTGGTGAACCAGCCCCGACACTGGATCCGCAGCAGCCCGGACGGCAGCCAGCTTGCCTTCCTGATGCGAGACGACAGCGGCGTGGTGCAGCTTTGGATGGTTTCCCCGAACGGTGGCGAACCACGGCAGGTGACCCAGGGCCCACATGGCATTCAGTCGGCCTTTAACTGGCATTCTTCAGGCAAAGTTCTTGGGTTTGTGCAGCAGGGGCGCGTGGTGCTGTGTGACGCGCAAAGCGGAGCGATTACGGCATTAGGTGCAACTGAAGGGGAAGCGCCTTCCGGCGACGCTATCGTCTTTTCCCCGGACGGCAAGCGGGTTGCGTGGATGCAGGAGATCGAGGGTTTCCGCCAGCTATGGTGCGCGGAAACCGGTCTTTAAATCATTCAGTGGGGCAGTTCTGCCGGTGGAATAACGGAATTAGTGGCCAGATTTTGTTTCTCGCTGGCTTCCACGCGCGATCTCACCGAGTTGTCCTTACGGAACATATCCCACGGTAAAAGCACCGTATCGAGCACGGCGGTAAACGGCAGATCCAGTGCAACCAGCGGCTTGATTGCCCAACTGGTGTCGTCGTCGCCAAGCGTTGCCGCACTGGCTCGGGTACCAGGGTACACGCCTTCTTTGCCGCCGCTGTGTGACATCATACTTGAGCAGCCGGTCAGTAATAACAGCCCGCTGCTAATCACCAGAGTTGGAAACCAGTTTCTCATTATCATTTTGCTGTCATCTTCAATGGTTGGCGGAGTACCAGCCCCAGCGGAGTTATAACACCCGCCTGTGATTTAAAAATGCCCATCGTTCCGCTCTGCGGCGGCTATCGCATATTTTTAACCTTTTATGCTGTTTGCCAGTCTATGTAAGGAAACCTCAGGACGCAAAAAATTTGCAGTAAAGCGCCTTGAAAAATTTTAAGCGAGCCACATTTTAGTAGGGTAACCAGAGAGAGTACGCCGATTGGGTACTCAGGTTCATGGCCTGTCCAAAGGGAAGGCTTTTACATCTTACTCGCTGATTTCAGGAGCTTTTTATTATGCGTAACTTCGATCTTTCTCCGCTGTACCGTTCCGCCATCGGTTTTGACCGTCTGTTTAATCTGCTGGAAAACAACCAGAGCCAAAGTAACGGCGGCTACCCTCCGTACAACGTTGAATTAGTGGACGAAAACCACTATCGCATTGCTATCGCCGTCGCCGGTTTCGCAGAAAGCGAACTTGAGATCACCGCCCAGGATAACTTGCTTATCGTCAAAGGGGCGCGCGCGGGTGAGCAGCAAGAGCGGACTTACCTCTACCAGGGCATTGCCGAACGCAACTTCGAGCGCAAATTCCAGCTTGCAGAAAATATCCATGTTCGTGGCGCGAACCTGGTCAACGGCTTGCTGTACATCAGCCTGGAACGTGAAATTCCAGAATCGATGAAGCCTCGCCGCATCGAAATCAACTAATTCATAGGGTCGCGCCGCGCGCGGCCCGTCATCAAGCTGGCTTGCCGTCAGGGAGCCAATGCCCGTTCGCATGCGGGCAGGTTATTTCTTGCTTCAAAGAAGGAGAAAACACTATGCGTAACTACGATTTATCCCCACTTCTGCGTCAATGGATCGGCTTCGATAAACTGGCCAATGCGCTGCAGTCCAGCGGTGAAAGCCAGGGCTTCCCGCCGTACAACATCGAAAAAAGCGACGATAACCATTACCGCATCACGCTGGCGCTGGCCGGTTTCCGCCAGGAAGATCTCGATATTGAGCTGGAAGGCACCCGCCTGAGCGTGAAGGGCACGCCGGTTAAACCGGAAAAAGAGATCAACTGGCTGCATCAGGGGCTGGTGACTCAGCCGTTCAGCCTGAGCTTTACCCTGGCCGAGCATATGAAGGTCTCAGGGGCAACGTTCACTAACGGCTTGCTGCATATTGACCTGGTGCGCGATATCCCGGAAGAAGTAGCTCCACAGCGGATCGCCATTAGCGAACGTCCCGCGCTGAACAGTTAATTTAGTTTCAGCTGTTAAGTATTAAGGCCCCTGAAAATGGGGCCTTTTTTGTGCTCCGCGCCCCATTATCCTCTCCGTAGCTCTGCCAGAATCCTTAGTAACAATAATGTTATTCACAGGGATTATATATGAGTGGAATAGCGTTAACCGTCAGCATGCTGGCGCTGGTTGCCGTCGTGGGATTGTGGATCGGTAATGTCAAGATCCGCGGAGTGGGCTTCGGGATCGGAGGCGTGCTGTTTGGCGGCATTATTGTCGGCCACTTTGTGAATCAGGCCGGGATTGGCCTGAACGGCGACATGCTGCACTTTATCCAGGAATTTGGGCTGATCCTGTTTGTTTACACGATAGGTATCCAGGTCGGGCCCGGCTTCTTCTCGTCCCTGCGCGTTTCCGGCCTGCGGCTAAATCTGTTCGCTATTCTCATCGTCGTGCTTGGCGCGCTGGTCACCGCAGTGGTCTACACGCTATTTGATGTGCCGTTGCCGGTGGTGCTGGGGATCTTCTCCGGTGCGGTCACCAATACACCAGCGTTGGGTGCCGGGCAGCAGATCCTGACCGATCTCGGCACGCCTGCACAATTGGTTGACCAAATGGGGATGAGCTACGCGATGGCCTATCCGTTTGGGATTTGCGGCATCCTGCTGACCATGTGGCTGTTACGCATGGCCTTTCGCGTCAGCGTTGACAAAGAGGCCCAGCAGTTTGAGGCCAGCAGCGGCCAAAATCACGCCCAGCTGCACACCATGAATATCTGCGTTGCCAACCCAAACCTGAATGGTCTGGCAATTCAGGACATCCCTATTCTTAACAGTGACGAAATAATCTGCTCCCGCCTCAAGCGCGGCGAACTGCTGATGGTGCCTTCTCCGGGGACGATCGTTCAGACTGGCGACCTGCTGCACCTGGTCGGGGCCGAAAAAGATCTGCACAAAGCGCTGCTGGTGATCGGCAACGAAGTGGATACTTCGCTTTCTACGCGAGGCACGGATCTGCGGGTTGAGCGCGTGGTGGTGACCAACGAAAAGGTGTTAGGCAAGAAGATCCGCGATCTGCATCTGAAGCAGAAATACGATGTGGTGATATCCCGCCTTAACCGCGCCGGGGTCGAGCTGGTGGCCAGCAGCAACGCCAGCCTGCAGTTTGGCGATATCCTCAATCTGGTCGGACGGCCTCAATCGATTGATGCGGTGGCCGCAGAGGTCGGTAACGCGCAGCACAAGCTACAGCAGGTGCAAATGCTGCCGGTGTTTATCGGCATCGGGCTCGGCGTACTGCTGGGCTCCATTCCGCTGTTTATCCCCGGCTTTCCGGCCGCGTTACGCCTTGGGCTGGCTGGCGGGCCGCTGATTATGGCGCTGATCCTCGGGCGCATCGGCAGCATCGGTAAGCTTTACTGGTTTATGCCGCCGAGCGCGAACCTGGCGCTGCGCGAGCTGGGTATCGTCCTGTTTCTGGCGGTGGTTGGGCTCAAGTCCGGCGGGGATTTTATCGACACGCTGCTGGTGGGTGACGGCGTAAGCTGGATTGGCTACGGCATTCTGATCACCGCGGTGCCGCTGATTACCGTCGGCCTGCTTGCTCGCCTGCTGGTGAAGATGAACTACCTGACGCTGTGCGGCATGCTGGCGGGCTCGATGACCGACCCGCCTGCGCTGGCCTTTGCCAATGGGTTGCATGCGACCAGCGGAGCCGCCGCGCTTTCTTACGCCACGGTTTACCCGCTGGTGATGTTCCTGCGCATTATTACGCCTCAGCTGCTGGCGCTACTTTTCTGGGGGCTATAGCTCACCGCCGCCCGACTGTTCGGGCGGCACTCTCGAATGATCCCGGCGGAGGTGGTAATCCACCTGATATTCGCTGGCATTTCTGAACATCACCGAATAGTTAAGAAATTCGCCTTTGTCGCTGTAGGAGAGCGAAGTGATGCGCAAAATCGGTGTCGCCTCGGCGATGTTCAACAGTTTTGCCGTTTTGGTGTCGGCAAGCACCGGCGTCAGCGTTTCATAGTTGCCGCTGATGACTATCTGGCATTCGTCTTCGATATAGCTGAATTTTGATCCTTCAAGGTGGGCCAACGACAGGTTGCGGAAGATTTTGACCGGCATGTAACTGTCTTCCACCATCAGCGGCTTGCCGCCGACGGCGCGCACGCGGCGGGAGTAATAAATTTTTTCGTCGATCTTAATGCGCAGTAGGCTGGCTATCGCCGGGGGCGCGGGCATCACGTTAAACTCCAGCACCTCACTCAGCACCTCTTTGCCCTGGCTGCGCATCACTTCCACAAAACCCGTGAGGTTGGTGGTTTCGTGGTGAACATCTTTTTTGGTGACCCAGGTGCCGCTGCCCTGGCGGCGCGTGACCAGTCCCCAGCCCACAAGCAAATCTACTGCTTTGCGAATCGTCATACGCGACACGCCAAATTCCTCGGCAAGCTTCTTTTCCCCAGGCAATGGGCTGCCGATGGTGTAGTCGGCAGAATTAAGCCGCAGTCTTAGTCGGTCAGCAATGGATTTGTAGATCATAGCTGGACATCTCCAGGCGTTATCCCGCCGTTATATGTCGGTTAATTGTCTAGTTTTAACTTTAAAAGTAGACAACTTTGACCAAATAAAAACCATGAATACGATCACGAATCGCTGCGCCTGACGCGGCGTGCCACCGCCCGCGCTCATATCCTCAGCTTCAGGCCAACTAAAAAAATAAGGCCGCCTCTTACTCTACGAAGTTGTTACATGAGGATTTAAAAATGCTCAGTCAAATACAACGCTTTGGTGGTGCAATGTTTACCCCGGTTTTGCTGTTCCCCTTTGCCGGGATCGTGGTCGGGCTTGCCATCATGCTGCGCAACCCGCTGTTTGTTGGCGAAGCGCTCACCGCACCCGACACCTTGTTTGCTCAAATTGTTCATATCATCGAAGAAGGCGGCTGGACGGTGTTCCGCAATATGCCGCTGATTTTCGCCGTGGGTCTGCCTATTGGTCTGGCAAAACAGGCCCAGGGACGTGCCTGCCTGACGGTACTGGTCAGTTTCCTGACCTGGAACTACTTCATCAATGCGATGGGGATGACGTGGGGACACTACTTCGGCGTCGATTTTAGCCTTGAACCCACGGCGGGCAGCGGCCTGACGATGATGGCCGGGATTAAAACGCTCGACACCAGCATCATCGGCGCGATTGTTATCTCCGGCATCGTCACCGCCATCCACAACCGCTACTTCGATAAGCCGCTGCCGGTGTTCCTCGGTATTTTCCAGGGCAGCTCTTTCGTGGTGATTGTAGCCTTCCTGGTGATGATCCCCTGCGCCTGGCTGACGCTGCTCGGCTGGCCAAAAGTGCAGCTCGGCATCGAATCGCTACAGGCGTTTTTACGCAGTGCCGGGGCGCTCGGCGTCTGGGTATACACCTTCCTTGAGCGCATTCTGATCCCGACCGGGCTGCACCACTTCGTCTATGGCCCGTTCATCTTCGGCCCGGCGGCGGTTGAAGGCGGCATTCAGGTGTACTGGGCGCAGCACCTGCAGGAATTCAGCCAGAGCACCGCTTCGCTGAAATCCTTGTTCCCGGAAGGCGGCTTCGCCCTGCACGGTAACTCGAAAGTGTTTGGCTCGGTGGGCATCGCGCTGGCGCTCTACTACACCGCCTCGCCGCAGAACCGCGTGAAGGTTGCCGGGCTGCTTATCCCCGCGACGTTAACCGCCATGCTGGTCGGCATTACCGAGCCGCTGGAATTCACCTTCCTGTTTATCTCTCCGCTGCTGTTCGCCGTTCACGCCTTCCTGGCCGCCTCGATGGCAACGGTGATGTACATGGCGGGCGTGGTAGGCAACATGGGCGGCGGCCTGCTTGACCAGTTCCTGCCGCAAAACTGGATCCCGATGTTCCATAACCATGCCTCGATGGTCTTTACCCAGATAGGCATCGGTATCGCCTTTACCGGCGTCTACTTCGTGGTTTTCCGCGCTCTGATTCTGCGTTTCAACCTGAAAACGCCGGGCCGGGAAGACAGCGAGATCAAACTCTACAGCAAGGCTGATTACCAGGCGGCACGGCAGCAAACCAGTGCGGCAGTCAGCCAGGATGCGAAGCACGGGCAGGCGCATGGCTTCCTGCAGGCGCTCGGCGGCGCGGCGAATATTGCCAGCCTGAACAACTGCGCGACTCGTCTGCGTATCACCCTCGGCGATATGGCTTTGACCGAAGCCGACGACGTGTTCAAAGCCCTTGGTGCCCACGGCGTGGTACGCAGCGGCAACGGTATTCAGGTGATTGTCGGGCTGCATGTCCCGCAAATTCGCGACCAGATTGAAACCCTTATCAAAGAGCAAGCTTCAGACGAACACCTATCCATGACGGAGGCAGTATCATGAAAAAATTCTCGGTAGTTGTAGCAGGCGGCGGCAGTACTTTTACTCCAGGCATCGTGCTGATGCTGTTGGCTAACCAGAACCGCTTCCCGCTGCGGGCGCTGAAGTTCTACGATAACGACGGCGCACGCCAGGAAACTATCGCCGAAGCCTGCAAAATCATCCTGAAAGAGCAGGCGCCGGATATCGACTTCAGCTATACCACCGACCCGCAGGAAGCGTTCAGCGACGTGGATTTTGTGATGGCGCACATCCGCGTGGGCAAATATCCAATGCGCGAAAAAGACGAGAAAATCCCACTGCGCCACGGCGTACTCGGCCAGGAAACCTGCGGCCCGGGCGGGATAGCCTACGGTATGCGCTCCATCGGTGGCGTGCTGGAGCTGGTGGATTACATGGAAAAATATTCGCCAAACGCCTGGATGCTGAATTACTCCAACCCGGCGGCCATTGTGGCGGAAGCGACCCGTCGCCTGCGGCCGAACTCAAAAATCCTGAATATCTGCGATATGCCTATCGGCATCGAAAGCCGCATGGCGCAGATTGTGGGCCTGAAGGATCGCAAAGAGATGAAGGTGCGTTACTACGGCCTGAACCACTTTGGCTGGTGGACCCACGTAGAAGATAAAGACGGCAACGATTTGATGCCTAAAATTCGCGAACATGTGGCTAAATATGGCTATGTACCGCCAAAAGACGAGCATGGGACCGAAGCCAGCTGGAACGACACGTTTGCCAAAGCAAAAGATGTCTGGGCGCTTGATCCGGACACGCTGCCGAACACCTATCTGAAATACTACCTCTATCCTGACTATGTGGTGCGGCACTCAAACCCGGAGCGCACCAGGGCAAACGAAGTGATGGATCACCGCGAGAAACACGTGTTTGGTTCCTGTAACGCCATTATCAGCGCCGGGAAATCCTCTGCGGGTGAGCTGGAAATTGACGAGCATGCTTCGTACATCGTTGACCTGGCGACGGCAATTGCCTTTAACACCCAGGAGCGGATGCTGCTGATTGTGCCGAACAACGGGGCCATCAATAACTTCGACCCGGAAGCGATGGTGGAAATTCCTTGTCTGGTAGGCAAAGACGGGCCGGAGCCGCTGGTGGTGGGGAACATCCCGCAGTTCCAGAAAGGGTTGATGAGCCAGCAGGTCGCCGTCGAAAAACTGGTGGTGGATGCCTGGGAACACCGCTCTTATCAGAAACTGTGGCAGGCGATTACCCTGTCGAAAACCGTGCCGAGCGCCTCCGTTGCCAAAGCGATTCTTGATGATTTGATTGAAGCGAACAAAGACTACTGGCCTGAATTGAAATAAGTTTTCTTAGGCTATTACGAAGCGCGGCGGAGACGTCGCGCTTTTTTTATGGCGATGCTTCCCAGATTGCCTTCCCCAGTCTGGACATTTTTTGTACCCGGCGATAAAGTGGTTAGGGTTATTAAGGTTAGATTGGTTAGTTGGGTTATTTGGAGGGCGCGATGGTATCAAGGCAAACCGGACGTATTGAGAAGAAAAAAGACCGGGTGCTGTTTGACAGCGAGAGCGTGAAACTCACGCTTGCAAAAGGCGTTCGCGAGCAAAACAGCAAGCGCGAAGCCGGGCTGACCCTGCAGCTTGCGCTTCGCGGTGGCGTTTCCGGGCTGGAAGAGCTGCATACCCAACTCACTCATCTGCTGGAGGCAACCGAAGAGCTACAAACGCAACAGCAGGCGCTGGAGCTTAATGACGGTTATGAAAAGCTGGTGGAACTCTATGGCGAGAAGCTTATCGGTGAGGGCGCGCTTGTCGCCCATGAACCAACAGCAAGCTACACTGCAGATTCATCAAAGCGTTACGCGGCACAAAGCAGTTTTCTTCCTCCGGCTCAGCAGCGCGAGGTGATTAACCAGGCCCGCCTGGCACAGGCGCGGGACAGGCTAACGGACGAAGGTTGGCTGACTACCCATGAAATCGCCATGTTGGGCGGTTACTCGACGAAGAATGTCTCGGCTCAGCCAACGCGCTGGAAGGCGGCTGGAAAAATTTTCTCGGTCATCAAACGCGGCGTTGGGAATGTCTATCCGCGCTATGGCCTTGATGAAAACTACCGTCCTCTACCTGTAATGAAAGTCATTCTGGATGCCTTCGCTCAGCACAAAACGGCCTGGGGGCTGGCAGAATGGTTTGCGACTTCTAACGGCCTGCTGGCGGGAAAAACACCTGCCGAAATGATTGCTACTTATCCGGCGAACGTGCTTCAGGCCGCTGAATACGAGGTCAGGAGGCTGCAGGATGGCGCCGAAGGATGAGGCCAAAACGAGAGCCCTTTTTGGCGAGCCTGTGCGGCTTGCCCCTGAACTTCCTGAACCGGGAGACGCGATCCCGATTTTTAAAGAAACTTTGCCGGCGGGAAAGATCCTTTATCGCTGTCATGCCCTGATCTGGCCTGGCAACGGTTTTAATCCTGGGCGCGAACTGACCGGTAACGATTGCGGTGCCAGGTTCAGCCCCTTCAAAGATAGGCAGGGGCGGCTGGTGCCGAGTCTGTATGCGGCAGACAGCATGGCAGGAGCGCTGGCCGAAACGCTTTTTCACGACCTGATTGGCGGCGAGCGGCGGGGGTTTTTATCCATCAGGCCGTGGCGGCACTGGGGAATGAGCCAGCTGGTGCTCAGGCGAGAGCTGACGCTGGTGACGCTTAAAACGGCAGACCTTTACCGGATGGGGTTATCAAAGCAGCTTTTTCTGTTAAGCGACCGCCCGGTTTACCCGCAAACGCAGCGCTGGGCGCGCGCGATTCACGATCAAAATCCCGCCATTGACGGCATGGTCTGGAAATCCCGACAGCATGATGACAGCAGTGCTTTCCTTTTTTATGGCGACAGAACTCGTCCTGAGGATTTAGCATTTCAGCACGAAGCTTGTGGGATATTTTCAACGCCAGAAGTGGTGGAAGAGATTGTGAAGATGGCAGACAGGCTCGGCATTGTGCTCAGCGACGAGTAGTTCGCTTTGGCAATCCTTCACACTCTGCATCACCATTCATTTTTTATTGCAATCCTCACTCCCCGCAAACGGTAAAAGCATGCTAAATATTAGTTTTCCTTCGCTAAGTAACGTGCCGCCGATGTTAAAGCCAACTCTTATTCTGGTTGCCCTCTCTTTCTGTGCCAGTTCGTTTGCTGCGCAGCAGGATGTTTTGCCGCCCACCTGGACCAGCCAGCTTGGAGTGGGGATGAACGTTGACTGGGCGGTAACAGAGCGAGGCATCCGCGAATTTGACCCTCTGACGGTGCGTGACTTTCAGCAGCGAGGCTTTGGCCATGTCCGTATTCGCGTTGCGGGGCCAATAACCCATCAGAAACTGGTGCATTTACGGCGCATCGTTGATGCCTGCGAGCAATACCATATCGTGCCGGTGATCAGCTACCGGGCAGCGGAGCTGAAAGCGAAACCGACCGCTGAAAATGCGGAAGATATTGTTGAGTGGTGGACGACCGTGGCGCGCTTTTTTGCCAAAAATGACGATTCGCTGGTATTCGATATCATCGGGCAGCCGGAGGAGAAACTCAGCGCCAACCCTCAGTTGCTCAACCAGATTTACGACAAAACCGTGAAGGCGATTCATAAAATCAGCCCTCAGCGGCATATCTTTGTTGCGCCACGCAACCACGCCTCCCCGGAAGCGCTGGCCACGCTTAAAATTCCTGAATCCCGCCATGGACTGGTCATGGCAGACTGGCACCTGATGCCGGGCGGCCCAAAAAACTGGAACGGCAAAACCTGGAACGGAAAAAACCAGTGGACGACGGGGACGGATGCGGAAAAAGCGGCGATCCATGCCCGCATTGAAACTGCCGTGCACTGGCAGCAGAAAACCGGCCACCTTTCCTGGGTCGGCAACTGGTCTCCTGGCAGTAAACTGCCGGTCGATCAGCAGGTTGCGATGGCGACGTTTGTCGCCTGTGAATTGCAAAAAGCGCAGATTCCGTATGCAGTCAACGGCGATGAGAAATTCTACGATGGGGAAGAGGGCGCCTGGCGGCCCGATATGGCGCCAGTGCTGGACGCCATTCTCAAGCCTCAGTGCCAGTAATTATCACTCAGCGTGAATTATCTGTTGCTGCATTTCGGGTAATTATGTATTTTTATGCATATTAACTGCATAAAAACATCATATATCCAGGGGCTTCTATGTTTACTAAAGCGATGAAATCAGTAGTGGCTGGCGGGTGTTTGCTCGCGGCATTGTTCAGTTCTGCTCAGGCGCTGGCGCAAACCTACGTCGTGGGTTCCGGTGGCACCTACCGCCCGTTTGAATACGAAAACAGCCAGAAACAGCTGGAAGGTTTCGATATTGACATCATCAAAGCCATCGCTAAAGCCGAAGGGTTTGATATCAAGCTGGTTAACACGCCGTGGGAAGGTATCTTCGCCACGCTGAACTCCGGCGATCGCGACATCATCATTTCCGGTATTACCATCACTGACAAACGTAAAGCGATGGTCGATTTCTCCACACCGTACTTCCCGGCCGAGCAATCTATTGTGGTACCGACCGATTCTAAAGTGGACTCCGTAACTTCGCTGAAAGGCAAAAAAGTGGGCGTGGTTAACTCCAGCACCGGCGACATTGTGGTGTCCGACGTTCTGGGTAAAAACAGCACCGACATCAAGCGCTTTGACAACACGCCGCTGATGCTGCAGGAACTGACAGAAGACGGTATCGACGCCGCCGTGGGCGACGTGGGCGTGGTGAAGTACTACATCAAATCCCACCCGGAAAAACCGCTGAAGCTGGTGCCGGACAGCAAGTTTGAGCGCCAGTACTTCGGCATCGCGGTTGCTAAAGGCAACACCGAGCTGAAAGGCAAAATCGACGCTGGCCTGAAGAAAATCATTGCCGACGGCACCTACGCTAAAATTTACGCCACCTGGTTCGACAACAACGTTCCAACCCTCCCGGCAGAGTAATTATCAATCGGGGCCGTTCCGGCCCCAAAAAGGACAGGTATGACCGGATTTCGCTGGGAGATAATCTCAGAATATGCGCCGTTGTTTATGCAGGGCGCGCTGATGACCATCAAGTGCACCATTATCTGCGTGATTTTAGGCACAACTTGGGGGCTGCTACTTGGGCTTGGCCGTATGGCTCACGCCGATGACGGCCCGTGGAAGCACGTGCTGCGTTATGCCGTGCAGTGGCCGGTGCGCGTTTACGTCAGCGCGTTTCGCGGCACGCCTTTGTTCGTGCAGATCATGGTGGTTCACTTTGCGCTGGTGCCGCTGTTTATTAACCCGCGCGACGGGATCATGATCACCAGCGGGATGATGTCCGTGGACTTCGCCCGCGACCTTCGCTCCGAATACGGCGCGTTTCTCTCCTGCGTGGTGGCGATCACCCTCAACGCCGGGGCCTACGTGTCCGAGATTTTCCGCGCCGGTATTCAGTCCATCGACAAAGGGCAGATGGAAGCGTCACGGGCGCTGGGCATGGGCTGGGGCAAAACGATGCGTAAGGTTATCCTGCCGCAGGCGTTCCGCCGCATTCTACCGCCGCTGGGCAACAACGCGATTGCCATTGTGAAAGACTCATCGCTGGCCTCCGCCATCGGTCTCGCCGACCTGGCCTACGCGGCGCGTACCGTTTCCGGCGCTTACGCGACCTATTGGGAACCGTACCTGACCATCTCCGTGGTGTATTGGGTGCTGACGTTCCTGCTTTCGCTGCTGGTGCAACATATGGAAAAGAGGTTTGGCAAAAGTGATTCACGTTAAGGATTTACAGAAACAGTTTGGCAAAACTCACGTACTGCGCGGCATCTCCTGCGATATCGCGCCTCAGGAAGTGGTTTGCGTGATTGGCCCTTCCGGCTCCGGCAAAAGTACGTTTCTGCGCTGCCTGAACGCGCTGGAAAAACCGGACGGCGGCGAAGTCGTGGTTAACGGTTTTGCGGTACACGACCCAAAAACCAACCTCAACACGCTGCGCGAAGGCGTGGGCATGGTGTTCCAGCGTTTTAACCTGTTCCCGCACATGACGGTGCTGGAAAACCTGATTATGGCGCCCATGTCGCTGAAAGGGCTGTCCAAAGCGGAAGCGGTGAACCGCGCCGAAAAGCTGCTGCAAAAGGTAGGGCTGCTGGACAAAATCGACGCTTGGCCTTCGAGCCTTTCCGGCGGCCAGCAGCAGCGCGTGGCGATTGCCCGTGCGCTGGCGATGGAGCCGTCGATTATTCTGTTCGACGAGCCAACTTCGGCGCTGGATCCTGAACTTGTCGGTGAAGTGCTGGCGGTGATGAAACAGCTGGCGCAGGAAGGGATGACGATGATTATCGTGACCCACGAAATGGGCTTTGCCCGCGAAGTGGCGGACCGGGTGATTTTCATTGACCAGGGCGTGATTCAGGAACAGGGTGTGCCGGCGCAGATCTTTAGCGCGCCGCAGAACCCGCGAACTCAGGCCTTCCTCAGCAAGGTTCTGTAAAAAAGGGCGCTTATGCGAAGGGCGCTTATGCGCCCTTTCTCGTTTTTATGCAAACTGGCGGATATGCCGGTCGATAAGCGCCAGCAGCCTCTGGTTATCCACGGTTTGCAGCAGCTTCACCGGCTTGCCCTGCGGGGCGTCAACGTTCACCGCCAGCCGTAAATGTTCCGGACCATAGCGCAAGGTTCTGCCGCGACTCAGCCCGCTCAGAGAGACATCCACATAATCTTCCGTCCAGCTCACCAGTTCCGGCTCAAGCAGCCAGGCGACGGTCAGTACGTCGTGGATCCAGCAGCCAGGCAATTGGCGAGTTTGCATGGAAAAATCCATCCACGGGCGAATGGTGTCCACGAGAAAATGGCTCAGGCGGTTATCGCAGGTGGCCAGCGTGTCTAAATCCTGGTGCGTCATCATAGTTTGGGTGGTGACGTCCATCGGCACCAGAACGATGTTTGCGCCGCTGGTTAGCACAGCGTGTGCGGCCTCCGGGTCAACGCCGAAGTTGGTGTCCTTCAGGTAGCCGTCAACGTTAAACACGCCGCCCATGATCACAATCTCTTTTACCGCGCTCGCCATCTGCGGGTAAAGCTGCAAAGCCAGCGCCACGTTGGTCAACGGGCCGATAGCTATCAGCGTGATTTCACCGGGATTTGTACAGATAAGTTCGCCCATCTCATGCACCGCCAGCGGGGCTACTTCGGCCAGCATTTGCGGGGCATTAACGTCCTTCCACAGGTGGCGCAGGCCCACTTTATCGACTTTATGATCCAGATGTTCCCTCCACGGTGCTGAAGGCTCGATCAGCGCGCGCGAAGCGCCACGGGCGACCTCAACGGACATACCCAGGCGAGCAACTAAATCTGACGCGACGGCGTAGCCCACTTCGCTTGGCGTATTGCCGGACACGGTGGTAATCAGCTCCAGAGAAATCTCCGGCGCCGCCAGCGCCAGGGCAAGGGCCAGACCGTCGTCTACGTTAGCCCCGGCAACGCCGTTACCCGGATCGCAATCGATAATTAAACGCTTCATGTTACTTATAACTTCCTGCTGTGGTGAGGGAGCGGCAGCCGCAGGACTCGCCAATCTCCAGCTCAAAATCGAATTCGTGTTTATGCGGCTGCCCGTCCCACTTTTTCAACATCTCAATGGCCTTCTTCGCCATCTGAGTGACCGGCTGGCGAACCGTCGTTAAAGAGGGCACGTTGAAGGCCGATTCCAGGGTGCCGTTGAAGCACACCAGGGCCAGGTCTTTCGGCGCGGAAAGCCCGTGTTCAGACAGCGCTCTCAGGCAGCCAAAGGCCTGCTGTTCATTGGTGGCAAACAGCGCGCGGGGCAATTTGCCAGCCAGCATTTGCTGTGTGGCGTCGTAGCCGCCCTGGCGGGTGTAATCCGTTGAAAAAATCCATTCAGGGCGCACGGTAAGGCCCGCGTCTTCCAGCGCCAGCCGCCAGCCGCTGATGCGATCCTGAGTGTTCAGCATCTCCTGCGGCCCGCAAATAATGGCGATATCGCGATAGCCGTGCTCAATCAGATGGCGGGTTGCGCGCCGCGCGGCGTGCTGCTCGTTAACCTGAATCGAGCAAACGTTCAGCTCCGGCTCAACCCTGTCCAGCATCACGCAAGGTGTGCCGCTGGCCTGGATAAGATCGATGTAAGGGTGCCTGTCGACGCTGGTATAAATCAGCCCGTCCACCTGGCGATGCAGCAGGTTATTGATAAGCTCCAGCTCGCGGGCGCGGTCATCGCCGGAATCCCCCAGCAGCAAGACCCGGCCATCGGCAAAGGCCTCCTGCTGGAGCGCGTGCGCCATGGACGAGATAAAAGGGTTGGCGATATTGGGCACGACTAAGCCATAGGTGCGCGTGGTGCCGCTGGCCAAGGCCCTGGCAATGCCGTTTGGGCGGTAGCCGGTTTTCTTGATGGCGGCGAGCACGCGCTCACGCGTCGCCTGCGCGACCGGACGCGGGCCGTTGTTAATCACGTAGCTGACGACCGCGACGGAAGTCCCTGCTTCTTTGGCGACTTCAGCGCGGGTAACGCGGTGTACTTGAGGCTTAGTCACTGAATACCTGCTTTATTTGGCTGGCGGGCGATAAACGGAGCCACAGCATAAAGCTTTGCTCCGTAAAAATCGCCGTCAACTCTGTGACAAATCAAATAGCGTCTTCCGGCAGATTAAGGTCGCGCCCCCGGGTTTCCGGCGCAAAGAAGGTGGTCACCAGCCCGATGCCCGCCATCACTGCAAAGTAGAGCGCGATAGGCCACCAGTGCCCGGTCCAGGAGAGCAGCGCGGCGGCAATCAGTGGCGCAGTTCCGCCGGAAAGCATAGACCCCAGCTCTTTGGCAAACGCCATCTTGGTATAGCGATTTGTCACGCCAAAAAGCTCCACGCCCCAGGCCGCCTGCACGCCGAAAATCCCCAGTGAAGCCAACCCCATGCCGACGACAATGGTTGGAATAACGATCATCGGCTCGCGTGAGTCCAGCAGCATAAAGGCCGGGAAAGCGTAGAGAATCAGCAGCAGGCAGAACCAGCGGTAAACGATCCGGCGGCCAAAGCGGTCGGAGAGCCAGCCGGCAAAAGGAATAATGGCGAAGCCCAGCACCGAGGCGATCAGCACCGCCAGAGTGGGGACGGATTTATCCACCGCCAACACTTTGGCGACGTAGCCAATGATAAAACCCTGGGCGAGATAAGAAGGACCGTTCTCACCAATGCGTAGCCCGACCATGGTCCAGAAGGCGCGGGTCCGCTGCCAGAAACTGCGTGGATCTTTCTGCTGCTCGGCCAGCCCCTTTTCCCGCACCTGTTTACGCTCGGCTTCCAGCAGCGCTTTTTGGCGCTCAAATACCGGGGTTTCACGCAGGTGCTGGCGAATAATCAGGGCAACAGCGGCAATCAGCATGCTGCACAGGAACGGAATACGCCAGCCCCAGGCAAGCAGCGTCTCTTTATCCATTTGCAGCACCAGCAACCAGGTCAGAGAAGCCAGCAGCGTGCCGCTGTTGGAGCCCAGCCCGATAATGGAGGACACCAGGCCACGGCGTTTCACCGGGGCGTATTCACCCAGCATAACGGTGCCGCCGGACAGCTCCGCACCCGCGCCAAGCCCCTGGGCAAAACGCAGAATAACGAGGCAGGTTGGCGCCCAGACGCCAATTTGCGCGTAGCTCGGGATCAGGCCAATAAGCGTGGTGGAGCAGCCCATCAGCGCAATGGTAATGACCATCACCATTTTTCTGCCGTAGCGGTCGCCCAGCCAGCCAAACAGCAGGGCGCCTATTGGCCGGGCAACAAAGCCTACGGAGTAAGCGGCAAAGCTGGAGAGTAGCGCCATGACAGGCGTGGCATCCGGGAAGAACACATCGCCAAAAATGATCCCGGCCGCCAGGCCATAAAGCGCGAAGTCCGCGTATTCCATTGTGGTACCGAGCCAGCAGGAGAAGGTGGCGCGAATAAAATCACGTTTACCTTCCGGCGTGGCCAGGCGCTCTTCTGCCGCGTGCTGTGCATCGGCCGGAGGAGGGGAAAAAGTGCTTGTCGTCATTAGAGTTCTCACAGAGATCGAACGTTATCTGTTGGCGAAGATGCCATTTTTAATCATTTCTCGCAGTGTATCTACGCGCGTAGATTGATCAAATAATTAAACCGGAAGTGAGAGTAAGGTAACTAAATGACAAAAATATGACGGGGAAGATGACCCTCACCCTAACCCTCTCCCTGGAAGGGAGAGTGGATGGAACAGCGTGCTGGGTAAAGTGAGGAGCTAATCAGATGCCGGATTTTCTCCCTCGCCCCTCCGGGGAGAGGGCCGGGGTGAGGGGCCGTAAACTAAACTGTCTCACCATGATGCTGAAAACGCTGCGCCAGCGGCAGCCAGCAGCACAGGATCAGCACGCCCATCGCCGTCATCAACATCCCGATGCTGTACTGCCCGGTTTGCGGCATCAGCGCGGAGAACCATGCCATCACGCCGGAGCCGATGTTTTGCAGGCCGCCAACCAGCGCCCCTGCGGTGCCGGCGAGGAACGGGAATGGCTCCATCGCGCCGCTGGTCGCCAGCGGGAACAGCATGCCCGCGCCGAAGAAGAACAGCGCCGCAGGCACCAGCAGCGTCCAGATATTCATGATGCCAAACCAGCCAGGGATCCACATCAGAATACCGGCGAACAGGCAGCTTAATACCGCCTGCCACATCAGGCTGGAGAAACGCACGTTCTGGCGACCCGCATACCAGGAGCCAAAAAACGCCGCCGGAATAGGCAGAATAAACAGAATGCTGACCACCACGCCGTTCAGGCCGAGTACGCCGCCCATCAGCACGCCGGAGCAGGCCTCAAACACCGCCACGCCCGCCAGGCCACCGACCAGCATCAGCAGATAGCAGTTAAAGGAGATATTACCGAGCAGCATTTTGTAGCTGCGCATCAGACGCGGCGGCGTGGCGTCAACCGGGCGGGTTTCAGGCAGCCAGCGCCACATAGAAAATGCCACAATGGCACACAGCAGCAGCAAGAAGCCGTAGCAGGCCCGCCAGCCCCAGACGCTGTCCAGCATCCCGCCAATAACCGGCGCCAGTAACGGGCTCACCAGAATACCCATGTTCAGCAGGCTGTTGGCCTGGCGTAAATCACCGCCTTCGTAGAGATCGCGCGGCATGGTTCTCGCCATCACGCCTGCGACCCCGGTGCCCATGCCCTGCAGGGCGCTCGCCAGCACCAGAATATGCAAATTAGTGGTAAACAGCGCGCCGAGCGTCGCCAGCATGAAAATCACCATGCCGGCGAGGATCACCGGGCGGCGGCCAATGCGATCGGAAAGCGGGCCATAAAACAGCTGAGACACGCCGTAGGTAAACAAATAGGCCGCCATCACGCGCTGAATTGCGCCGCTGCGCACGCCCATTTCATGAGCCATATCGGGAATAGAAGGAATATAAATCGTCTGTGTCATCTGCCCGACAGCAACCAGCAGAATCAACATCATCAGCAGGTGGATATTGGCTAACTTTCTCATGGCGTCCGATCGTTTACCTGAAAAAAGAGAGAGGCTTCGCAGCGTATTTTGCTGTGTATGTTTTGAAAGCGAGAGGAATCTATCACAACGGAAGCAATAAGCCAGATGATGAGGCTGTTTTAACAACAGATTTACGTGTTCGTTTGTAAAGCGAAAGCGGCAATTTTTATTGCCACCAAATGCCTGTTTTTGCCCCGCAACGGTGCAATCTTCGTTAACCCTCAGGGAATTACATTTATTTACATGTTAAATACAAATGCGTATATTTCTCATCCGCATTTAATGGTGCGCGTCTTTATAAAAATCAAGAAAAAGTGCCGGCTACGGAAAACGCCGCAGCACTGCAAAAATGAGGGTTTAACATGGCATTGGTTAACTTCTCCAGGGATCGGTTCACGTTACGGGCAGGCGGCCCATCACTCCTGGCGGCGGCTATTGCGCTCGCGCTACTGCCTTCTGTGCAGGCAGAAGATACCATCACGGTGAATACTCAGGGGGATAACCCGCTGGCAGGACAGGAACAGGATTACAGCGTCAAAACCACCACCACCGGCACCAAACTGCTGCTGGTTCCGCGCGATATTCCGCAATCCGTTAGCGTCATCAGCCAGCAGCGTATTCAGGATCAGGATCTGCAAACCATCGGCGAGGTGCTGGATAACACCACCGGCATCAGTACCAAACTGGTGGACAGCAGCCGCGCCACTTACTTTGCGCGCGGCTTCTTCATCAGCAACTATGCCTACGACGACATGCCGACACAGGTTAGCGACGTCTGGGACTTTGGCGATACCGGTTCGGATACCGCCGTGTTTGAGAATATTGAAGTGGTGCGCGGCGCGGCGGGGCTGATGAGCGGCAGCGGTAACCCTTCGGCGTACATCAATATGGTGCGCAAGCACGCCGACAGCCGTGAATTTAAAGGCAACGTCTCCGCTAGCTACGGCAACTGGGACAAGCAGCGCTATGTGGCCGATCTCTCCGCGCCGCTGAGCGAGTCCGGCAACGTGCGGGGCCGCGTGGTCACCGGCTACCAGGACAACGATACCTGGCTGGATAAAAGCCATTACCGCAAGAAATTTATCTACGGCGTAGTGGATGCCGATTTGACCGACTCCACCACGCTTTCTGTCGGCTACGACTACCAGGAAAGCAATGACGACAGCCCGACCTGGGGCGGCCTGCCCACCTGGTACGCCGATGGCAGCCGGACAAACTTCAGCCGCAGCGCCACCACCGCACCGGACTGGGCTTACTCCAACAAAGACGCCACCAAAGTGTTCGCTAACCTGGTCCAGCGCTTTGATAACGGCTGGGAAGCGCGAATTAACACGCTGCACGCCGAAACCAACTTCGACTCTAAGCTGATGTACGTCACCGGCTTGCCGGATAAAGTCACCGGGGCGGGCACCAGCGCTTACGGCGGCTGGAACCGGGGCGAGCGTAAACAGGATTCGGTGGATGCGTTTGTGCGCGGCGGTTTTGACCTGTTTGGCCGCCAGCACGAGCTGATGTTCGGCGGCAGTTACAGTCGCCAGCGTAACCACTATGACAATGCCATGCCGAACACCGGCTTGCCTTACGGTGGCATCGCAATGGACAGCTTCTACAGCAGCGTCGCAGACCCAAGCTGGTCAGCCTTCTCGCTGTACAGCAAAGATGTGGTGCGCCAGCAGTCCGCCTACACCGCGGCACGTTTCTCGCTGGCTGACCCGCTGCACCTGATTGTGGGTGCCCGTTATACCGAATGGGATGCGGACTACAATCCGTCCACCGCGCCGCAAACCAGCCTGAGCAGCAAAAAACACGACGTGACGCCGTACGCGGGCCTGGTTTACGACATCAACGACACCTGGTCGGCGTACACCAGCTACACCTCCATCTTCCAGCCGACCGACAAGCGCGACGTTAACGGCGATTATCTCGACCCCACCACCGGGAAGAGCTACGAAGCGGGCGTGAAAGCGGACTGGTTTAACACGCGCCTTACCACCTCATTGGCGGTGTTCCGCATCGAGCAGGATAAAGTGGCACAGTCGCTTGGCACGCCGGTTAACGGCAACCCTGGTGAAACGGCGTATAAGTCTGTGGACGGCACTGTAAGTCGCGGCGTGGAGTTTGAGCTGAACGGTGCGCTGACCGATAACTGGCAGCTCACCTTTGGCGCTTCCCGCTATGTCGCGGACGACAACAACGGTGACGCTGTGAACCCGGACCAGCCGCGCACCACGATGAAGCTGTTTACCCGCTACCAGCTGCCGATGCTGCCGGAAGTGACCGTGGGCGGTGGCGTGAACTGGCAGGGTAAAACCTGGCAGGATGCCTACGGCCCGAACGGCAACACCCGCATCAAGCAGGGCAGCTACGCGCTGGTGGATCTCTTCACCCGCTACCAGGTGACAAAAAACTTTGCCGTACAGGGCAACATCAACAACCTGTTCGACAAAGAATATGAATCCTGGCTGTCTGACTATGTGGTTTATGGCGCCCCGCGCAGCTTCTCGCTGACGGCAAACTACAGTTTCTAAGCGTTATGGGGAGGTCAGTGACCTCCCTGACTTTTCCCGCGCCAGCGCCAGGAAAGCGGCCAGCCCGGCAGAAGGATGCCGCCTGCCGGAATAGTAAAGGCAAAGCCCTGGGAAGGACGGCGTCCACGCTTCCAGCAGGCGCACCAGCTTGCCAGAGCGGATTTCGTTGGCGACGTTTTGCTCCATGAAAAAGCCAATCCCGACACCTTCCAGCACCGCCTCCCGCGCCAGCGAGGCCTCGTCCAGCGTCAGCGGGCCGCGCACGTCAATGGGCGCGACTTCGCCCTGTTTTTCCAGATGCCAGCGGTAGAGCGAGCCGTCCGGCAGCCGGACGCGAATACAGGCGTGATTCAGCAAGTCGCCCGGCGTTAGCGGCGTGCCGTGCTCTGCCAGGTAAGCTGGAGACGCGGCCACGGCAAAGCGTTGGGGTTGCCCAAGCGAAAGTGCAATCATATCGGCGGGCACCAGCCCGGCCACGCGCACGCCAAGATCGAACCCTTCCGCCACGATATCGACCAGCTTTCCTTCGGTCACAATATCGACCTGCATTTCCGGATAGCGACGTAAAAACTCAAACACCAGCGACGAAAGCACCTGGCGAGCGGCAAAAGGCGGTGCGTTGATGCGCAGCACGCCGGACGGCGTATCGCGGTGCGCCCGCACACTTTCAAGGGCATCGTTCAGCCCCTGAAGAGACGGGCTAACTCTCTCGATAAACAGCCTCCCGGCCTCCGTCAGCGACACGCTGCGGGTGGTGCGGTTGAACAGGCGCACGCCAAGTTCAGCCTCAAACTTTGCCAGCGTATGGCTGAGCGCCGTGGTTGAAACGCCGAGGTCGATAGCCGCCGCGCGGAAAGATCCCCGGCGGGCGATGGCCTGCACGGCTTCGATATCGGCCAGGGCTATACGCGACATTGTCCCGATTCCTTCATCATTTCATCCCGGTTTGTCCCAATTGTTTAAATTATACCGCGTTCTTAGAGTAGTGATACGGCAGGTAAATCGACTTTCTGGAGAACGTAAAATGACTGACTTTTTGACACTGAAGGGCAAAAGAGCGCTGGTGACGTCCGGCACGAAGGGCGCAGGCGCGGCGACCGTAGCGCTGTTCCGCGAGCTGGGCGCGCAGGTGATGACCGTGGCTCGCCATGCGCCTGAAAACGTTCGTGACGACGAGTTTGTCGCGGCGGATCTCGCCACGCGTGAGGGCTGCGAGCAACTGGTAAAAGCGGTGCAGGCGCGTCTCGGTGGCGTGGATATCATCGTGCATATGCTCGGCGGATCCTCATCCCCGGCTGGAGGCTACGCGGCGCTGGACGAAGCGCAGTGGCAGCGCGAGCTGGCGCTTAACCTTTTCCCGGCGGTGCGGCTGGACAGGGCGCTGCTGCCGGGCATGACGGCGCAGGGTTCGGGGGTGATTATCCATGTCTCTTCCATTCAGCGGATTTTACCGCTGCCGGAAGCGACCACGGCCTATGCCGCAGCCAAAGCGGCGCTTTCCGCCTATAGCAAAAGCCTGTCGAAAGAGGTTTCCCCGCAGGGCGTACGGGTGCTGCGCGTGGCGCCGGGCTGGATTGAAACTGAGGCCTCTGTCCGCCTGGCGGAACGGCTGGCGCTGCAGGCGGGCACGGATTACGAGGGTGGGAAGCAGATCATTATGGATTCGCTGGGCGGGATCCCGTTGGGCCGCCCCGCAAAACCAGAAGAAGTGGCTAATCTGATCGCCTTCCTGGCCTCAGACCGTGCCGCCGCGATCACCGGCACGGAGTACATCATTGACGGCGGAACGGTGCCAACCGTTTAGAAATGCACTGGCTGGCCGAAACCGTCGCCGCTGTCGGTGCTGTTATCCCGGCGGCCTCTGGCTTCCAGCTGGTCGGCGCGGATGCGGTCCCGGATGTCCTGGCGCTGTTCCGGCGTCAGGTAGCGGCTGTTGTAGTAGGGATCGGGCCACGGCGAGCGCATAAAGCTGTCGTCCAGCCGCTGCCTGTCCTGGCGATCTATTCCTGAATTGTTCGATGACGAACAGGCCGCCAGCAGCAGCGGAGCCAGCAGAACGAGTGCATATTTAGAGGCCATTTTTCTTCCTGAAGCGGCAAGCAATGAAAGTGAGGCAGTATCGCGCATCAACCTGGTGATGTGCGTTATCTGCCGCCAATATTGCGCAGCTTATCACGAAATAGTCAGCCGCTCAGAATGCCGACAGCGCCTGCGAGCAGGCCATGCCGTGCTGATACAGCTCCTCCGCGTAAAAGTCCGGCACCGGGCTGTCTTTAATCGCCTGGGCCACGGCGGCGACGTCATAATTTACCGTTTGAACCGCTAGTTTTAACTTACCCTGACGGTAATGCCCCTTCAGCCAGGTGGCCTGCGGCTCACCGGGTTTGATTCGCCCGACGGCACCGGTATTGGCGACGATTAGCCTGCGGCCATCGCTGCGCGCTAATTCGCGAATATCCGCGTAGTGCGTATGCCCGGAAACCATCACATCGAACTGATGCGTGGTTTGCCACTTCATCAGTTGGCTGCAGGAAAACTGGCGATGCACATACTCCGAGAGCGAATCCGGGCTGGCGTGAACCAGCAGAAATCTGAGCGGCCCGGCGTGAAACGTTCTCGACCGCGGCAGGGCGCTGAGCCAGCGGCAGTTGTCTTCCGTCAGCGTTCGTTTGCTCAAGGCAATGGCCTGTTCACGGGCTTGTTGTTCCTGGACGGAGTGCTTAGCCAGCGGCGTGACCGGCTCGTCCATTGCCACGCGGCGGTCGTGGTTGCCCATCACCACCGGAATGCTGCGGCTGCGAATCAGGTTTATTACTTCATTCGGCCACGGCGCAAAATCAACCAGATCGCCCAGACACCAGATTTGCTTGATGTGGTGGCGGTCAATGTCCTGCAAAACGGCCTCAAGTGCTGGTAAGTTGGCATGAACATCGCTGAAAAGTGCAAAATGGAAATCAACATCTTTAGCGTTCATTGGGCTGACTCCCGGTGCGGTCCCGCAAGGTGAGAATAACAATTAGCGCAACGAAGAAAGCGAACAGCGCGGCGCAAACCAGCATCAGCGAGAAGCCGCTGGCGTAGCTGTGGCGGATCAGCGTGCTTAGCGTCTGAGCCTGTTGCTCCGGCCACAGCGCAAGGGCGCGCTGCACATCTCCGGCCACGACCTGAGTCATAAAATCGTCCCGTACCGGCAGGTTGTTTGCCTGCATTACGGAGGTCAGCGTATGGCGCGTATGCCCGGCCAGAATCGCCCCCAGCAGCGCAAAACCTTGCAGAATGCCGGAGAACCGCGCCGTGGTGCTGATCCCCGAAGCCATCCCCGCCCGTTCGTGAGGCACGGTGCCCATAATCGCCTTCTGCGTTTCGCCGTTGAGGATGCCGCCACCGCTGCCCAGCACGGCCATACCGGCGATAACTAGCCAGGGCCACTGCGCCAGCACGCCGCCGGCGATAATCAAGTTGCCGACGCCAACCAGTGCTAATCCAGTGGCTAAGATCCAGCGGGCAGCCATGCGATGTGCCATCCAGCGCGCTACCATCGGGAAGAACAACATGGCGAGGGCGAACGGCAACATGCCGACCCCGGAGGCCAGCGCGGTTTTACCCTCGACGTTTTGCAGCATCAACGGCAGCAGGGATGTCATCACCTGTGCCGTCGCCGCGTAGGTGAACATCGCCAGCACCGCGCCAATAAACGGCAGCGAACGGAACAGGCGAAGATCGAGCATCGGCTGAGTTTTGTAACGTTCGACCAGCGCAAAGAACAGAAAGAACCAGGCTGAGGCGATAAAGCGCCCCATCACTTCGGGGCTGCCCCAGCCGTGCTCCGGGGCGAGGATCAGCGCCCAGGTGAGAGAAAACATGGCGGCGATAAACAGCGAAATACCATGTATATCCGGCTTACCGGCGGCTGGATTGCTGGACTCTTCAATGGTCCGCAGCACCGATATCGCCAGCAGCAGGCAGATGGGAATGTTGATGTAGAACGCCCAGCGCCAGCCGAAATACGCGCTGATGATACCGCCCGCCAAAGGCGCAAGCACCATGGTGATGCCCATCATGCCGCCCCAGATGGCCCACGCACGTCCTCTTGCCTGCGGCTCACGGAAAGTGTGACCGATGATCGCCAGCGCCGGAGCCAGTAAAAAGGCCGAGCCTACGCCTTGCAGCGCGCGGGCAATATTCAGCATCAGGATGGTGGTGGCCGCCCCGCAGGCGAGTGACGCCAGGGCAAACAGCGCGATGCCGAATAAAAAGATCCGCCGCCTGCCGAAGCGGTCTGCCAGCGAACCGGCGGGCAGCAACAGGGAAGAGAAGCAAAGTACGTACGCGCCAATCACCCACTCCATATCGACAAACGTGGCGTCCAGCCCGCGGGCGATGGTCGGCAGCACGACGCCAACGATATTCGTGTCGATGACCGTCATCGCGCAGCCCATGGAGGCAACCAGCAACACGGTGGTGTCGTTTTTGGCCACGGGCGCGGCCAGCACAGTAGACATAAAAGCTCCGAAAACACGGGAAAAACACGCTTTAAGCTTCGCGATCCGGGGCGCGGTATTCAATTTCTACGTTAGGCATTATTATTAGTTAATGCCTAATAATCAGGAGTAAAAATGGAGCTTCGCCACTTGCGCTATTTTCTCGAAGTTGCCCGAACGCTCCATTTTGGCGCGGCGGCGGAAACGCTGAACATCTCCACGCCGACGCTGTCGGTGCAAATCAGCCAGCTTGAGCGGGAGTTTGGCACGCCGCTATTTTTGCGCACCAAAAGGCGCGTGCAACTGACTCAGGCCGGAGAAATTTTCCGCGAAGAAGCGGAAGCCACGCTGCGGCAGGCTGAATTGACGCGTGAGCGGGTGCTTAGCGCTGCACGCGGCGAGCAGGGCTACATTCGCGTCGGCTATGTGGCGTCTTCGCTTTGGTCGGGCACGCTCAGCGCGGTGATGGGGGCGTTTCGATCGCAATACCGGGCCGTCTCGCTTGGCGCACGAGAAGTGCTGATGGATAGCATGGCGGCGGAGCTGGTGGAGGGCAAAATTGACGTTGGGTTTGTGCGCGCCCGGGTTGCGCTGCCGTCGGAAGTCGGGCATTTGCTGGTGCAAAGCGACTGTTTTTGCCTGGCGCTGCCCGCTTCCCACCGCCTTGCTTCAGGCAAGGAAGCTATCGACCCCGCCGCTCTGGCCGGGGAAAGTTTTATTCTGCCGGAGCAGACTTCCGGCTCACATGAAGTCGCCCGACGTGGCGGATTTGTGCTCAGCGATGCCATCCGCTCCAGCACGCTGACCGAAGTGCTGGCGCATATCGCATTGGGCAACGGCATCGCGGTTATCCCGGAGATCATGGCGAAAACTATCGGCGTGCCGGACGTGGTCTATCGCCCGATTGCCGGGGCAGAAATCCCTTCGGCGATCTGGATGCTTTACCGCAAGCGAGAGCGCACGCCGCTGATTAAGCGCCTTATTCGCTTCGCAAAAGAGCACGTTTCGGGTGGGTCAGGAAACGTTTGAACACACTCTTTCACCCCCGGGTTTCATTTGGCGGTTAATCTTGATCCAGAGCAGTTCTTAACCTGACCTGAACCCTGGAGAAAGCATGATCAAGCCTCGTTTGTTTATCCCGGCCTTAAGCCTCCTGCTGCTGAGCGTGGGCGCTGCGGCGGCGGACAATGTCATTACCCCGGTACGCGGCACCATTGACGCGGTCAATGATTCTTCACTGCAAATCACCACCCGGCAGGGGGAAAAGCTCTCCGTTGGCCTGACGGACAAGACCCGAATCAACGGCGTGAGCGAAGCGAAGATGAGCGACATCAAGCCTGACAGCTTTGTTGGCACCGCTGCCGTGCCGCAGGCAGACGGCACGCTGAAGGCGCTGGAGGTGCACGTTTTTGCCCCGAGTCTGCGCGGTTCCGGGGAAGGGTTTAATCCGTTTGAATCTGCCAACGGCCAGGTAAACACCATGACCAACGGCACGGTCGGCACCCTCGTGAACAGCCACGGGCGCACGATGACAGTGAAATTCCACGGCCAGCAGAAAACCGTGCAGGTGCCGGACGACGTGCCGGTGGTGCTGATCAGCCCCGCCGACAAATCCGTGCTGAAGCCGGGCGCGAAAGTGGTGCTGTTCGCCACCAAAGACGACAAAGGCCAGGCCGTCGCGCGCGGGATTTCCGCCGGGGTTAACGGGCTGACGCCGCCGATGTAATTTATGGTGATGCTTGTTTGGATCTATACAGGCTGAATCGCTGAGCTGTATTTTCCCCTCTCCCTTTCAGGGAGAGGGCCAGGGTGAGGGTCTAGTGAATATTATTTCCGGCCGGGTTATCGATCATTGCCAGACCGGAATCTGTGCGTACAAAGCGGGGCGCTCGCAGGCTTAAACATCTGGATTAGCAGAGCGTTGCAATATTTTCGCAGGTTATCTAATTCTGCTACAAGGAGAGGCATAACCCTTTACATCATTATTTCAGTGATGAGTTTTTCAATAAAATATTCCAGCACCAGAGAGGGGCAAACATCATCTATTAATGTATAAGATTTTTATCGCACTGGAAATGAATAAGACGTATTGCGGATTTCTGGACGACTGCATGAAATAAATTGCACTCTAAAACATTAATGTGCTTTGGTGGAAATATTTTAATATTCTCAACCAATCATTTTACTTAGATATTTTTGATATTTTAATTTTGGCGGAAAGTCACAGGAGTCGAACCTGCCCGGCGCCGCTGGCGGCACCAACTGGAGTTGAAGTCCAGCCGCCTCACCGGAGACGACGACCTTCCGCGCCTGCATTGCTACATGGAGGCGGGGCGCAGTATACCGGGTTTCCTGCTGCTACCCAATGGGTCAGTAAGAATATATCCCGCGCCTAAAGCGAAATTATTTACTAAATCAGTCTAACAGCCTGGGAATCACTCTGTTGACGCGGTTCGCCAGGCGATATCTCTCATGGCATCTCTTGCCGTCAGGCTAATACTACTCAGTTGGAAGAAGCCGTGGATCGCGCCCAAATAACGCTGGCAACTTGCGGTAACACCTTGTTCTGTAAGGCGGGAATAAAGTCGCTCACCTTCATCGCGCAGGGGATCGTATTCGGCGGTGATGATATGCACCGGTGGCAGCCCGGCAAAATCCTCGCGCCACAGCGGGCTGGCTTCCGGGTGCATCACATCCGTTCCCGGGAAATAAGCTTCAAAGCCGCTGAGCAAGGTATCGCGGGTGATGACATAGTCTTCGCCGTTCTGCCGGTAGCTTGGTAGCGTGGCACCGGCATCGAGCATGGGATAAATCAGCATCAGGTTGGCCGGGAGCGATTCCCCGGCCGCTTTCAGGCGCAGGGCAGTTACCAGGGCGATATGCCCGCCCGCGCTGTCTCCGGCAAGCGTGATACGCTCACTATCGACACCTAAATTCATGGCGTGCTGCCTGATTAATATGGCGGCACGCTCGGCATCATCATGGGCGGCAGGGTAAGTGTGTTCGGGGGCCAGGCGATACTGCACGGCAATTACCCGGCATCCGCTGTGAAAAGCTAACTGGCGGAGCTGATTATCGTGAGTGGCAAACCCGCCGCTGACAAAGCAGCCGCCGTGATAATAAATCACTGTCGGCAGTGTTCCACTGGCGTTGAGTGGGGAAACGACCCGCAACGGCATTCCCTCCAGTGAAATATCTTCCACCTGGACTCTGGTTTCCGTTTCACCGGCAAGCACGGTACTGGCGATATAGCCCGCCCGGCGGTCGGCAAAACTTTGCTGCCGGGAAGAGGGGCGGCCGGCGGCAATAAAGTCATTCACCAGCCGGGCAATAGCGGGTTCAAGAGCCATGATACGTCCTTTTACTGGATGAATATCCATATCCTATGCTGACAAACTGGTCGGGTAAACCCATTATTTATGGCGGGGTAGGGTTCAGCCAAAAAAGAACCAGGCCGTTTTGATCAGCCCGTTTTCTACTTCAAAAACCGCCATGCTTTCAATCGGTTCATCGCTCAGGCCGTGGATCTTCTCGTGGTCGAACACCTTGTTGCCCATCGCGGTACGGGAAATGATTTCTGCGCGCAGGGCCGGGTTATTGAAGCGGTGCTCTTTATAGAAGGCATAAAGGGCATCGCGCCCTTCCAAAGAAGGCGTAGTGGCTGGCGGACGGTAAGCGGTGAAGTCTTCGCTAAAGCAGGCGGCAAAGGCCTCGAGATCGTGAGCGTTGTACGCCTCGAACTGGCGGATGACGGGTTCTGTGACTGACATAAAAGTATCCTGATAAGAGAAGCTGGCGGGCTGCCAAAGTGTTGTTATGTGCCGGAACAGAGTCTCTTGCCGAGTGGAAAATGTCTAATGGAAGAAGAGGGCAGAGTGTGCGTTGGCATGACCTGCTACGGAAACGCCTCTTCCCCAGTCTCCCTTAGCAATACTCATTAACAACCGGTTGCATTTCATCCAGCTACAATCCGGCGTCTAAAACAATAACGGGTTGGCAAAAATGAAAAAATTTTTCGGGATGATGTTGGTGGGTGTGGCTGCGCTGTCGGCGGTGGCTTGTTCAAGCAGTTACGTGATGTCGACTAAAACCGGCGAAATGATCGTGACCAAAGGCAAACCGGAGCTGGACAAGCAAACGGGGCTGACGCGTTACTACGACGCACAGGGCGTGGAGCATCAGATCCAAAACGTTCAGGTTGTGCAGATGATTAAGCGCGGCTGATTGCCGGGAAAAATAACCGGCCAGTGAAGGCTGGCCGGTAGGGCAGATTTATTCCCCTTCGCCAGGGAATAAGAACGGGTTGATGCTGCTGCGGGCGAAGCCTTCCTGCTCCATGCGGGCATCGAGCACCAGCGAGGCCAGATCGTCGGCGACGGCTTCCACTTTCGGATCCTTCTCCTGATAGAGAATTTTCAGGTAGGTGCCGCAGTCGCCGCAGCTTTCGGCTTTAATCGCCGCCTGTTCGCTGTCCAGCGACCAGTAGTTTAAGTCGCGGGTCTGCTCGCAGTTGCTGCACTTCACGCGCACCACATGCCATTCGGTTTCGCACAGGTTGCAGTGCAAATAACGCAGGCCGTTAGTGGTGCCGATATGCACCATGCTGGAGACTGGAATCGAGCCGCAAACCGGGCAGAACTGGCGCTGTTCGCCGTATTCGGCTTTGGCTTTGCCGGGGATAAGCGTCGCCATTTGCGCCCAGTAGAGCGACAGCGCAGCCCAGATAAACGGTGCCTTGTCGCTGCTGACTAACGCGAAGTCGGCGTTGAACAGCGCGGTGGCCATCTCTTCCAGCTCCTGCGAAGAAGCCTTTTCAAGATTTTCAATCACCGCTAACGCCGGGCCGTCCATTTCTGGCTTCAGCTCGGCAATCAGCGACTGCAGCAGGCGCTGCCAGTGCGGGTCACGCGGCAGGACGTGAATATCCAGCGGCGGCTTGCCGGTTTTAGCGGCTTCGGCAATTAGGGCGGTTAAATCCATCTCCAGCGGGTGGTCGTACAGCACCACTTCCTGCGCATGGGCAATCAGCGCGGCAAAGCGCAGATAGTCGCCCAGCGGGTTGCTGGCAGCCAGCTCGCGCAGGCGTTCGGCGCGGCGGTTGTAGAGATTTTTGAGCCTGGGGAATAATAACGGCGGAATCACTTCCGCCGTGCGTTTCTCGCTCTTCTCCAGCTCATCTTGCGGGATTATGCGAATACTCATTCAGATGACTTTTCCTGTTTCTGGCGGACTTCGCGGTACCATTTCGGGTGATGTTTCTTTGCCCACGTCGTGGTAACCCAGCCCTCCACCATCGCGGTGATGGTGCCTTTTACCCAAAGGGCGGCGTAAATATGCACCATGATAACCACAATTAACGCTACCGCGGCAAATGAATGCAGCATTAACGCAAATCGAATAACCGGAATAGGGAAGACTGGCGCAAAGTAAGGACGCCAGATAATCACGCCGCTCGCCAGCAACAGCACCAAGAAAATAATCGCCGCCCAGAACACGCATTTCTGGCCGAAGTTATAGCGCCCGGTGTCTCCCACTTCCTCGTTGACGACGATCTTACGAATATTCTTCGCCCAAAAGATATCATCCCGATTGATTAGGTTGTGGTGCCAGTAACGGAAAAACATGATGATGAAGGAGGCGAACATTACCACCCCAACGAACGGGTGGAGGATGCGTGCCAGCTGCGGCGTGCCGAGAATGCCCATCAGCCAGTTGAAGGACGGGAAGAAAAAGCCCAGTCCGCTCACCGCCGCTAGCACGAAGCAGAAGGCGGTGATCCAGTGGTTGATGCGCTCCGGCGCGCTGTAGCGCTGAATGGTCGGTTGCTTTTTCATTTACGCACCTCGTCGTCGTCATGGTGCAGATTATCGTCCTCTTCATCGGCACGGTTCGGGCCGACCCCAACGTAGTGGAAGACGCTGGCGGCAAAGGTCGCCGCAAAGCCGATGGCGGCCAGCGGTTTCCAGACGCCTTTCCAGAACTTCACGGTTGGGCTGATGGACGGGTTCTCCGGCAGGCCGTGATACAGCGTCGGCTTGTCCGCATGGTGCAGCACATACATCACGTGCGTCCCGCCAACGCCTGCCGGATCGTACAAACCTGCGTTGTCATAACCACGGGTTTTCAGTTCCGCCACGCGCTCGCCGGCGAGGGTCTTCATATCTTCCTTCGAGCCGAAATGAATCGCCCCGGTCGGGCAGGTTTTCACGCATGCAGGCTCCTGGCCCACGGTGACGCGGTCTACGCACAGGGTGCATTTGTAGACGCGGTTGTCCTCCGGGTTCAGGCGCGGCACGTCGAACGGGCAACCCGCAATGCAATAGCCGCAGCCGATGCACTGTTCAGACTGGAAGTCGACGATGCCGTTGGCATACTGAATAATAGCCCCTTCCGACGGGCACGCCTTCAGGCAGCCCGGATCCGCACAGTGCATACAGCCGTCTTTGCGGATCAGCCATTCCAGTTTGTCGTTCTGCTCCACTTCCGAGAAGCGCATCACCGTCCAGGATTTGGCGGTCAGGTCCGCCGGGTTGTCATACACCCCGACGTTGTGCCCCACTTCATCACGGATGTCGTTCCACTCCGAGCACGCCACCTGGCAGGCCTTACAGCCGATGCAGGTGGTGACGTCGATAAGCTTGGCGACCTCTTGCTGGTGATCCCGCGCCTGAGGCGCGGGCGTGAAGCCGTTAGTGGCGGAACGACGGATAATGTCCTGAGATTGATAAGCCATAATTCGTCTCCGTTACACCTTTTCCACGTTGACCAGGAACGCCTTAAACTCCGGCGTTTGCGTGTTGGCATCCCCGACAAACGGCGTCAGGGTGTTGGCGATAAAGCCTTTCTTCGCCACGCCTTCGTAACCCCAGTGAATCGGGATCCCGATGGTGTCCACCTTCTGACCGTGAACGTCCAGCGTGCGAATACGCTTGGTCACCACCGCTTTGGCCTTGATGTAGCCGCGGTTGGAGGAGACCTTCACCGTGTCGCCGTGGGCGATGCCGAGCTTGTTGGCAAGCTTTTCGCCAATCTCGACAAACTGCTCCGGCTGCGCGATGGCGTTCAGCAGGGCGTGCTTGGTCCAGTAGTGGAAATGCTCCGTCAGACGATAGGTGGTGCCGACATACGGGAACTTGTCGTGCGTGCCCATTGCTTCCAGGTCATCTTTAAACACGCGGGCTGCCGGGTTGGAGACCACGTTCGGGTGCAGCGGGTTAGTGCCCAGCGGCGTTTCAAACGGCTCGTAGTGTTCCGGGAACGGCCCTTCTGCCATCTTGTCGAGAGCAAACAGGCGACCCAGCCCTTCCGGCTGCATGATAAACGGCCCGACGCCGCTGTCCGGTGCGGCAGTGCTGTAGTCCGGCACGTCGATACCGCCCCATTTCGCGCCATCCCAGGAGATCAGGCGGCGTTTTTCATCCCACGGTTTACCCGACGGGTCGGCGGAGGCACGGTTATACAGAATGCGGCGGTTAAGCGGCCACGCCCATGCCCAGCCAAGCGTGTTGCCCAGGCCTGACGGATCGGCGTTGTCGCGACGTGCCATCTGGTTGCCGTCCGGCGTCCAGCTCCCGGCGAAGATCCAGCAGCCGCTGGACGTCGTACCGTCGTCGCGCAGCTGAGCAAAGGAGCTGAGCTGCTGCCCTTTTTTCACCAGCACCGCACCGGTGGCCGGGTCAATCAGGTCTTCCAGCGCTTTGCCGTTGCTTTCCATGGCCACTTCTTCCGGCGCCGGGTTGTCCGGCGTCAGGTACTTCCAGGTCATGTTCAGTACCTGCTCAGGCACTTTGCCGCCGTCGCGTTCGTACATGTGGCGCAGGCGGGTGAAGATGCCAGAGAGGATTTCGCCGTCGTTCAGCGCTTCCCCTGGCGCATCCGCCCCTTTCCAGTGCCACTGCAGCCAGCGCCCGGAGTTGACGATGGAGCCGTTCTCTTCCGCGAAGCAGGTGGATGGCAGGCGGAACACCTCGGTCTGGATTTTCGACGGATCAACGTCGTTCATCTCGCCGTGGTTCTGCCAGAAGTTGGACGTTTCGGTGTTCAGCGGGTCGATGGTGACCAGGAACTTCAGCTTCGAGAGCGAGGCCACAACCTTGTTCTTGTTAGGGAACGAGGCCACCGGGTTAAAGCCCTGGCACAGATAGCCGTTGACCTTGCCCTGGCTCATCATCTCGAAGTACTGCAGCACGTCGTAGCCTTTGTCCCACTTCGGCAGCCAGTCGTAGCCCCAGCCGTTTTCTTTCGTCGCTTTGTCGCCAAAGAAGGCTTTCATCATCGAGACGAAGAATTTCGGGTAGTTGCCCCAGTAGTTCACCTGGCCTTTCAGCAGCGGTTTCGGCGTGTTGGCTGCCAGATAGCTGTCGATATCCACCTGTTTTTCGCTCGGCAGGTTCATATAACCCGGCAGGCTGGTGGAAAGTAGGCCAAGGTCGGTCAGACCCTGAATGTTGGAGTGGCCGCGCAGGGCGTTAACGCCGCCGCCTGCCATTCCCATGTTGCCGAGCAACAGCTGGATCATCGCCATGGTGCGGATGTTCTGCGCGCCAATGGAGTGCTGTGTCCAGCCCAGGGCGTACAGGAACGATGCGGTTTTATCCGCCACGCTGGTTTCGGCGATGTACTCGCACACCTTCAGGAAGTCTTCTTTCGGTGTACCGCAGATGCTGGTGACCACGTCCGGCGTGTAGCGGGAAATGTGCTCTTTCAGCAAATTCCACACGCAGCGCGGATGCTGAAGCGTCAGGTCGCGTTTGGCGAAACCTTCTTCATCCAGCTCGTAGTTCCAGGTGGTTTTGTCGTACTTGCGGTTTGCCGCGTCGTAGCCGGTGAACAGGCCGTCGTCGAAGCCGAAGTCTTCACGCACAATCAGGTTGGCGTTGGTGTAAGACTCGACGTACTCGCGGTTAAATTTGTTGTTGTTTATCAGGTACAGCAGCACGCCTGACAGGAAGGCAATGTCGGTCCCGGAACGGATAGGCGTGTAGAAATCCGCCACCGAAGCGGTTCGCGTAAAGCGAGGATCGATAACAATCAGCTTCGCGCCGTTGTGAATTTTGGCTTCCATCGCCCAGCGGAATCCCACCGGATGCGCTTCTGCCGCGTTCCCACCCATCACCACGATGAGGTTGGCGTTTTTGATATCAACCCAGTGGTTGGTCATCGCACCGCGACCAAATGTTGGAGCAAGACTTGCTACCGTTGGTCCGTGTCAGACACGCGCCTGGTTATCCACGGCAAGCATGCCGAGGGCGCGGGAAAATTTCTGGGTTAAATAGCCGGTTTCGTTGCTGGATGCGGAGGCGCAAAGCATCCCCGTGGAGAGCCAGCGGTTGACCGTGGTGCCCTGTTCGTTCTTTTCGATGAAATTGGCGTCGCGGTCTTCTTTCATCAGCTTCGCGATGCGGTCAAAGGCATCGTCCCAGCTGATTTGCTGCCATTTATCGGAGCCTGGCGCGCGGTAAGAAGGTGTTTTCAGGCGGCTTTCGGAGTGGATGAAGTCCACCAGACCGGCCCCTTTCGGGCACAGAGCGCCGCGGTTTACCGGGTGGTCCGGATCACCTTCGATATGGAAAATTGAGGCTTTTGCGTTTTTTGCGCCGTCGCCGAGGCTATACATCAATAGCCCACAGCCCACGGAACAGTATGTGCAGGTGTTACGGGTTTCACGGGTGCGTAGCAGCTTGTACTGCCGGGTTTCCGCGAGCGCAGCGCCGGGGGCAAAACCCAGTGCTGCTGCCGTGGTGCCTGCCATACCGCCAGCGCAGATCTTAAAGAACTGCCTTCTGCTGACCTGCATGGATCGCTCCTTACATTTCGACATTTCACATTGCTTAGGATTTATTTTTGCGGGGTTACCCGCAAAGGTTCACAATTGGAACCAGTATAGATTTTGATGGCTTACTTCCCTTCATCCGGAAGGGGTATTAAGTAGAATACCACATTGGTACTGAGGGTGTTCTCGAATGGTTAAAACAAAGTGAACAAATTTCACCACTCTGAAAAAGAAACCGTGGCGCAGATCGCTGGGGCAAGCACCGTTGAGCTTTGGCACCGGGGCAATCTCACCGTAGCCGAAACCGACTGGCTGGCGGAGGAAGTGCCTGTCGCGCTGGTCTACAACGGCATTTCACATGTTGTGATGATGGCTTCCCCCAAAGACCTCGAAGCGTTTGCGCTCGGGTTTTCCCTGTCCGAGGGCATCATTGAAAGTCCCGCAGAGATTTACGGGATGGATGTGTCGCCGTCCTGCAACGGTATTGAAGTGCAGATCGAGCTGTCCAGCCGCCGCTTTATGGGGCTGAAAGAGCGCCGCCGTGCGCTGGCCGGGCGAACCGGCTGCGGCGTTTGCGGTGTCGAGCAGTTAAACGATATTGGCCGCCCTGTGCCGCCGCTGCCGTTTACCCAGACGTTTGCCCTGGAAAACCTGGATGCGGCGCTGAAAAAAATGCGCGACTACCAGCCCATTGGCGAGCTAACCGGCTGCACTCATGCGGCGTTATGGCTCGATCCTGACGGGCAGATCCTCGACGGAAGGGAAGATATTGGCCGCCACGTAGCGCTGGATAAAATGCTCGGCGTTCGCAGCCGTAATCCGTGGCAAAACGGTGCCGCGCTGGTGTCGAGCCGGGCTAGCTACGAAATGGTGCAGAAGGCCGCAATGTGCGGCATTGAAATCCTGTTCGCGGTGTCTGCGGCCACCTCATTAGCCGTTGAAGTTGCGCAGCGTACAAATCTGACGCTGGTGGGCTTTAACCGGCCCGGACGGGCAACGGTTTATACGCATCCTGAGCGGCTGCGTTAGATTTTAGCGGACGGATTTCATCCGTTCGCTGGCAAGATTATAAACCTGGCTTCTTTCGCGTTTCCCAACGGCAACGACGGCGATCACCAACACTTCATCAATGACCTGATACACCAGCCGGAACCCGCTGGATTTCAGTTTGATTTTGTAGCAATCCTTCATGCCACGAAGTTTTGCTGCCGGGATGTGTGGGTCCTCGCAGGATTTCTTTAGCTTTTTGGCGAACTGCTGTTGTATGGCTTTATCAAGTTTGTGCCATTCTTTCAACGCGTCTTCCCTGAACTTCACCGTATAGCTCATAAATAACTGTCCAAATCCACGTCAATCAGTGGCTGGTTGTTACGTTCATTGACCAGCTTCACCAACTCCTGGTCATCCAGCGCATCAAGCATTTTTTCATAAAGCTCGGCTGGTACGCAGTAAAACGCCGGCTGGTTGCGATTTAGTATTGCAACGGGGAAGCCGTCTCCAGCGTTAACCGTCGCCATCGGATTTTTTTTCAGTTCGCTAACGCTAGCGCTGGTGTCGCTCAGGATGATGCTAGGCATAAGTCACCTCTTAAGACTGTTTAATGGGTCTTTATTATAGATCTAAGAGACCTGTTAACAAGTCTTTTGGGCGTTTTTTGTTCTTTTTTAGATAGCGGCTATAGTTACTGCGAGTGATAAGGGATAAAAGTTAACGACGTTTTTCTTCCCTAACTAAAACTTAGTAGTATCTTTATAAACCCTATTTGGTTTTAAATAAATTATGTCTCTACATCTCAGCAAATATCAATTATCTGGGGGCTCCATGCCATGGAATTTATAGAAAAATTAAATACACTTTCAGCAAAAATAAAACAGCAAGCTGGCGCTATACAGACGGAGGAGGCAACAAAAACGGCCTTTGTTATGCCATTTATCCACAGCGTGCTTGGTTATGATGTTTTTGATCCGACTGAAGTTGTGCCTGAATTTATATGTGATGTTGGAACGAAAAAGGGCGAGAAAATCGATTATGCCATTCTTAAAAATGGAGAAGTGCAGATATTAATTGAATGTAAGAAGATTGGTGAGCCACTTAATATTAATCATGCATCGCAACTTTTCCGTTACTTCCATGTTACTAATGCACGCATCTCTATTTTAACCAATGGGCAGCTTTATAAGTTTTACACCGATCTGGACTCACCTAACAAGATGGATGAAAAACCCTTTCTTGAGTTTGATTTGCTGGATATCGACGAGTACGTTTTGCCTGAGCTGCTAAAGCTAACAAAGTCTGCATTTGACGTTGAGTCGATTATCAATGCAGCGGGTGAATTGAAATATGTAAGTCATATTAAAAAATTGATAGCACTGCAGTTTTCTGAGCCAGAAGATGACTTTGTGAAATTTTTCGCCTCCAGAGTTTATGATGGCATGATCACGCAGAAAGTCAGGGAGTCATTTACCGAGCTTACGCGTAAGGCCGCTAGTCAATTTTTAAATGACCAGGTCAATGAGCGATTAAAGTCAGCAATGAGTGGCGTACAGCCTTCGGGTGTGAAAGATGTTCAGCTATCTGTTAATGACGTGGAGACAGAGGAAAAAACAGAAGACAGTGAAATCGTCACCACGGTTGAAGAGTTGGAGGGCTACCATATTGTCAAAGCGATTGTTCGCACCGTTGTTGAAGCTAATCGTATAAATCATCGTGATACAAAAAGCTACTTTGGTATTTTGCTGGATGATAACAACCGCAAGCCTATATGCCGCCTGCATTTTAATCGCGCGCAAAAATATATTGGTATTTTTGACGAGGCTAAAGCTGAGACACGGCATCCTATATCAAGCCTTGATGATATTTATCTCCATGCAGAGATATTGAAAGCTACCGCTTGTTCCTACAATTAAAGAGCATACTCTTCGTTCCTGAAGAATAAGGCGAAAAACAGGCAGAGGAGAGTGTGTATCCCCTCTCCCTGCCAGGGAGAGGGTGAGGGTCATTCCTCAGAACAGGCCCAGCGGTTTGTCGGAATAGCTCACCAGCAGACACTTCGTCTGCTGGTAATGCTCCAGCATCATCTTATGGGTCTCGCGCCCGATCCCCGACTGTTTGTAGCCCCCGAACGCCGCATGCGCCGGGTAGGCGTGGTAACAGTTGGTCCACACGCGCCCGGCCTGAATGCCGCGCCCCATTTTGTACGCCAGGCTGCCGTTGCGGCTCCACACGCCCGCGCCAAGGCCATATTCGGTCTCGTTTGCCAGCTCCAGCGCCTCCTCCACGGTTTTAAACGTGGTGACGGCGAGCACCGGGCCGAAGATCTCCTCCTGGAATACGCGCATGTTGTTTTTACCGAACAGGATGGTCGGCTCAAGGTAGTAGCCCGCCTGCAGGTCGCCCGTCAGCGCTTTTCTGCGCCCGCCGGTGAGCACGTCCGCACCTTCTTTCTTGCCGATGTCGATATAGTTGAGGATGGTTTCCATTTGCCCCTGAGACACCTGCGCGCCCATCTGGGTGCGGCTGTCCAAAGGGTTGCCGCTGCGGATGGCTTCTACCCGGCGAATGGCCCGCTCGATAAAGCGCTCGTAGATAGATTCCTGCACCAGCGCGCGGCTTGGGCAGGTACAGACCTCACCCTGGTTGAAGGCGAATAGCGCAAAGCCTTCCAGTGCCTTGTCAAAGAAGGCGTCTTCCTCTTCCATCACGTCGGCAAAGAAAATGTTCGGGGATTTGCCGCCTAACTCCAGCGTGACCGGGATAATGTTTTGGGTGGCGTACTGCATGATCTGCTGGCCGACTTCGGTGGAGCCGGTAAACGCCACTTTAGCGATGCGTTTAGACGTCGCCAGGTATTCACCAATTTCACCGCCCGCGCCGTTCACCACATTAACCACGCCAGGCGGCAGTAGATCGCCAACCAGCTCCATCAGCAGGAGCACGGAGAGCGGGGTCAACCGCGCGGGTTTCAGTACGATGCAGTTGCCCGCCGCCAGCGCTGGCGCCATTTTCCAGCTCGCCATCAGCAGCGGGAAGTTCCACGGGATAATCTGCGCCACCACGCCAAGCGGTTCATGGAAGTGATAGGCGACGGTATCTTTATCCACCTCACTGATGCCGCCTTCCTGGGCACGAATGCAGGAGGCAAAGTAGCGGAAGTGGTCGATAGCCAGCGGCACGTCGGCGGCGCTGGTTTCGCGAATCGGTTTGCCGTTGTCCCAGGTTTCTGCCGTCGCCAGCAGCTCAATGTTTTGCTCCATGCGATCGGCAATTTTCAGCAGAAGGGTGGCGCGCTCCTGCACGGACATCTGCCCCCAGCCTTTTTTGGCTGCGTGGGCGGCATCCAGCGCCAGGTCGATGTCGGCCTTGCCGGAGCTGGCGATTTCGCACAGCGGCTGGCCGGTCACCGGGGTGAGGTTTTCATAGTATTGACCACCAACCGGGGCAACCCACTGGCCGCCGATGTAGTTGTCATAACGAGGTTTAAGCTTGAGCGGGAAACCATACTCGCCGGGGATAATACGGGTATCGGGAGGATTGTTTGTCATGGCAGTCTCCTTGTGATGGTTCACTCACTAGGGTAGTCCGGGCTGCCTGTTTCTTCGCCATTTCGCGTCGGCTTTACGACACGCTTCACGGATTCCCTGCGGAGAAGAGGGCAGACCTCTTCCCGCAGAATGGAAAATCACGCAGCTAAAAATAGCGCCTTATCGCGCAGCAGATGGTCGTTGCCGCGCCGCCGGGTGAAGCCAATTTTGTCGAAATACTCCAGAATCTGAATCGCCAGTTTGCGGCCCACGCCCAGCCTGTCGCGGAAGTCAGCGGCGTTGGTCGCGCCGTGGGTTTGATCCAGCTCGCGGATCAGATCGGCAAACGCCTGCAGGCGATCGTTGCGGTAATAACGATCTTTCAGAATCGCGGTGACCAGCCCTTGCTGAGCGGCGGATCTTAGCAGCTGGCGCATGGCCTGCTCTTCCTCGCCGGTTTCTTTGGCCAGGTCGCGCACCCACCACGGCTCGTCGCCAAAGAGGACGTCGACTTTATCCCACACGGCCTGTTGTGTAGCGGAAAACCCTGGCTCATGCCCCGGCAGATGCAGCCAGCCCTGGCGGCTCATGAGCAGGCCTTCACCTCGCATTTTTTCGATGAGCGACAGCACCAGGCCTTCGTCCTCTGCGGGCAACGCCATGCGGCGCAGGCGTTCTCGCCCCGGCCCCGGCTGATCGTCATGCTGTTGGTGGTAGCGAGCCAGCGCGTCGAGCAGTTTTTGCTGCCAGATAGCGGCCACGTCCGGGCTTAGCAGCGCGTTGCCTGCCTGCAAATAGCCTGGCTTCGCAAGCAGGGCCTGAAGCCCTTGTGTTGTTAACTGACGCGCCCAGCCAAATTCGTTGAGCAGCACGGCTCCGCGAGTCAGATGTGTTCTCAACGCCTGTTGGTCATCGGTGACTGCTGCCAGCTCACCCAGCCAGCTCAGGAAAGCGGGCTGGCGTTTACCACGACGTGGCGCATGGAGCAGCACGGCACGGGCCCCGGCGAGCGTGGTGCGGGCGCTGATATCGCGCAGCACCAGGCGGTCGTTATCCGCCAGCCACAGCGGCACATCCAGCACCAGCTCGGCTAAATTACCTTCGAGCAGGGAAACACGCCCGGTTACGTGGCGAGCAGAATGGTGAATATGCAGCGGCTGCCACTGCTGGAGCGGCTGCAGGGGTTGCAGCTCGACGATGACGCGCTCAACCGGCTGCAGCGGTTTTTCGCTTAACAGCCAGTCGCCCCGGCTGATATCCGTTTTTTCCGCGTCACCGCTGATATTCAACGCAATGCGCTGCCCGGCCATGGCGCGGGTTACCGGCTGGTTTTGAGCATGGAGGCCGCGCACGCGCATCGGTTTTTCTGTGCCGGTCAGCCAGAGTGAATCACCGATATTAACTTCCCCGCTCAGCGCCGTGCCGGTCACTACCAGTCCTGCGCCCTTGACCGTAAAGGCACGGTCGATGGCAAGGCGGAAGCGATGTGCAGTGGCGTGAGGGCGTTCGCCCAGCCCTTTGAGATGCTGCTGTAGCGCTTCAACGCCTTCCCCGCTGGTGGCGGCGGTAACAAAAATAGCGGCATCCGCCTCACCCAGCAGCGTGACAACTTCATCGCGGACCTCTGCAATGCGGCTGTCGCTCACCCGGTCGGCTTTGGTCAGCGCGACGGTAATCTTCGGGTTACCTGTCAGCTGTAAAATCGCCAGATGCTCGCGGGTTTGCGCCATCACGCCGTCGTCGCAGGCGATGACCAGCAGGGCATGATCGATGCCGCCGACGCCCGCCAGCATGTTGGCCAGAAACTTTTCATGCCCTGGTACATCGATAAAGCCGATAACCCGGCCATCCGGCTGCGGCCAGTAGGCGTAGCCGAGGTCGATGGTCATGCCGCGTTTTTTCTCTTCCGGCAGGCGGTCTGCGTTTACCCCGGTCAGCGCCTGAAGCAGGGTGGTTTTGCCGTGGTCGACGTGCCCGGCGGTGGCGATAATCACTGTGCGAGTCCCTCCAGCAGTAGTTCTTCGTTTTCCAGGCAGCGTAAATCCAGCCACAGGCGGCCTTCGGCCACGCGGCCAATCACCGGCCTTTCCAGCTCACGCAGAGTTTGCGTCAGCATGGTGAGCGTTGTGCCGCGTCCGTCTTTCGGCGTGAAAGTCAGAGCTGCGCCCGGCAGGCGATCAACGGGCAAAGAGCCGCTACCGATTTGCGACAGGCATGCCTCAACGCGCACGTCGAACTGCTCGCCAAAGCGCTCTTTAAATGCGGGTAGCAGGCGGCTGGCCTGCTGGTGGATCTCTTCGGCGCTGCGGGTCAGCAGGCGCAGGGTTGGCAGGCGTTCAACCAGCGTTTCCGGGTGTTGGTACAGCCGCAGTGTGGCTTCCAGCGCCGCCAGCGTCATTTTGTCGGCCCGCAGCGCACGCTTCAGCGGGTGGCTCTGAATGCGCTCGATTAGCGCCTTTTTGCCGACGATGATCCCGGCCTGCGTGCCGCCGAGCAGTTTGTCGCCGGAGAAGCTCACCAGGCTCACACCGTCGGCAATCAGCTGCTGCGGCATTGGCTCAGGCGGCAGGCCCCACTGGCTTAAATCGACCAGCGAGCCGCTGCCCAGGTCGGTGACGACCGGCAGGTTCAGTTCGTTACCCAGCGTAACCAACTCGGCCTCGCTGACGGTTTTGGTGAAGCCTTCAATGTGGTAATTGCTGGTGTGAACCTTCATCAGCAGCGAGGTGTTTTCACCCGCTGCCGCGCGGTAGTCTTTCAGGTGTGTACGGTTGGTGGTGCCGACTTCAACCAGCGTGCAGCCCGCCTGGCGCATGACGTCGGGGATGCGAAACGCGCCGCCAATCTCCACCAGTTCGCCGCGCGAAACCACCACTTCGCTGCCGTTGGCACAGGCCGCCAGCATCAGCAGGACCGCCGCCGCATTGTTGTTGACGATGCAGGCATCTTCCGCCCCGGTCAGCTCGCAAAGCAGATCGGCAATGGCGCGATCGCGGTGGCCGCGTCCGGCGTCGTCCAAAGAATATTCCAGCGTGACGGCGGAGCGCATGGCTTCTGTCACTGCCGCAATAGCTTCTTCTGCCTGTAAGGCCCGGCCAAGATTGGTGTGCAGTACCGTGCCGGTCAGGTTGAACACGGGCTGGAGAGCGCTGCGCTGGCTGGCCTCGAGCACGCTACGCGTTTTCTTCGCCCAGTCTTCGCTCCAGTCCGGCAGTGTGTTCGCCGTGCGGATGTGCTCGCGCGCTTCGTTTTGCAGCGTTCTCAGCGTGGTAACCACGCGGGTGTGGCCGAACTCGGCAAGCAGGGCGGTAAAGGCGGCATCGCGCAGCAGGCGGTCGGTCGCCGGAAGATGGCTAAAAAGTGTTTGAGCTGTCGTCATGGCAGGGGCTGAATTAAGAAATTTGTGGGCGATATTACAGGGGACAACGTCCCCTGTCCTGGCCGCAGATCATGCCGCGGGCGGTTCGGTACGGGCAAAACTCTCGCGCTGGAACAGCTGTTCCACCAGCTTGACCAGGTGCGGGCGGTTCACACACCAGCCTGGCGCAACGCGGCGGAAATTGAGATAGCCCACTGCGCAGGCCGCAGAAATACTGGCCAGATTGAGCGGCTCTGCGGCCAGCGTGCCGTCGGCGGCGTATTCTTCCAGCAGGTCGAGGGCGCGGCCAATCTTCTCGCGCTGGCGCACCAGGACTTCTTCAGACTGCTGTTCCGCCGGGCGCAGTTTCTCACGCACTGACGTTAACGCCGCATCCAGAATGCCATCGGAAAGCGCCTCAAGCTGGCGCACTTTCAGTGCCGCCTTTGGGTCGTGCGGGATAAGCGCTGGCGCAATGTTCAGCAGCTCAAGGTATTGGGCGATGATCGGCGAATCAAACCAGCGCTCGCCTTCATCGGTAATAAGCGTTGGGACTTTGCCTAGCGGGTTGTACTGCGGGGCCGGGCTGTCGCCAACCCACGGATTGACATTAATAAATTCAAAACTGAGGCCTTTTTCAAGCAGGATGACCGAGATCTTTCGCACATAGGGGCTGGTGTAGTTACCGATCAGTTTCATGACATTATCCGTTTTTGCCAACTTGAGGTAAGTATGAAACAGATACCCAACATTGGTGAAAAAGTCTACGCCTGCGGCGCTTTTATGTAATCGACGAAGGCGCGAAGCGCACTGGGCATGTACTGGCGGCCTGGATAATAGAACTGGAACGGCGGCAGCTCAGGCAGCCAGTCCTCAAGCATCGAAACCAGCCTGCCGCTCGCCAGATGGTCTTCTACCTGCTGCTGATAAAGATAGCCGATGCCTGCGCCGCACAGCACCGCTGCCAGCTCGGAGTCGAGATCGTCCACGATGATGTTGCCGCAGGGCGTCACTTCCAGCTTGCCTTCCGGCCCGTAAAACTCCCAGCAATAGGGGCGGCCGCTGTGAAAGCGGAAGGTAACGCTGCAGTGATTAACCAGCTCGCGTGGGTGCACTGGCGCAGGGTTTTGCGCCAGATACTCCGGTGTGGCAACCACGCAAATCCTCGCTTTTGGGCCGATGGGGACGGCGATCATGTCTTTTTCCACCGTGGTACTGAGGCGTATCCCGGCGTCGTACTCCTGCTTCACGATATCCACCAGCCTGTCGTCGGTGGTCACTTCGACTTTGATGTCGGGATAGCGGGCGGTAAACCCGGCGACCAGCGGCATCAGCACAAGGCGTGAAGCCAGCCGCGAACTGTTAATTTTGAGGGTGCCCATCGGCGTGTCGCGAAATGAGTTCACCTCATCGAGAATGGTATTAATTTCGTCGCAGGCCGGGCGCAGGCGCTCGTAGAGGTTGCTGCCAGCCTCGGTTAGCGAAACGCTGCGGGTGGTGCGGTTGAACAGCCGGATTTTCAGGCGCTGCTCGAGCTGCTTGATGCCGTGGCTAATTGCCGAAGGAGAAAGCCCCAGCTCGTCTCCGGCGGCACGAAAGCTTTTGTGCCTCGCCACGGCGATAAAGGTCGCGAAGTCGGTAAAATTCAGCGCCATTAGTGAAAATTCTTCATTAACTCATCTCAAATACTACGTTTTACAGAATTATCCAGCGGTCGTAAAGTGAACGCACATCCCCACTGACTGAGATAACTCCATGAAATCAGAGAATATGTATATTGTTTGGGCGCACCCACGCAGCGAATCGCTAACCGCGCAGGTGGTACAGGAAATTCAGGGCGAGGCGGCGGAGCGCGGCATTAATGTCTCTTCTCTCGATTTGTACCGCAGCGGCTTTAACCCGGCGCTGGGCGTGGAAGACGAGCCGGACTGGAACAACCCGCAGAAGCAGTACTCCCCGGAAGTTCACCGCCTGTTCGGTGAACTGGAAGATAAAGACACGATGGTGATCGTGTTCCCGGTGTGGTGGTACAGCTTCCCGGCCATGCTTAAAGGCTACCTGGATCGCGTGTGGAACAACGGTCTGGGCTACGGGCCAGGCAGTAAGTTAGGCGGGAAGAAAATCCGCTGGGTGGCACTGGTCGGCGGTTCACAGGCCGGTTTCGTGAAGTACGGTTGGGAAAAAAACATGACCGACTTTATTAGCGGCTCAATGAGCTACCTTGGCATTCAGGATGCAAAAATCGACTTTCTCTATAATACCATCGGCGTGGAAGAGGGGATTGGCGACAGCGACGCCCATTACCAGCAGCTGTTTGCTCAGGCGCGTGGCATTGTCTCAGATTTAGATAACTAACTTTTCATTCCTGCGCGGCATTCAACGCCGCGCTTTCTGCCAGCCGCTTCGCTGTAATTTACTTTCATCCTTTTCTTGCCCGCCGTTTGTTGTCAACGCCCAGATTTTAACTGGATCACATTAGGATTAACCTGCCTAAAAATACTTTGTGAGTTAGATCACAAATAAATAACAAAGGTGTCATAACTAAATGTGATGTTTATCACATTAAAAGGTCAGTCAGGGTTAAAAATTCCACGGTGTACTTTTTTTACACTGCAATTATGTGATCATCATCACTCAATGTGGATGGGTGATCCCTGAGTATTAGTGATCTAACTCACATAATTGGGCGGTTGCTGGACAGCTTAACGATTCAGTGCCAGATTCGCGTCACTTTACTGCATAAGGCCGGCGACCCTGCCGCTACGTTAACAATAAACCTCGGGCTGCTTTTCAGCGCGGAACACCAACAAGGGGTATGTGTATGTCATCCGATATCAAGATCAAAGTGCAAAGCTTTGGTCGTTTCCTCAGCAATATGGTTATGCCAAATATCGGGGCGTTTATCGCCTGGGGTATTATCACGGCCTTATTTATTCCTACCGGATGGTTGCCAAACGAAACGCTGGCGAAGCTGGTAGGCCCGATGATCACTTACCTGCTGCCGCTGCTGATCGGCTTTACCGGTGGTCGCCTGATTGGCGGTGACCGCGGCGGCGTGGTGGGTGCGATTACTACCATGGGCGTTATCGTCGGTGCAGATATGCCGATGTTCCTCGGCGCAATGATTGCGGGTCCTCTGGGCGGCTGGGCAATCAAGCACTTCGACAAATGGGTCGACGGTAAAATCAAATCCGGCTTTGAAATGCTGGTGAACAACTTCTCTGCCGGTATCATCGGGATGATCCTGGCGATTCTGGCATTCCTCGGCATCGGCCCGGCGGTTGAAGTCCTGTCCAAAGTTCTGGCGGCAGGCGTTAACTTCATGGTTGTGCACGACATGCTGCCGCTGGCGTCTATCTTTGTAGAACCAGCCAAAATCCTGTTCCTGAACAACGCCATCAACCACGGTATCTTCTCGCCGCTGGGTATTCAGCAGTCCCACGAGCTGGGCAAATCCATCTTCTTCCTGATTGAAGCGAACCCGGGTCCGGGTATGGGTGTTCTGCTGGCGTACATGTTCTTTGGGCGCGGTAACGCCAAGCAGTCTGCTGGCGGCGCGGCTATCATCCACTTCCTGGGCGGTATCCACGAAATTTACTTCCCGTACGTGCTGATGAACCCACGTCTGATCCTGGCCGTTATCCTCGGCGGTATGACCGGCGTGTTCACCCTGACCGTGCTGAACGGCGGCCTGGTATCTCCGGCATCCCCTGGTTCCATCCTGGCGGTACTGGCGATGACGCCGAAAGGCGCGTACTTCGCTAATATCGCGGCTATCTGTGCGGCAATGATTGTTTCCTTCGTGGTCTCCGCCATTCTGCTGAAAACCAGCAAAGTGAAAGAAGAAGACGACATCGAAGCTGCGGCTCGCCGTATGCAGGAAATGAAAGCCGAATCCAAAGGTGGCGCAGCGCCGCTGGCGGTAGGTGCTGGCCTGTCTAACGACCTGAGCCACGTGCGTAAAATCATCGTTGCTTGTGACGCAGGTATGGGCTCCAGCGCCATGGGCGCAGGCGTGCTGCGTAAGAAAGTGAACGACGCTGGCCTGAAAAACATCTCCGTGACCAACTGCGCGATCAACAGCCTGCCGGACGACGTTGACCTGGTGATTACCCACCGTGACCTGACCGAGCGTGCGATGCGCCAGGTGCCGCAGGCACAGCATATCTCCCTGACTAACTTCCTCGACAGCAGCCTTTACGCCAACCTGGTTGAGCGCCTGTTGGCTTCTCAGAACCTGAGTCAGAAAGAAGAAAAAGTGATGCACAGCCTGGAAGACAGCTTTGTTTCCAGCGAAGACGCGGTGTTCAAGCTGGGCGCGGGTAACGTGTTCCTCGGCCTGAAAGCCAGCAATAAAGAAGAAGCGATTCGCTTTGCCGGTGAACAGCTGGTGAACGGCGGCTACGTGCAGCCGGAATACGTGGACGCGATGTTTGAGCGTGAAAAACTGACCCCGACTTATCTGGGCGAAGGTATTGCGGTTCCTCACGGCACCGTGGAAGCGAAAGATCGCGTGCTGAAAACCGGCGTGGTGTTCTGCCAGTATCCTGAAGGCGTTCACTTTGGTGAAGAGCCGGAAGACGTGGCTCGCCTGGTTATCGGGATTGCTGCCCGCAATAACGAACACATCCAGGTGATCACCAGCCTGACCAACGCGCTGGATGATGAGTCGGTGATTGAGCGCCTGGCGCACACCACCAGCGTTCAGGAAGTGTTGGATCTGCTGGCCGGTAAGAAGTAGGACCCTCACCCCAACCCTCTCCCTGAAAGGGAGAGGGAGTAAACGGGGGAAGTTCTGGATGTTCCCTCTCCCCTTTGGGGAGAGGGCTAGGGTGAGGGGATTCGCATACAGTATCCTTACCCCAGCCCTCACGGGTGAAATAATCAGGAAGGTTAACGCAATGAAAGCATTACATTTTGGTGCAGGTAATATCGGTCGTGGCTTTATCGGTAAACTGCTGGCGGACGCCGGTCTGCAGCTGACTTTTGCCGACGTAAACCAGGTGGTTCTGGATTCCCTGAACGCGCGTCACAGCTACCAGGTTCACGTAGTGGGCGAGCAGCAGCAGATTGATACCGTCTCCAACGTGAATGCCGTCAGCAGCATTGGCGATGACGTTGTGGCCCTTATCGCTCAGGTTGATCTGATCACCACCGCCGTCGGCCCGGTTGTGCTGGAGCGCATCGCGCCAACGCTTGCCAAAGGCCTGGAGCTGCGCCGCGCGAACGGCAACGAAACGCCGCTGAACATCATCGCCTGTGAAAACATGGTGCGCGGCACCAGCCAGCTGAAAGAGCACGTCAAGAAAGCGCTGTCTGCCGAGGCGTGGGCGTGGGTTGAGCAGCACGTTGGCTTTGTCGATTCTGCGGTTGACCGCATTGTGCCGCCGTCGGAATCCGCCACTAACGATCCTCTGGAAGTGACCGTGGAGACCTTTAGCGAGTGGATTGTCGATAAAACCCAGTTTAAAGGTGACCTGCCGAACATTCCTGGCATGGAACTTACTGATAATCTTATGGCGTTTGTCGAGCGCAAGCTCTTCACGCTGAATACCGGGCATGCTATAACCGCGTACCTCGGTCAGCTGGCCGGGCACCAGACTATCCGCGATGCCATTCTTGATGAGAAAGTGCGCGCCGTAGTGAAAGGGGCGATGGAAGAGAGCGGCGCGGTGCTGATTAAGCGCTACGGCTTTGAAGCCGACAAACATGCCGCGTACATCAAGAAAATCCTCGGTCGTTTCGAAAACCCGTATCTGAAGGATGACGTGGAACGCGTTGGCCGCCAGCCGCTGCGTAAACTCAGCGCGGGTGACCGCCTGGTTAAGCCGCTGCTGGGGACAATTGAGTACGGTTTGCCTCACGTGAACCTGATTAAAGGGATTGCGGCGGCAATGCACTACCACAGCGAGCAGGACCCGCAGGCGCAGGAGCTGAAACAGCTGCTGGCGGAGAAAGGCCCGCAGGCGGCGCTGGCGGAAGTGTCCGGTCTGGATGCGAACAGCGAAGCCGTGACTGAGGCGGTGAAGGCGTATAACGCCATAGCGTAACCCTATGCAGGCGCGGTGGATACCGCGCCTGAAACATGTTTAGTGATGCAGGCAAAAATGGAAGAAACCCAGGCCTTTGAAAACCGCGTGCTTGAGCGACTGAATGCCGGCAAAACCGTAAGAAGCCTGCTGATTGCTGCCGTCGAGCTGTTAACCGAAGCGGTAAATATCCTGGTGCTGCAGGTGTTCCGCAAGGACGACTACGCGGTGAAATATGCGGTTGAGCCCCTGTTGGACGGCGACGGCCCGCTGGGCGACCTTTCGGTACGCCTGAAGCTTATCTACGGACTGGGCGTGTTGAATCGCGCTGAGTACGAAGACTGCGAGCTGCTGATGGCGCTCCGCGAAGAGCTGAACCACGACGGCAACGAGTACAGCTTTACCGATGACGAAATGCTTGGCCCGTTCGGCGAGCTGCACTGCGTGACGGCGCTCCCGCCGACGCCGACCTTCGTTGACGGCAGCGATCCTGAGCTGCTGGCGATGCAGCGTCAGCGCTACATGCAAATTGTTCGCTCCACAATGGTACTTTCCCTGACAGAGCTGATCTCCCGGATCAGCTTAAAAAAAGCCTTCCAGAAATAGCCGCTTTTCGCCCTGTCCCTCAGGATCGTGTATCCTTGCCAGCAAGCCATCTTTATTCACGGTAAGTCAAAATGAAAGAAATCGAAAAAGCAGAAATTAAACGCCTTAGCGACCGTCTGGACGCTATCCGCCACGAAATGCCAGGCCTGCACCTGATCAACGAAGCGGAAAAATATGCCGAGCTGGAAAAAGAGCGGCAGAAGCTGGAAATCGAAATTGCTCGCCTGCAGGCGGTGCGTAACCAGAAGCTGAGCAAAGAAGCGCAGAAGTTGGTGGCGCTGCCATACAAGCGTGCGATTACCAAAAAAGAGCAGGCTGATATGGGCAAGCTCAAGAAAAGCGTGCGTGGCCTGGTGATTGTTCATCCGATGACCGCTCTGGGTCGCGAGATGGAACTGACCGAGATGACCGGTTTCTCCCGTACGGAATTCTGACCGCGCTCTCTTTTCGGTGAAATAAGCCGATAAAACCCGCCTCATCAGCCTCTTAAATCTCCACCTGGCTCTATAGTTAAGTGCCGGGTGTGGATTTCTTCTGCCCCAGCCCCACCACTGGACAATTTGCCCGTCTCAACGCGAGGCCGCAGGGAACGCCAACCCTTTGTTTATCTTTCTTGCTGCGAGAGTAAACATGAAAAATAAGGCTTTGACTCTGGTTCCCGTCTGTCTGGTCGGTTTCACCGGCGCGCTTCCTTTATCCGCCTCCGCCGCCTGTTCGTCGTCAGCGCCGAATAGCGGGGATACCGTGACCTGTAGCGGTTCGGGTATTCCGCCGGTGGTTGCCACCGCAGGCAGTAATAACGTCACGATTAATCTCGACTCAACCGTGAGCGGGAGCTATTCGCTGACCACCCAGGCGACGCCGTTTTCGGTGGACAGCGGCAGTAATATCAACAACGCCGGGGCGCTGACTCTCTCTGATAACGGCACGGGCGTGGCGAACCGTGGGGCGCTGCTGCTGGGCGTGAATAACGGTAATACGCTGACTAATGGCGCGACGGGCACGCTGACCACCACCGGGGCCTACAACGACGGCATGGCCGCTAACGGCAATAACAATACGCTGATCAATAACGGCACTATCATCACCAGCGGCAATAACTCTTACGGCATGACCGCGGCCTGGGGGCAGAGTAATCCTGGCGCTGCAGGAAATACCATCACCAATACCGGTACTATCTCCACGTCGGGGAATAACGCCAGGGCCATTTCGCTGCTGGGTGGCAGCGGCACGGTGAACAACAGCGGGACACTGACCACTTCCGGGCGGGACGCGCCCACGGTGTTTTTGCAGGGTAACAACGGCACGCTAAACAACAGCGGCCTGATTCAGACCACCGGCACCGCCTCTTCCAGTGGCAGCGTGGACGGCGTGGTAGCGAACACGCTCGGCAGCAGTTTTAACACCACGATCAACAACCTGGCCGGCGGGCAAATCATCAGCAATAACGGCATCGGTATCCGGTCGACTAACGGCAACATCACCATCACCAACGCCGGGCTGATTCAGGGGGGAAGCGGCACGGCGATCCTTAGCGGCAACGGCAGCATTTCGCTGATCCTCCAGACCGGCTCACAAATTGTTGGCCTGGCCGATGGCGGGCTGGGCAATAACAGCGTGACGCTTGAGGGGGCAGGCAGCGCCACAAATGATTTTGTTAACTTCAAAACGTTAACGATGAATGGCAGCGACTGGACGTGGGCCGGAAATGGCTCATTTGCTACGGCATTGATGCAAAGTGGAACCTTTGATTTAGCCGGAACGCTCGGCAATGCTTCCGCGCCCGTGGCGGTGACGGTGGTCAACGGTGCTACCCTGGGGGGTTACGGTATCGTCAATGGTGATGTCGTTAATGGCGGCAGAATTGCTGTCGCAAATGCATTAACAGCACACGCCAACGAAATGCCCGGTAACTTCCAGATTAACGGCAACCTGACCAACACAGGGCTTGTTCAGCTTGGTGGCAGCGGCGTGGGGAATAGCCTGACCGTAGCCGGAAACTATAGCGGTCAGAACGGCATGATTGCGCTGAATAGTGTTCTGGCGGGGGACGGGGCTGCGTCGGATAAGCTTATCCTCAGCGGCGGTAGCGCTTCGGGCAGCAGCACGTTGAAGGTCACTAATCTCGGCGGCGCCGGGGCGCCAATTGTGGCCGATGGTATCCAGGTGGTGCAGGCCACTAACGGCGCGACCAGCACGGCGAATGCCTTCACTCTTTCGGGGGGCACCGTTAGCGCAGGGGCATATTCCTATTATCTCGCCAAAGGCGGCGTCTCCGACGGCAGCGGCGGGAGTTGGTATCTGCGCAATACTGTCGTACCGGACTCGACAACGTCGGTCACCCCGGCAGAAGAAACGCCTGAGTCCATCGTGGATGCTTCTCACGGCAATGAGACGCTGAACGTTTACCGACCAGAAGTTGCGCTGTACGCCGAAGTGCCCGCCGTTGCTCGCCAGCTTAACCTGCAGCAGATCGACACCTTCCACGACCGCCAGGGTGAGCAGAGCCTGCTGAGCGGCGATAACAAAGCACCGGCCTTCTGGGCCAGAAGCTGGGGAAGCCACGCGGATATTCATCAAAGTGGAGATGTGAACCCGTCCTTCAATGGCACATTGTGGGGGCTGCAGCTGGGGCAGGATTTGTATACCGCCACTGAGGATAGCGGGGCGACGCATCACCTCGGTATCCTGTTCGGGTTCTCCAGAGCGACCGGGGACGTTGATGGTTTTGCACTGGCGAAACAGGGCATGCGCGTCGGCAAAATGCAGCTGAATAACTACAACTACGGCGGCTACTGGACAAGGGTTGCGGCCTCCGGCTGGTATACGGACGCGGTGTTAATGGGCAGCGCGCTGCGGCTGAATACTAACTCGGTCAACGAGGTGAGTGCTTCTTCCAGCGGCAATGCGGTGACCGGCTCTGTTGAGACGGGGTTGCCCGTATCCCTCGGCGAAGGGGTGACGCTTGAACCTCAGGCACAGCTGGTCTGGCAAAGAACCTCGCTGGATTCGCTGCATGATGGCGTCTCCGATGTTCGCTGGAACAATGGCAACACCTGGCAGGGACGGGTTGGGGCCCGGCTGCAGTGGGCGTTTGAGGCGAGCGGCGTGAACTGGAAGCCTTATCTGCGCGCCAATGTGCTGCGGTCATTCGGTCAGGATGATGAAACCGCTTTCGATGGCAGCACGACGATCGCTAATAGCATTGGGCAAACGGCCGGTCAAATTGGAGCGGGGCTGGTGGCGCAGGTGAGCCAGAACGGCAGCCTATATGCTACGACAGGCTACCTGACAAACTTCGGCGGCGAGCGGCAGCGGGTAGTGACGGGGAATGTCGGCGTGCGCTGGATCTGGTGACTGCCCAGCGCCGCTTTTATTATGGTTACTTTGTGTTCAGTTTTTTTGAAAGAGATAAGCGAATTGTTCCGCTAAAAAACAAAACACGGCGGCGCTATTCTTATCTCATCGAAGGCAGTCAGCCTTCCAACTAAACAAAATGCAAAGGTAATTATCATGAAAAGCATCAAATATTTTGCCGTAGTTATGACTCTCGCTGCTTCCTTCTCCGGTTTTGCTGCGGAAGCACAGCCAGCTGCCAGCCAGAAAATGGGCACCGTATCGGTCAGCGGCGCGTCTAACCTCGACAGCCTGCAACACCAGCTGCAGCAGAAAGCCGAGCAGGCAGGCGCGAAGTCTATCCGCATTGTTTCCGCCGGTGGCGATAACAAAATGTACGGCGTGGCTGAAATCTACAACTAAGTCTTGAATCACGCAGTATGGGCCGCCTCGTGCGGCCCGTGTTTTATCTGAACTCCCGGGCCAACAGGCCAAAAATCCAGTCATCCTGCCAGCGTTCATTCAGCCAGTAGTTTTCCCGCAGCGTGCCTTCCTGCTGAAACCCGACTTTCTCCAGCACTTTCTTCGACGGAACATTTCCGGCGGTGACCGTGGCCACAAGCTTGCGGATGCCTATCTCCGCAAACGCAAAGGCGCACACCTCGTACAGCGACTCATACCCGTAGCCTTGCCCGTGAAACGACGGGTCGAGTAAAAAGCCGACTTCCGCGATATCGTCCTCGCGCAGAATAAAACCGGTGACGCCAATCGGCACGCCGGTTTTGCGGTGACGCATCACCATACAGAGCCAGTGGCGGCTGCCCGGCTGCCATCCGGGAAGACGGGCGTCAAAAGCCTGGCGGATCTCTGCCTCCGGTCGGTTATCGGCCACGTAGCGCATGACGTCCGGCTGCTGCTGCAGGTAGCGGAAAAATAGCCAGTCGGCTTCGGTAATTTGGCTGAGCGCCAGGCGAGGTGTCAAAATTGTCGACATGGCGTTAATCCACAATAAACAGGACGGCACCTGATGCCGTTGAGGAGCGGTGAGGCTCCGCGCCGTCTGCCACCTGGTAGCTCATACCTGGGGTTAGCGTAAACTGGCGGCCATCTTCGAGCTCAGTTTGCAGCTCGCCCTTCAGGCACAGCAAAACGTGTCCTTTTTGGCACCAGTGATCGGCCAGATAGCCGGCGGTGTATTCCACCATGCGCACGCGGATCGGCCCAAACTGCTGCGTGCGCCACAGCGCTTTGCCGGTAATGCCGGGATGTTCGGTAGGGGTGAGAGTTGCCCAGTCGGTGGTAGTAAAAGGCAGGTCGGTGATGTTCATGCGGCTCCTGATTATCGTTGTTGTTGTCTTACCCTCCTTTTGATAGCAGTAAATAAAAAGCGGTGCCAGCGTGTGGCACCGCTTAAGCGTTATTCCCAGCGTGATAAATCATCCCTCGTCAGCCCCATATCCCTGAGTTGCTCCGGACTCAGCTCGCGCAGCGCCCGCAAAGCCTGGCGGCGCTGGCGGCTGCGGCGAAAATACTGGTAAAGCATCACCAGGCCATAAAACGGTCTGCGATGGTGGTTCTCTTCAAAGCCCATGATGTGACTCCTTGCGGTTTGCCTGGAGTTATCATGGGGCCAGCGGGCAAAAGCAGACAGATTCAAAAATTACTTTTCTTTAACATACAGAAGGGCTAAAACATGAGCTGAATGGTATTTATTGCGCCATTCTGTATCGGTTTTTCCTTCTGTATGGTTTCCGGTGAGGATACAGCATGACGCGTTACCAACATCTTGCCACGCTGCTGGCTGAGCGCATTGAGCAGGGGCTATATCAAAGCGGGGAGCGTTTGCCCTCGGTGCGTAGCCTGAGCAGCGAACATGGCGTCAGTATCAGCACCGTGCAACAGGCGTATCACGTCCTGGAAGACCAGCAGCTGATTTCCCCTCAGCCACGTTCCGGCTACTTTGTTTCACCGCGCAAAGCCGTGCCGCCGCTTCCACGCCTTTCGCGTCCCGCGCGTTGGCCCGTGGAAGTTAAGCAATGGAGTGAAGTGCTGGAGATGATTAATCTCCGCTACAGCGGCGAAGCGCCGGGATTTTTCAGTGGAGCGCCTGATTTCACGCAATCGACCGTCAAGCCGCTATTGCGGGAAATGGGCAGATTGAGCCAGCATCAGGCCGCTGAAGTACTGGGTTATGACGAAATTCAGGGCACCAAAGTGCTGCGTGAACAAATTGCCCGTCTGTTGCTGGACAGCAACTGTGTGGTGAACGCTGACGATATTGTGGTGACCAACGGTTGCCACGAAGCGCTGTCGATTGCCATTCGTGCGGTCTGTGAACCGGGGGATATCGTGGCGGTTGAGTCGCCGTCATTCCACGGCACCATGCAGATGCTGCGAGGCTATGGCCTGAAAGTGGTGGAGATCCCAACCGACTCTGTGACCGGGATGAGCCTGGAGGCGCTGGAGCTGGTGCTTGAACAGTGGCCGATTAAAGCGATTTTTCTGGTGCCGAACTGCAATAACCCTCAGGGGTTTATTATGCCAGACGCGCGTAAAAAGGCCGTACTCAGTCTGGCGAAACGCTACGACATTGCCATTATCGAAGATGACGTTTACGGCGAGCTTACCTACGAGTACCCACGCCCGATGACCATTAAATCTCTGGACGTCGGTGACTGCGTTTTACTTTGTGGCTCATTTTCTAAAACGCTGGCACCCGGCCTGCGTATTGGCTGGATTGTTCCCGGCCGCTATCTCGACCGCGTCCTGCACATGAAGTATATCGGGACCGGCAGCACGTCGGTCTTTACTCAGCATGCGATTGCCGGGTTTATCCGCGAAGGCCACTATCACCGCCACCTGAGACGTATGAGGCAACAATACCAGCGGAATCTCGATCACTTTTCCTGCCGTGTGAGGCAGTACTTCCCCTGCGGCATTTGCGTAAGTCGACCGCAAGGCGGTTTTCTGCTTTGGATTGAGCTGCCGGAAAACGTTGATGTGGAACGCTTTAACCTCCTGCTACGGGAAGAGAAAATATACGTCGCCAGTGGTTCACTCTTTTCTGCTTCCGGCAAATATCGCAATTGCCTGCGTCTTAACTATGCTTTGCCTCTCGATGCCGTCACCGAGGCGGCGCTAAAGCGAGTGGGTGAAATCGCCGAGCAAGCGCTAGAAAATACCTGACTAAATCGCTCTTTTTATCGCCATTGATTCCCGGCGGGCTGCTTTACACTCGGCTGTAATGGCGAAGTTTGGCCTTGGCATTAATAACCATAAAAAATAGCCGCCTGGGGCGGAAAAAACAGTTTTTTCTGCGTTCGGCAACGTCAGGCCGGACATCGACAAAGGACTATCATGAGCAGCGCAACATTGCAGATGCGGGAGCACTTTGAGACGTGTCTGGGAATTATTCGGCAAGCTTCGCTTCAGATCCTGCCGCTATTGAATATTCGTGCCGCCGAAGGCAAAGATCCGCAATGGTTTTTCCAGCAGCTGGAGCAGGCCCGCATGGCGCTGGGAAGCTGGGGGGCGGTGGCAAAGCGGCTGAATCTTAACGACTCTGAGATTTCACAATTTACGCTGCTCCTACGCCATTTACAGCAGCTGGTGCCGCAGTATGAAAGCGGGCAGGAAGTTAGCCAGAACCAACTCCTCGCTGCCCTGCGGTTCACCAGCTATCTGGAGCATGTGCGCTTCAAGCAGCCCCTGCTGGGCTATTCCACCGAGCTTTCCTCCGACGTTGACGGGCTACAAAAAGGCGCCCAGCAGCAGATGCGCGCCATTGAGTTAATGTTGAAAGGGCTGGTTAATCAGGCCTGGGAAAGCCAGGCGGAGCTGGTCAATCAGCTAAAAAGCCAGTTTGGGGCTGACAAAGTTCGCCGCTGGCTGAAGCGAGGCGAGCGGGGCGACGTGCTGAGCGGCATGAAGTTCAGCGAGCTGGCGTTGATGCTGGTGGATAAGAAAGAGTTCGCCCATCACTACGCCAAAATTTACCAAAACTCGCCTCAGCTGGGTTTTCTGATCGACCAGCGTAAAACCCTGCAAATTTTTCTCGATGGCACCCGTCAAATCCGCAATGACCTGATGCACAAGCAGCCGCTGACGACCGTGCAGGTGGCTTTGTTGGACAGCTATTTCGGTGAAATCAGCGGCCCTGTCCAGAAAGCCTTTAGTGAAGGCCGCACCAAAGTGAATCCTTCCTCGCTGCTGGACGCGGATGATGCCGCGCTGCAAAGCTACCTTGAACAGGCGCGTAAAAATCATGCGGCTCAGGGCGGTGACCCGGAAGAGATCAGAGAATCCATTGAGCGTTATGACCCGCGCACGGCCAAAAAACAGCATGACACTACCGACATGATCTCCACCGCGCTTTGGGCATCTGTAGGGATTGTGGTGGTAGCGGTGGCGGTGATTGGTCTCTATCTGTTGAGTGATGACTCTTCAAAGCCTGAGGTGACGGCGGCTCCGCCAATCGTGAGTGCGCCGGTGCAGCAGAAAGAGCGGCCGGAATCCAACAGCCCGCGGGACATGCTCGCCAATATGGGTATCACCTGGGATGAAAATAACCTGCGGGCGGCGATTAACCGTAACGACGCCCGTATTGTGCGTCTGTTCATGCAGGGCGGGATGAACTGGAAAGTCTATTTTGCCGAGCAGGCATTGGCGGTGGATGACCGCGATGTGCTGACCATTTTGCTGCAGTATCGCCCGCAAATGGATGAAACCCGGCCCTGCCGCAGGCTGATCGGCTCCACCGAGTTAGGCATGAAGAAAGGGCAAAAGCTGACTTCGCTGAGAAAGCAATTCCTCGCCAGCTTCTGCAGTTCTGCCCCGGCGGTACAGCGCCAGAAGGAAGAAGTTGAGCGCGCTCAGCTGCGCCTGGCGGCGCAGAAGCAGCGTTATGAAGATGCGACCGCTCAGGGGCTGGAGCCGGAGCCGGTGGACGAACAGACCGTCAAAATTCAGCAGGCGATATACAACGCGATGCGCTAGCCGTGCCGGGCAGCCTTCGGGCTGCTCAGCGCCTTAAAGCAGCCCTTTATCACGGAACGTCGCGGCGGTGGCTTCATTCAGATCGTAGCTCGCCAGGTCCTGCGGGCTGACCCAGGCGTACTGCTCAAACTCTTCGTTAATGGTTATCTCGCGGTTTTCGCTGGTACAGTCGAACATCAGGTAAATCATGTACACCTGCTCTTTGCGCCCATCGGCGTAGGTTTTCATCCGCACATCATCGCGGAAGGTCCACGGCTCGATATGCGAAATAATCAGCGCTTCGCCCAGCTCTTCCCGAATTTCACGCCGCAGCCCTTCTTCCATGGTTTCACCCGGCTCAATGCCGCCGCCGGACAGCGCCCACTGGCCGGGAAACACCCCGCGATCTTGTGGCATTTTGCACAGCAAATATTGGCCCTGATTCTGAATAATCGGGCAGGCAATCACTCTTTGTCGCATGGTTATCTCCCTGAAAATAAGCCGCTGTGTTATAGCACAGATAAGAAAAAGGGTCTGCGCGCTGGCAGACCTTTGGGGGGAAATTTTATCCGTTAATACAATAATATTTTTATAATAATTCCATTTAATATATTTATTAGATGAATGTATAAAATTAAATAAAGTGAGTTAGCTTTATGCTGTGAGTGAAAAATAATGACCAGGGTCTAAGTTTTTACTGAAAATATAAAAGATATTACGCGCCGTATGTATATGCCGCTTATCATAAGCGGCGCTCAAGATGAGCCTCGTGAACAATATACCAGGAAGGTATTTATGCCGGCACTTCAGTTTCCCTGTACGATATTTAAAACCCAGAAAAAGATGGATGACTATACCGCCAGCGATATGCAATGCGGCGATCTGTCTGACATCGTTTTGAAGGCGCGGTTTCATCTGTTAGACGTTTCCACCAGGGTAAACCCTTACACATTGACGACAATCAGTCCCTTCGCCCAGCCGCACTTAATGTTCCCTGGCTATCTAAAGGAAGGTGAAAAACTGACCCAGAGGGAGTGCGCAGAGATCCTTTTTGATGAGTTTCGGCACCTATCCCGTCCGTTTGCGTTGCACCGCCCGTACAACTTGCTGATCGAGCTGATGATTACCCATATGCAAAAAAATAGTGACGAATCGTTCTGTCATCCATTACTGGATAGCGCGTTGGAGGCGCATATTTTGAGTGATAGTTCGCCTGAAAACAGCACGCGACTTTATTTGCAGGAAGCTTTTAGGCTATTTATTGACTGGGAGAGAGGCTGTTATCCTGCCGGGAACAAGGGGCAACTGACAGATGCAGTTAAGAGTGGAAAATTGCCAAAGTTTGACCGCTTCCAGGACAACTTTAACGGCCTAGGCATCACCGTGCACGATACCTGGGCAACGCATATCACGATTAAGTCTCTGGTGGTTGGTAAAGAGCGCTATCGTGCCGTTGTGCATTATAAAGTCCAGGACCACTTTGGGCTGGATGATGACGATATTTCAAAGGTGAAATTTAGCCAATTTCGATTTTTCCGGATCTGGTTTGTCCTTCAGCGCTACAGCCAGTTTGCCTTTAAACCCTTTATGACCAATATGGAGGCCACCATCGAAATTACCGGAGGACGTAATGAAAGTAAGAAATAATAAAACACTTTCCCTGTTATTTTTTGTGGGCTGTGTCTTAGCAGGTAACCTGCTATGGCAGTCACTTCGCACGGTTGAGATTGTCGCTGTCCATCAGAGAAACGCCTATAGTGATGTTTTAGTTAAAAATTTCCCTTTTACGAGTAGAGGTAAAATAAACTGGTGGCTGGAAAATAAAGAGATGCTGAAAGCGAAGTATGATATCCCAAGACCTGCATCTTACGGTGGCTATACGATTATTTTTTGGCTTTTCGGTGAGGGCTATAAAGAAGAAGGAAAGTATGACCGACTCTGTTTCGATGATATGGAAACAAAAGTCAACTGTATTGATAAAGACTCAGTTTTTAGAATCAGTAATAGTAAAAATACAGGATTAGAGCTCACTGTTAATGGCAGTGTCTACAGGCTGGAAGAGAATGGCAATCTTATAAATATATATTGAGAGTATATTTTTTATTGATTTAATATCAAGCGAGTAACTTGTATCGCCGGGGGCTAAATGAAATACAAAAATAAGAAAGCACTTTCCTTGCTAGTTGTGGTGGGCTGTGTCTTAGCAGGTTACCTGCTATGGCAGTCACTTCGCCCGGTGGAGATTGTCGCTGTTCATTACGATGGTAACTATAGCGATGTTTTGGTTAAAAATTTCCCTTTTACGAGTAGAGGTAAAATAAACTGGTGGCTGGAAAATAAAGAGATGCTGAAAGCGAAGTATGATATTCCAGGGCCTGCATCCTACGGCGGCTATACGATTATTTTTTGGCTATTCGGTGAGGGGTATAAAGAAGAAGGAAAGTATGATCGACTTTGTTTCTATGATATGAAAACAAAAGTCAACTGTATTGAGAAAGATTCAGTTTTTAGAATCAATTACAGTAAAAATAGAGGGCTTACGTTCACAGTTGATGATGGTATTTACAGGCTGGAAGAAAATGGCAATCTTATAAAGATATATTGAGAGTATGTTTTTTATTGATGATTACTGTGGCGGGAGGCATTAAAAATGCAACACTATTTATGCTATTCAAGCATAAGAACATCTCTCAGCCCGGTTGGTGAAAATCACACAATCCGGGCTGAGTTTCCTCAACTTGATCTGTAAAACCCTTTAGAAGCGATACTGAATCCCGACGCCGTAGGTGTAGCTGTCGTTACTCAGGCCGGCTGACCCACTGCCCTGAGTCCAGGTTTCCCCGGTATTATTATCGCGGGTCTTGGTTGACGCTTTTGCTTCAGCAAAGCGTGTCCAGGTTAATTCCGTGTACAGCCGGGTATTTGGCGTGACGTAATAACCGGCCGAGACGGTTGCAGCGTAATAATTGGAATGGCTACTTTTCTCGCTAAAGCTCAGCTGACGCATATAGTGCTCGTCATTATCCTGGGCATTAACCAGCGGGCTGAATTTAAATTGCCCTGCAATATCAAAGTCCTGATAGCGGTAGCTACTGGTTAGCCCAATATAAGGCACGCTGAATTTCTGGCTATAGCCAATCCCCGGTTTCCCGGCAGTGAATTCACCGACAAGGGCTCCGTTGAAATAATTGTATGAGCCGCCTCTGGCCGTCCAGCTATAGCGAGTTTCCTGATAACCGGTGACGATGCCGAGGCTATAAGCAGGTTCTTTTAACAGCCAGCCGGTCAGGTTGAGATCGAACTGATTGGCGTAATTCAGGCTGGTATCCGGGTGGGTAGATTTGTCGCTCCAGTGGCTCTGGCCAGGCGTTTGCCAGTCATAGTCGGACATATGCGAGCCGCGAGAGGCGAAGGTTGTCCAGCCGTTAGCATTGAGGGTGATGTAGCGCTGTGCGTCCCAGCTAATACCGCCTTTAATAATAGGTGTATTTTTGATTTTCCATTTCAGTTCACTTAATTTACTGCCATCGCCTTGATTATAAACGAGCTCTTTAGATTCTCCGTTTAAAACGCTGGTGGAAATATTCGTGCTAACTGCATCGGGTGAGAAATTAAAGCTGGTTGAAGCGAGTAGCGCCGGGCTAAACAGCAATGCGGCGGCTACAGGCAGGTATTTTTGCTTGTGCATGATGTATCGTTCTGTTTTCTATAACATTGGTTTGGTGTTGCAAAAAATAAACCTGTACGGACAGGTTAAAGGCCGTAAAGGGTTATTGTTGCGCGATAAATTATGTTGTTGAAAATTATTATTAGTTTGTCTTGCCAGGCAAAACGGGGGCTATTTTATGGACTGCGACTTGACAGGGGAAAGATTATTTTCTACCGCTTAATATTTGAGCTGTGAATCGTTTGATTTTAAAGAAAATTAAAATTGTAGCTTTTTGTTACAAGGATATATCATAACTATTCATATGTATTTATTGAGAAAATTTAGCTTAAGTCATATTTGGAGGGTTTAAATAGGTAAGCGAGCTAATAATTATTTGGCGATGAAAACTCTGCTGCCCGTAGCATATTCATTTCATTCTCTTTTTTACATGACACTTGCTACTGCGCCGCTGAGCACTCGGCGTAATATCGAAAAAATGTAAAGCTGCTACTCTGCATGCCGACACTACACCCAGACACTTTGACCAGGAATGACTTATGGAGCCGTTACTGACCACCCCGCGCCTGACGCTGCGCAAGTTTACTCGTGCGGATTTGCCTGTTTTTATTGAATACCGTAACCAGCCGGAAGTCGCTCGCTACCAGAGCTGGGATGGCTATAGCGAAGCCGATGCCGAGGCATTTTATGCTCAGCAGGCACCGCTGGACTTTAATACCGATGAAAGCTGGTTCCAGATTGCGGTCGTCCGTAGCGATGATCAGCGTTTATTGGGGGACGTTGCCGTTCACTTCTTCGATGAAGGCCAGCAGGCAGAGCTGGGCATGACCTTTGACGAACGGCACCAGCGCCAGGGCTTCGCTTTTGAAGCTGTGCGTGGGGCGATTGAACTGCTGTTCACCACCTTCAACAAACATCGCCTGGTGGCGACGGTTGATGCCAGGAACGAAGCCGCCGCCGGCCTGTTGGAGAAACTGGGTTTTCGTCGCGAAGCACACTTTCATAAGAATATTTTCTTTAAAGGTGAGTGGGGGGATGAATATGCCTATGCGCTGTTGCGCAGCGAGTGGAAATAAAAAATGGCCTGCTTAGCGGGCCATTGTTATTTAGCCGAGACTAATGGCCGATAATATCAATGAATGAGTGTAATATTCACTGAGCGTTATTTTATGATTTTGTGCGTTTTAATTTAGCGCCTAAGGCGATGTTTAGCTTTTGTTTAACCTTCAATTTACATTCTTATTATACTGATCCCACTTCCTTTCAGGTATGCATTCGCGGTCTTCCGGCGGCGTGCTTCTATTCGTCTTTCAAAAAATAAAAATGTTCCGGAGATTTATCTGTTAAAAGTATTGTCCGGAGCAGTGGCAAGGACATCAATATGTCAGATCTAAACATCACTCTTGATACCGCGGCCCTGACTCATCCGCTTTCTCAATGGGGCAATACAGCGGCAGAATCCGTTGTGGGCGACCTGGAGCAGGGCAAAGTTATCTTTCTTCCCCAACTGGCATTTGTGCTGACCGAACAGGAAACAGCGCTGCTTAACCCGGCTGTCGTGGATCCGAAACGTAAAAACATCAGCTACCAGCCGCTAAAGGATAAGCTGACCGGCGTGGCCGTTGTTGAACAGGAACCAGAAGTTCGCGCATTGTTAAAACGCCATTACGAATCCTGCCTGCAGCTGATTGCCACTCTTCTACCCGAATACCAGCAGGTGCTGCATTCGCCGACCAACAGCCTGCGTCTGCATCCCGTTAAGCAGTGGACGCAAAACACGTCCTGGCGTAAAGACGACAGCCGCTTGCACGTAGATGCGTTCCCGTCCCGGCCTAACTACGGCGAGCGCATTCTGCGTATTTTCACCAACATCAATCCGGCCGGTGAAAGCCGTAGCTGGCGAGTGGGCGAAGCCTTCCCGACGCTGGCCGAGCGTTTCCTCCCGCGGCTGAAAAGCTATTCCCCGGTAAGCAGCTGGCTGCAGAACGCCGTCGGCATCACTAAAAGCCGCCGCAGTTACTACGACCACCTGATGCTGCAAATGCACGACGCGATGAAGGCCGATGCGGGCTACCAAAAGCAGGGGCCGCAGGTCGCCATCGACTTTCCGCCGGGCAGCAGCTGGATTTGTTTCTCTGACCAGACGCCGCATGCCGCCATGGGCGGGCAATTTATGCTGGAGCAAACTTTCCTGTTGCCGGTGGATTCGATGCAGAATCCGCAGCATTCCCCACTGAAGGTGCTGGAAGAGTTGTTGCATAAGCCGCTGATATAACACGTTGAGCAGCCAATAAAAAAAAGGCCAGAGTTACCTCTGGCCTTTTTGGTCTATCCCGAGAGGGATTAACGCATAGTGACAAACTCTTCCGCTGCGGTCGGGTGAATCGCCACGGTGTTGTCGAAGTCTTTCTTGGTTGCGCCCATTTTCAGCGCCACGGCGAAGCCCTGCAGGATTTCATCCATGCCGAAGCCAATGCCGTGGATGCCGACGATTTTCTCGTCCGGGCCAGCACAGACCAGCTTCATGCGGCATGGCTGGCGGTGAGAGGTCACGGCGGTGTACATGGCGGTGAAAGAGGATTTGTAGACCTTCACGTTATCGTCGCCGTACTGCTCGCGCGCCTGCGGTTCAGTCAGGCCAACTGTACCGATTGGCGGGTGGCTGAACACCACGGTCGGCACGTTGCTGTAGTCCAGATGCTCGTCCGGCTTGTTGTTAAACAGGCGCTCGGACAGGCGACGACCGGCGGCAACCGCCACTGGGGTCAGCTCAACCGCACCGGTGTTATCACCCACGGCATAAATCCCCGGCACGCTGGTGTTCTGGAACTTATCAACCTTGATGTAGCCTTTGGCGTCCAGCTCAACACCGGTCACCTGCAGGTTGAAGTTGTCGTTAGCCGGTTCGCGGCCAATCGCCCAAATCAGGGTGTCGACGGTTTCCGCCCGGCCGTCTTCCAGCTCCAGCGTCAGGCTGCCGTCTGCATTTTTCACTACCGCCTTTGGAATCGCGTTGGTGTGCAGGGTTGGGCCTTCTGCTTCGATGACTTCCAGCAGCGTTTCAACGATCAGCGGGTCAAAGGTACGCAGCGGCGCGTGTTTGCGCACGAAGAGGTGCGTTTCTGAACCCAGAGCGTTGATCACGCCCGCGATTTCCACCGCGATGTAGCCCGCGCCAACAACCGCCACGCGTTTTGGCAGGCCCGGCAGCTCGAAGAAGCCGTCGGAGTCGATGCCGTACTCAGCGCCAGGGATGTTCGGGTGGCTTGGGCGGCCGCCGGTAGCGATCAGAATATGGTCTGCGGTGATGGTTTCGCCGTTAACTTCCACGGTGTGGGCATCCACGAACTTCGCAAAGCCGCGAATCACGTCCACCTTATTCTTGCCCAGTACGTTGTCGTAAGAGGTATGAATACGGTCGATATAGGCGGTGCGGCTGGCGATCAGCTTGTCCCAGTCGAAGTGGTTCAGCGTGGTGTCAAAGCCGTAGTCCGGGCCGTAGTTGTGGATCGCTTCGGCGATCTGCGCCGCGTGCCACATGACTTTTTTAGGCACGCAGCCGACGTTCACGCAGGTGCCGCCCAGATCTTTCGCCTCAATCAGTGCGCATTTCTGCCCATACATTGCCGCACGGTTAATCGAGGCGATACCGCCGCTGCCGCCGCCAATAGCGAGGTAGTCATAATGTTTGGTCATGATGTTTCCCTTTTGAGTCGAAAATTAGGCGCGATTGTAGCGCGCCGGGATAAAGGTTCTACCAATTGTTGTAATAGCCACGTCATACTTCAAGCTGCAGCGGTGTTGGCTGCACTCCTGAACCCCAGTCACTTACTTTAGTAAGCTCCTGGGGATTCACTCCCTTGCCGCCTGGCCGCAACTCGAATTATCTAGTGGCTAGCTTTCTTATTCAGGCACAATCCAGCTCAACGTGGTGGAGCCGGTCCCCGTTGGCACCAGCTTTTTGTGCAGCCACGGCAGGACGTTCGCCATCTGCTGTTCCAGCTTCCACGGCGGGTTAATCACGATCATGCCGGAGGCCGTCATGCCGCGCTGATCGCTGTCCGGGCGAACCGCCAGCTCGATCTGCAGGATGCGGCGGATGCCGGTCTCTTCCAGGTCGCGGATCATGCGTTTTATTTGCTGACGCAGCACCACCGGGTACCACAGCGCGTAGGTGCCTGTCGCAAAACGCTTATAGCCTTCGGCGATCCCTTTCACCACGTCCTGGTAGTCGGTTTTGATCTCATACGGTGGGTCGATGAGAATCAGCCCACGGCGGGAAACCGGCGGCAGCTTCGCTTTCAACTGCTGGTAACCGTCGGCGCGCTCAACGCGGGCGCGATCGTCCTTCTGGAACTCCGAACGCAGCAGCGGGAAGTCGGACGGATGCAGCTCGGTCAGCTGCAGGCTGTCCTGCTCGCGCAGCAGGTGGCGGGCAATCAGCGGGGAGCCTGGGTAATAACGCAGGTTGCCGCTGCGGTTCAGATGCTGCACCGCGCCGATATAGGCTTCCAGCTCGGCAGGCAAATCGTCCTGCTGCCAGATGCGCGCGATACCTTCCAGATACTCGCCGGTGCGCTCCGCATGCTCGCTGCTCAGCTGGTAACGCCCGGCGCCTGCGTGAGTGTCGAGATAGAGAAACGGTTTCTCCTTCTCTTTAAGCGATTCAATAATCAGGCTTTGAACGGTGTGTTTCAGTACGTCGGCATGGTTACCGGCGTGAAAGCTGTGGCGATAGCTGAGCATGAGGGATGGTGTTCCACGAATAAGAAAACAAATTTCCCACAGTTTACCGCAGATTGCGGCGGATTACCGCCCGGGCGCGAGGCTGTTTCAGTCGGGGAGAAAGCGTTTCAAAACATAACGGTGTCATAAAAACGTCAAATTACCAGGATAGCGTCGCTGCCAGGCAAGGTAATCGTTTGAATAAAAGGAAAAATAATGAAACTTCGTATTTCTATGCTGGCCGCTGCGTTAGCCGTATCTCTGCCCGCGCTGGCTAAGGATGTGTCTCTTCCGCAGGCCGCGGCGATAGCCAATAGCGTGACCCCGGCAAACAGCAGCCAGGCGTTTGATGATCTTGAGATGCAGTCCCTGGCGGCGCTGCGCAATGCCCTGAAAGGCGATGCGGATAAACTGACCCGCGATCAGTTAGATAAAGCGAAGCAAAGCAAAAAGCTGGCGGATACAGCCTGGCTGAAAGCAAGCGGCTATGACTTCCAGACTAAAGCCAACCAGAAGGCGGGTATTGAGCTGCTTTCCGCGTTCAGCAAGCTGCCGGATTCGGTGATTAAGCAGAACCTTGAAACGGTCACCAACATCAACCTGAATGCCGTACAGACTTCGCGCCATCAGGCGCTGGCGGATGCCGAGGGCATCAACCACCTCTACTTCCTGAGCGACGCCATGGGGCCGCGCCTGGGGAAAGCCTTCCTGGCCGCCTACGATAAAGGCGAGCTGAGTAAAGCCGCAGCGCTGATTAAAGCCTCCGAAGTCAGCACCAGCGCGGCGAAGAAGCACTTCAATAACCCGCGTCCGTTCCTGATCCAGGGCAACACCATTCACCTCGTGCCGGATGATGTGGTGATTAAAGATAACAAACCGTACACCGCAGACGGCGGCTCCTTCCCAAGTGGCCACACCAACACCGGTTACACCGACGCGCTGCTGATGGCCGAGATGGTGCCGGAGCGCTTTGAACCCCTGGTTGAGCGTGGCGCGCGCTACGGTTACTCGCGCATTGTGCTGGGCGTGCATTACCCGCTGGATGTGATGGGCTCCCGTATGGTGGCGCAGCGCAATGTCGCCAACTACCTGAACGACCCGAAATACCGCGTGTTGTTTAACGAAGCCCGCGATCAGCTGCGTACCGCGCTGGAAAAAGAGTGCGGCACCTCTTTGGCTGAATGTGCGAAATCTTCCGCGAAAGACGATCCTTACCGCGCCCCGGCGATGAAAGAACTTTACCGCTTCACCATGACTTACGACCTGCCGCAGCAGAAGGGCGAGAAGCAAGCCCTGAAAGTGCCGCAAGGGGCGGAAGTTCTGCTGGAAGCCGCGCTGCCTAAGCTTTCCGCCGCCCAGCGCCGCGACCTGATGGTGAAAACCGCGCTGCCTGCGGGCTACCCGCTGTCCGGCACGACGGCAGACCAGCAGTTCTGGCAGCGCCTGAACCTGCCAGCGGCCTACGCAATGGCCGCGAAATCCCACTGATTGACCGCCCGGGGCAGCGCCTGCTGCCCCTTTTCCCGGCTAGCTCAGCGCAATGTCCGGGATTGAAATTCGCTACACTTGACCCCATGCTAGACTCCATGCACAAAGCGCCGCTTGAGCGCTTCTCTCTCCCTTTTAATCAGGAACGCGCTTATGACCAATCCTTTACTGACCTCTTTTGAGCTGCCGCCGTTTTCCGCCATCAAACCGGAGCATGTTGTTCCCGCTGTGACTAAAGCGCTGGACGACTGCCGTGCGGCGGTGGAAAGCGTGGTTGCGCAGGGCGCGCCTTATAGCTGGCAGAACCTGGTTCAGCCGCTGGCAGAAGTGGACGATCGCCTGGGCCGCCTGTTCTCCCCGGTCAGCCATCTGAACTCGGTACAGAACAGCCCGGAGCTGCGCGAAGCCTATGAGCAAACGCTGCCGCTGCTGTCCGAATACAGCACCTGGGTTGGCCAGCACGAAGGCCTGTATAACGCCTACAGCAATCTGCGCGACGGTGCGAACTACGCCAACTTGAGCGTCGCCGAGAAGAAAGCGGTGGATAACGCCCTGCGTGACTTCGAGCTGTCCGGGATTGGTTTGCCAAAAGACAAACAGCAGCGCTACGGGGAGATCTCCGCTCGCCTGTCCGAGCTGGGGTCCACCTACAGCAACAACGTGCTCGATGCCACTATGGGCTGGAGCAAACTGATTACCGATGAAGCCGAGCTTGCCGGAATGCCGGAAAGCGCCTTAGCGGCAGCGCGCGCTCAGGCGGAAGCCAAAGAGCAGGACGGCTGGCTGCTGACGCTGGATATCCCGAGCTACCTGCCGGTGCTGACTTACTGCGACAACCGTGCGCTGCGCGAAGAGATGTACCGCGCCTATTCTACGCGGGCTTCTGACCAGGGGCCGAACGCCGGGAAGTGGGATAACACCCCGGTGATGGAAGAGATTCTGGCGCTGCGCCACGAGCTGGCTCAGCTGCTGGGCTTTGGCAACTACGCGGAAAAATCTCTGGCCACCAAAATGGCGGAAAACCCGCAGCAAGTGCTGGAGTTCCTGTCCGATCTGGCAAAACGCGCCCGCCCACAGGGTGAAGCCGAGCTGGCTCAGCTGCGCGCCTATGCGAAAGAGCATTACGGTGTGGAAGAGCTGGAGCCGTGGGACATTACCTGGTACAGCGAAAAACAGAAACAGCATCTCTACAGCATCAGCGACGAACAGCTGCGCCCGTACTTCCCTGAAGAGCGCGCGGTAAATGGCCTGTTCGAAGTCGTGAAGCGTATCTACGGCATCACCGCGAAAGAGCGAAAAGATATCGACGTCTGGCACCCGGACGTGCGCTTCTTCGAGCTGTATGACGACCAGGGCGAGCTGCGCGGCAGCTTCTATCTTGACCTTTACGCTCGCGAACACAAACGCGGCGGGGCGTGGATGGATGACTGTGTGGGCAAAATGCGCCGTGCCGATGGCTCGCTGCAAAAACCGGTGGCCTATCTGACCTGTAACTTCAACCGCCCGGTGAACGGCAAACCTGCGCTGTTTACTCACGATGAAGTGATCACCCTGTTCCATGAGTTCGGTCACGGTCTGCATCATATGCTGACCAAAATCGAAACCGCAGGCGTGTCCGGTATCAACGGCGTGCCGTGGGATGCGGTCGAGCTGCCGAGCCAGTTTATGGAAAATTGGTGCTGGGAGCCGGAAGCGCTGGCGTTTATCTCCGGCCACTACGAAACCGGCGAATCTCTGCCTGTCGAGCTGCTGGAAAAAATGCTGGCCGCGAAGAACTACCAGGCGGCGCTGTTTATCCTGCGCCAGCTGGAGTTCGGCCTGTTCGACTTCCGCCTGCATGCGGAATTCAACCCGGAGCAGGGCGCGAAAGTGCTGCAGACGCTGGCCGAAATTAAGAAACAGGTTGCCGTGGTGCCGGGGCCGAGCTGGGGCCGCTTCCCGCACGCCTTCAGCCACATCTTTGCCGGCGGTTACGCGGCGGGCTACTACAGCTATCTGTGGGCCGACGTGCTGGCGGCAGATGCCTTCTCTCGCTTCGAAGAAGAGGGCATTTTCAACCGTGAAACGGGTCAGTCGTTCCTCGACAACATCCTGACCCGTGGCGGTTCGGAAGAGCCGATGGAACTGTTCAAACGCTTCCGCGGGCGTGAGCCGCAGCTGGACGCGATGCTGGATCACTACGGTATTCAGGGTTAAGCCACCACGTGAAAATCTGTTTACTGACTGAAGCAGGCGCCGACTCCGGCGCCTTATCTGTTTTGAGCGAGCGCTGGCAGCTCGAGCATGATGAAGAGGCGCTGATGGCGCTGGTGCTGACGCCTGAAAGGCTGGAGCTACGCAAACGCGACGAGCCAAAATTGGGCGGCATTTTCGTCGATTTTGCCTCTGGCGCGATGGCGCACCGCCGTAAGTTTGGCGGTGGGCGTGGTGAAGCGGTAGCAAAAGCCGTGGGCGTGAAGGGTAGCTATCTGCCGGATGTGGTCGACGCGACGGCCGGGTTAGGGCGAGATGCCTTTGTGTTGGCGTCCGTAGGCTGCCGCGTGCGAATGCTGGAGCGCAATCCGGTGGTTGCCGCGCTGCTCGATGACGGCCTGCGCCGTGGTTACGAAGACCCGGAAATCGGCGGCTGGCTGCAGGAGCGATTACAGCTCATTCATGCCTCAAGCCTGACGGCACTCAGCGATATTACGCCGAGGCCGGATGTGGTGTATCTCGACCCGATGTTCCCCCATAAACAAAAGAGCGCGCTGGTGAAGAAAGAGATGCGTGTTTTCCAGTCTTTGGTGGGGCCGGATGAGGATGCGGACGGACTGCTTGCCCCGGCCAGAGCGCTCGCTAAGAAAAGGGTGGTTGTGAAGCGCCCGGACTACGCGCCGCCGCTGGCCGACGTCGCCACGCAGAATGCGGTGGTGACCAAAGGGCATCGGTTTGATATTTATGCCGGGACGCCGGAGTAATTACTAAAACGCTGGAAAGTACCTCGCAGAAGAGATTGCTTCCCCTCGCCACTTTACGGCTGCATTGGCATGTTGTAGGCCATGCAGCCGATCCGACGTTATGCCCGCCAGCTCAGGCGCCAGATGACTCCCGAAGAGAACTTGCTGTGGTATCAACTCCGCAGCAGGCGTTTTGCCACGTATAAGTTTCGGCGGCAGCATCCGATTGGACTTTATATCGTGGACTTTGCCTGCTGCGCTGCTCACCTGGTGATCGAGCTGGACGGTGGGCAGCATGAGATGCAAAGGGGCTATGATGAACGAAGAACGAAGTATCTGAATGAGCAAGGGTGGCGGGTGAGGCGATTCTGGAATAACGAGCTGCGGGAGAATCTGGAGGGGGTGTTGACGGTGATTTTGCAGGATCTGAGTGAGCTGTGACCCTCACCCCGACCCTCTCCCTGGAAGGGAGAGGGGGAAAATCAAAGGATTGTGCTCTATTCAGTCGCTGGGGAGTGGGCCAGGATGAGGGGTTAATGCTTACCGCAATTCAGTCCCCTCTCCCCTTTGGGGAGAGGGTCAGGGTGAGGGGAAAATGTTACTCGTCTTCTTCATCACGCAGCGGAACAATCAGCATATCCACATGCACGGTATTGATTAGCTGGCGCGCAGAGGACATCAGCTTGCTCCAGAAATCCTGGTGGTGACCACAAACCACTAAATCCATATCGTATTTTTTAATGGCATCGACCAGCACCTGGCCCAGATCGCCGCTGCCGCTCAGGGTTTCGGTAATCGGGTAACCTGCCCCGGTAGACAGCTCGGTGAGCGCGTGGTGAGTCTCTTCGGAAATGCGTTTCTGCATATCGCCCAGATTGACATCAATCAGCCCGGTATACAGATCGGAGTAATTCACATCGACATGAATCAGGGAAACTTTCGCGTTGTAAGGCCGAGCCATTGAGACGGCTTTTTCTACCAGGACTTTACTCTCAGGGGAGAGGTCAACCGCGATCAGAATGTGTTTGTAAGCCATAATGTTACTCCTTCCATAAGTTATCGATGACTCTCGCCGTCATCTTTTAAACCGTAGCGGCATGAGCTACGGTCACCCGATCTAAAGACTTCAATTGTAGATGGTATTTCGCTTTTATCGAACCTTCTTCAGCCCGACAATGCGCCATCCCTTAATCACATTCAAGCGAAAAATGAATGCGGCCACTTTGATAAAGATTAACGCGGTGGTAAAAAAATTAAGGGATCTCCTACACTATTAAATGAGCCGGGCGGGAAGAGATCTGTGACCTGTATCGGTTATTCGTTGCAGGATTGTCTGACAGGGTTTTCGGGGAGAGCGGTTGTCCCGAAGCAAAGGCTTCGAGGGCTTCGCCGGGAGGGGTACATGATCAGCACCGTCGCGCTGTTCTGGGCGCTTTGTGTAGTTTGTGTGGTGAATATGGCGCGCTATTACTCTTCACTGCGCGCGTTACTGGTGGTGCTGCGCGGGTGCGATCCACTGCTGTATCAATACGTTGATGGCGGCGGTTTTTTCACCTCACATGGTCAACCCAGCAAGCAGGTCAGGCTGGTGCGTTACATTTACGGCCAGCGCTATGTCGATCATCATGATGAGGAGTTTATTCGCCGCTGTGAGCGCCTGCGCCGCCAGTTTATTCTGACGAGTTCGCTGTGTGGTCTGGTGGTGATTAGCCTGATTGGATTAATTATCTGGCACTAGTTTGTAGGGCAGCGTTATGGACAAGCATAAAAAAAGCGGGCCAGTTTCCTGACCCGCTTTTTCTTTGGCTGCGGCTTACACGAAGCGCAGCGCAATCCAGTACAGCCCACCGGAAAGCAGAATCGAAGCCGGCAAAGTGAATATCCAGGCCATCAGGATATTGGTTACCGTCTTACGCTGCAGGCCGCCGCCGTCCACGATCATTGTCCCTGCCACGGAGGAAGAGAGTACGTGGGTGGTGGAAACCGGCATCCCGGTGTAGCTTGCCAGACCGATAGAAACGGCGGCCGTCATCTGCGCGGACATCCCTTGTGCATAGGTCATGCCTTTCTTACCGATCTTCTCACCGATGGTGGTCGCCACGCGACGCCAGCCGATCATTGTACCCAGACCAAGAGCCAGAGCCACCGCCAGAATAATCCAGACCGGCGCGTACTCGATGGTGCTAAGCATGTCGCCTTTCAGTTTCTTCAGCAGGCGCTGGTCGTCGGCGCTCACTTCCGGCAGCTTCACCACTTTATCGGTGGTATCGGAGATGCACAGCATGATGCGACGCAGCTGGCTACGTTGCTCGATGGTGAGTTTGTCGTAGCTTTCGATGTCGGTCAGCATTAGCTTCGCGCGGTCCAGCGCATTAATCGCGTTGGCCGGGTGGCAGTGGAACTGAGCCGGTTCAGTCGCGCCCGCTTCTGGAGAAGGGATCAGCTGTTCCGTGCCGGTGGCTTTCTTCAGCAGGTCAGGACGTTGCTGGAAGAAAGTTTCGACGTTGTTTACCGCGTCACGGGTACGGGTGATTTCGTAGCCGGAAGCATTCATGTTAACCACGAAGCCCGCCGGTGCGACGCCAATCAGTACCAGCATAATCAGACCGATACCTTTCTGTCCGTCGTTAGCGCCGTGAGAGAAACTCACGCCGATAGCGGACAGGATCAGCGCGATACGCGTCCAGAAAGGCGGCTTTTTCTTACCGTCTTGCTTTTCACGTTCCGCAGGCGTCAGGTGAATACGCTGCTTTTTCTTGGTGTTGCTCCAGTAACGGCGCAGCAGGAAAATCAACCCACCGGCAATCACCAGCCCGACAATCGGGGACAGAATTAAGGAAGCGAAGATCCCAATCACTTTCGGGATATTCAGCGCGTCGACAACCGAGGTGCCGGTCAGCAGCGCGTTGGTCAAACCGATACCGATGATGGCACCGATAAGCGTATGGGAGCTGGAGGCCGGCAGACCAAAATACCAGGTGCCGAGGTTCCAGATAATAGCGGCCAGTAACATAGAGAACACCATGGCGAGACCATGAGAAGACCCTACGTTTAACAGCAGATCTGTAGGCAGCATATGCACAATGGCATAGGCTACGCTCAGCCCACCGAGCAGAACGCCGAAGAAGTTAAACAACGCAGCCATTGCCACCGCAAGTTGCGATCGCATAGCGCGGGTATAAATTACCGTTGCTACTGCGTTGGCCGTATCGTGGAAACCATTAATGGCTTCGTAGAACAGCACAAATGCCAGAGCAAGCAAAAGTAAAAGCCCGGTATGAAGATCCAGGCCGGCAAACAAATGTAGCATAGACGTTACGCCATTTTGAGGACATGAACGCGGCGCATTATGTAAGACAACCTCCACCGCGGCAAAGTGAAATCTGGACTTTTTTTGATTTTAGTCGCCATCTGGCGCACAGGTGGAATGATTTACATTTTGTTTATCAATCACCTGCATTTGTTATTCACCTTAAAGCTGGTGCGACCAGCCTCAGGTCTTTACAATCCGTTGCCTTAAGCATAGTCGGGAGTCGGTCGTGGAAAAGTTTGATGCCATTATTATAGGTGCGGGTGCAGCAGGAATGTTTTGTGCGGCGGTTGCCGGGCAGGCGGGCAGCCGCGTATTGCTGATTGATAATGGGAAAAAACCGGGCCGTAAAATCCTGATGTCCGGCGGCGGGCGCTGCAACTTTACCAATCTTTATGTCGAGCCTGCGGCGTATCTGAGCCAAAACCCGCATTTCTGCAAATCTGCCCTCGCGCGCTACACCCAATGGGACTTTATCGACATGGTGGGCAAGCACGGCATCGCCTGGCACGAGAAAACCCTCGGGCAGCTGTTCTGCGACGATTCCGCCCAGCAGGTGGTCGATATGCTGGTGGCCGAATGCGAGAAAGGCAAAGTAACGATGCGCCTGCGCAGCGAAGTGCTCGGCATTGAGCGGGACGAACAAGGTTGCACCCTGCAGCTAAACGGCGGCAGCGTGCAGGGCGCGAAACTAGTTATCGCCAGCGGCGGCCTGTCGATGCCTGGGCTGGGGGCGACCCCGTTCGGCTATAAAGTCGCCGAACAGTTTGGCCTGAAAGTGCTGCCGACCCGTGCGGGCCTGGTGCCGTTCACGCTGCATAAACCATTGCTCGAACAGCTGCAGGTACTGTCCGGCGTCTCGGTGCCGTCCGTCATCACCGCAGAAAACGGCGTCAGCTTCCGCGAAAGCCTGCTATTTACCCATCGCGGCCTTTCTGGCCCCGCTGTGCTGCAGCTTTCCAGCTACTGGCAGCCGGGCGAATTTGTCAGCGTCAACCTGCTGCCGGACACCGATCTGGACGGTTTTATCCACGAGCAGCGTAACGCACACCCAAATCAGAGCCTGAAAAACACGCTGGCGATGGTGCTGCCGAAACGCCTGGTTGAGTGCCTGCAGCAGCTGCAGCAAATCCCGGACGTCACGCTGAAGCAGCTTAACAGCCGCCAGCAAAGCGAGCTGGTTGACACCCTGCAAGCCTGGCGCGTGCAGCCGAACGGCACCGAAGGCTACCGCACGGCGGAAGTGACTCTCGGCGGCGTGGATACCAACGAACTCTCTTCCCGCACCATGGAAGCCAAAAAATCCCCGGGCCTCTATTTTATCGGCGAAGTGATGGACGTCAGCGGCTGGCTGGGCGGCTATAACTTCCAGTGGGCCTGGAGTTCTGCCTGGGCGTGCGCGCAGGCGCTGGTTGAAGGTGACTGAGCCAAATACTGTCGTTTAAGTCGTCTGCTGTGTTTCAAAAGAGCACAGCCAGTCGGTAAATTTTTTTACTGCCTCATCATGCCTGCCGTGCCAAAGCAGTGAATAAGAGCCGGTATTGATCATCCGATCGCCAAACGGCGAAATCAGTCTCCCGGAGTTGAGATGTTTTGCGCAAAAAAGCGAAGGGATCACCGCCAGCCCTAACCCGTCTTCAGCCGCCTGGATCGCGGCAAAGGTGTGGTCAAGCGTAATGACGTTGGACACGGTGTCCTGGCTGTCAGAAAACGCGTCTTGCCAGCTTTTCCACAAATCTTCCCGCGCCCTGATGGCCAGTTTTACATGACCTTCTAACCTTTCCGGAGCGGGTAATGGCCGGGTTCGCAAATACTCTGTGCTGCAGACGAGCAGGCTGGTTTCGTTGAGAAATGGCTGAGCTTTAAGACCTGCAAAATGCGCCGGGTTTCTGCGTATGGCGATATCAAAAGGAACGGAGAGATTCACGGGCCCGATACTTGTAGTGACGTCTACGGTGAGTTCTGGATGCAATTCATTGAAATCCGTCAGGCGAGGCATTAGCCAGTGCATGGCGAATGTCGGCAGGCACTGCACGGTTAGTCGGGCTGAAGGCGCTATAGCGCTTAACTTTTTTTCGGCCTCAGAAAGTTCAGTTAATAACCGGGTTGCTACCCTGGAAAAGGCTTCTCCTGCCTCCGTCAGCCTGACTGATTTATGAGCCCGGAAAAATAAGGGCGTGCCCAGCTGATCTTCAAGGCTTCTTATATGGCGGCTCACGGCACCGGTCGTGATGAACAGCTCATCTGCCGCTGCGCTAAAACTGTTTCTGCGGGCAGCGGCCTCGAAGGCCGGTAGATGAGGAAGAGAGAGTGGTTTTTTCATTAGGTTGAGTTTAGCTCAACCTAATGGTGGCGAAAAGATCGTTTGTCAGAGATACACGTCACTCTTTAACATCAAACAAAACCCATTCCCGGTTAGTAAAAAATGTTAAGTACAAATATAAGATCGGCTGAATTGGCTGATATAAATAATATTATTAAAATTTACTCGCATTATGTTTTGCATTCTACGGTGACATTTGAAATTCAAGTGCCCGGACATGACGAGATGTCTGCCAGATTAAAAAAAGCCTGCGACACACGTTGCCCATTTCTTGTTTGTGAAGTAGACAACCAGGCTGCGGGGTTTGCCTATGCGTCGCTTTATCGGCTGCGTGAAGGTTACCGCTATACCGTTGAGGGCTCTATCTATATCGCTTCTGATTTTCAGGGAATCGGGCTGGGCGTAACGCTGTTAAACGCTCTTTTTGATCGCTGCCGGGCAGCAGGGTTCAAACAAATGATCGCAGTGGTCACGGGTGAAATAGACAGTCCCTCATACAAATTCCATAAAAATAATGGATTTGCTTATTGCGGTAGCTTGAAAAATGTAGGGAATAAATTTGATTCGCTTATAGATACGCACTTTTTCCAAAAGGAAATATAAGTGAAGCCGTTCTTCACGCTTTGTGTGGCCCGTGTCGGCGCCAGTTTTGGCACCATGGCTTTTGCCGGTGCGCTGCCGATTATTCGTGCTGAGTGGCATCTCGATGCATCATCGGCGGGTGCTATCCAGACGGTATTTAACATTTCGAATGCGGTAGGCTTATTTGCAGCGTCATGGCTGTGTGATTATCTCGGTGCGAAAAAGGTCTATTTAGTGTTCTCGTGGCTGGCGGCGGGAGCGTTGTTTCTTTTTGCCTACGCAGCGCATTCATACCTTTCTGCGGCTTTCATCATGACATTGGTTGGATTAACGCAGGGTGGCGCTTATACCCCCGCGATGCTATTAGCCATAAAGATGAGTCGCCCGGATAAAAGAGGTTATTCGGTGGGGCTGATTTTGACCGCCGGTTCCTTTGGTTATCTTCTTTCGCTTTTTATTTCCTCCTGGGGCGCGGCCTATAAAAATGCGTCATTTGCTTTTTATCTCTGTACGCTTGGTGTATTAGTTGGGGCGGCACTCGGTGCTTTAGCATTATCAAATTATAAAGAAGAACTACTCAGAAAGATCCCTGCAAAAAAGGATGCTCAAAAGCACAGCTTTACCTGGGCTGCTTTGCTCTTATTGGTGGGCTATATAGCGCATAGTTGGGAGTTATTAGGGGCCTGGGCATGGACGCCAAGTATGCTCGCTCATGTACTGAAGAATGAAAGTTTTAATCCGGTAACGACCGGGTTAATCATTGCTTTTACGGTTCATTTATCCGGCATGCTTTCAACCTTAATAGTCGGCTCACTATCAGATTATTTTAATCGTACATCGGTGCTGATTTTTATGGGCGCAGCAGGAGCAGTTGGTTCATTGTTTATGGGGATATCGGTTTCATGGGGAATGATGTGGTCAATTGGCTTTGCCTTTCTCGGCAGCTTTTTTATCCTGGGGGATTCTGGCGTCTTGTCTGCGGCTATTGCTGATAACGTCCCGGCTGAAAAACTGGGAAAAATAATGGGCGTTCGTTCTTTGCTCGGTTTTGGCTGTGGTTCTTTTTCTCCCCTGTTATTTGGTGTGGTGATGGATGCCAGTCACAGTTGGTGGCTCGCCTATGCTGTCCCTGGGGTAGGTGGCGTTATTGCTTGCATAGCCGCTATCGTTCTTAAATTAAAAGAAAAATCAAAGTATCGCTTAGCTTGATATCAGGCTAATTCTAACCGGCTGTTCGAACCTGTTTTCTATTCATTGGCATGTACTAGTAACATTGAAACGAGGTGTGAAATGGAAAGTTTGAAAGACTGGAATCCAGCGCTGTATTTAAAGTTTGAGAATGAACGCACAAGGCCGGCGATGGAATTATTAGCCAGAATTAATCATCCGCTAGCTAAAACGTATACCGATATTGGCTGTGGCCCAGGAAACTCAACGGCATTACTCTATGCATTGGCACCTGAAGCGGAAATAACAGGGCTGGACAATTCGCCAGAAATGTTAGCCAGAGCGCGGGAAAACCTCCCCGCTTGTCAGTTTGAAAATGCGGATATCGCAACATGGCAACCTGCTAATAAACAAGATGTTATATTCGCCAATGCGTCTATGCAATGGATACCCAATCATCAGCATGTTTTTCCACATCTTGTGCAGCAGTTGAGCGAAGAAGGCGTATTGGCCGTACAAATGCCAGATAACTGGGGAGAGCCTACGCATACCCTTATGCGGCAAGTTGCGGCTGAATTTGATTGCGCCGATTCAGACCGCGAAGCGTTGCTGACAATCAATGAATATTATGATCTTTTAACCAATTCAGGTTGTGAAGTTGATATCTGGCGGACCACATACTTTCATGTCATGCCATCCATTCAGGCGATAGTTGACTGGCGATCGGGCAGCGGCATGCGGCTTTATTTGCAGGCGTTAACCAGCCAGCAAAGAGAGCGTTTCCTCGAAAGGTATAGCTTCCTTCTTAATGAACATTATCCCGCACAAGCGGATGGAAATAGAGTCATGGCATTTCCTCGCCTATTTATTGTGGCGAGAAAAAAATAAGACAATGTTTTAATTAATATTGCAGAGGTAGTCGTCCCTCTCTTTTCTCCTCTGGGCAATCCCGTCTTGCGTGCCGGAATGATAGATTGTGATATGTTATGCACTATTGCAGCTATTTGAGGGCTAAACGTGACAGATTATGACGCATTGCCTGAACAGCGCCAGGCGATGATCCACCAGATCCTGACTGAAACGGGCAGGGTGATCGGGGCCGATGTGGCGCGGAAGCTGGGCGTGTCCGAGCACACTATCCGCCGGGATCTGCAGGAGTTGGCGCGTCGAGGCCTGTGCAAAAAGGTCTACGGCGGTGCCATCAGCCAGTTTCAGCAGTCTGCCAGCTTTGAAACCCGCGTGTCACAGGATGTGGTTGAGAAGTCCCAGGTGGCGCGGAAGTGTGCCGGGATGATCAAAGCCAATACCTGCGTGTTTCTCGACGCTGGTTCAACCTATCTGGCGATGGTGGAATTTATTTCTGAAGAGCTGGATCTCACCATTGTCACCAATTCCCCGCAGATTGCTGCGGCGCTGAGCGGGCGCACGCGTGGCGAGTTGATTCTGTTGGGCGGCAAAGTGAACCCGCTGACCGGCAGCACGCTGGGTTCCGACACGGTCAATCAGCTGCGCGGCATGGTTTTCGACCAGACCTTTATCGGCGTGTGCGGGCTGGATCCGCAGGCTGGCCTGAGTGCGGTGTATTACGAAGACGCCTGTTTTAAGCGGGAAGTGCTGAGCCAGAGCAACGAGGTGATCGCCGCCGTGACGGCCAACAAGATGTCCCAGGTGGCGCGCTATAAAGTGGCGCCCTGCGAAGATATAGATATTGCGGTGGTCAGCGCCGAAACCAAAATTGCCGATTTCGGCGGCGTTAACCTGCGGATTGAAATCGCGGGCTAGCGAAAGGGCGGCGTGTAGGCCGCCCTGCTTCAACCTTATTTTTGCAGCACCAGCAGGCTTTTGATCGTGTGCTGGACTGCACTTTCATCATTGCTGCCGGTAATAAATCGGGCAGCGGCCTTGGTCTCTTCAAACGCATTACGCATCGCGAAGCTATATTCCGCCTGGGCCAGCAGCTCCAGATCGTTATACCCGTCGCCAAAGGCGAGAGTTTCCGCCGGGCTGACGTTCAGTAACTGCTGGAGCCTTTGCACCGTTGTCCCTTTATGGACGCCGTAATCCGCAATATCTATCCACGCCGCTTCGGACACCACGATGTAGACATCCTGCTCAAATGAGCTGAGTACCGGGCGAGTCTGCGGGCAGTTTCCGGCTTCGTCATAGACGCTTATCTTCACGAAATCACACTCGAGTTCGGCAAAAGAGTCCACCTGCGCCAGGCTGGCGTAGGACTGGCGCATTTTGTCCTGCAGCCGCTGCGGCACGTCTTTGCGAACAAACGCGCTTTCGCTGCTGCAGGCAACAATCACGTGGCTGTCGCTGGCGGCCTCCAGCGTGTCGATAATGCGTAATCCCAGCGCATTCCCGATCAGCGACTCGTAGACATATTCGCCGTTCCTTTTGATGCGCGTGGCGCTGTCGCCGATGATCCATAAGTCTTCACGATAATCGGCGAACAGCTCTTCTACCCGCTGGCACTGCTTGCCGGTACAGGCGGCAAAATGGACGCCTTGTTCCGCCATTAAGCGGTGAGTCTGGGCAAATAATTCACGGTCATAGTCGCCGTGACTATTGAGAAAAGTGCCATCCAGGTCGGTAATAATTAGCTTTATCATGTTGTTATCCCATCGGTAAGTGTTCTGTAGGCGTTTATATTTTTAGTTTTGAAACGAAGGGCAGGTTGCGGTACTTGTTTTGCCACGGCATGCCGTAGCCAATGAGCAGATCGTCGTTGTCCATGATGTAGGCATAACATTGCTCGACGGGGATCTCTACGCGGCCTGGCTTCACAAATAAGGTGGCGATGGAAAGGGATTTCGGGGCGTAATGTTCGATTAAATGCTCGACCAGCCGCTTCATGGTACCGCCGGACTCAATGGCGTCATCCACCAGGATAACGTCCTTCCCCCTGATGCCAATATTGTCGTGATAAACGATAGTGGAGCTGTTATGTCTGTCGCCGGGCGTGTGCGGGCAGGAAATATAGTCCATTGAAATATCGAAGGTGAGCTGCCTGACCAGGTCGGCGGTAAACAGGATCCCACCGGGCACGACCGTGATTACCACCGCTTCGTGATAGCGACTATTCAATTGCCGGGCGACTTTGGTGACGCCATCGGCAATCGTCGACTCATTCATCACGATGTGTCCTACATGATTGTTTCTCACTGCTGCATCCTCGCTAAAGTGTTATTGCTCGTTGTTGCTCGATTAAAATAAGATCTAATGCTCGATTGTGCAATGTTAGCGTGATGACAGCGTATTTTTTGTGATCTAAAACGATCGTGCAGGCAGGGTATGCTCAATACTGCATTACCGAGCATTGAGCAAAGGGATTTACTGGCGGAGATCGAATCGGATTGGCAGCGTGAGGGTGATTTGCGGCTGGCCTGGGGCGATATCGTCCGTGGGGGCGGGCAGCGGAACCGCGCGAGTCGGCAGGGCAAGGGCTTCGCGATCCAGCGCTGGCGTGCCGCTGCTTTTTGCCAGCGCTACGCTGAGGACCTGGCCGTCCCGGTTCAGCGTCAGGCTCAGGTAAACCACGCCCTGGGCCTGCTGGCGCAAAGCCTGAGCCGGGTAATGTTTGAAGCGGTCGAGCCGCTGACGCAGTAGCCCGACCCAGTTCACTTCGCCTGGGCTGGGGGCACTCACCGCGCTGCTTCCTGCCCTGCCGGCGCTTTGCTGCGGGTGGCTGGCCGGGGCGTGGGTTTCGGGTGCAGGTGGCGCAGGGGCTGGCTGCACTTCCGCATCGTGCGGCTTAACCGGCTGAGGTTTGGCGATGACCTTATGGCGCATTTTTTTAGCCACAACGATCTCCGGGTTCGGGGCTTCCACGCTTTTCACCTCCTCTTTCGACTCGGCCTTCTCCTGAGGTGCCGCCGACTGGATCTGTTTGATCTTATCGGGCTGCTTAGCTGGCGTGGCGACAGAGGCCGGATCGTCTGTCGGGAGGATCATCAGCGCAATGGGCGGCGGCGCGGTGGCCGGTTGCTCCTGCGTGGGCCGGTGGGTTAGCCAGAGAAAAACGCCCGCGTGCAGCAAAAGCGCCAGCACCAGCCCGATGCTGCGGCGTGAGGGAGGCAGGCCGTCGGACCAGGCAGGAAAAGGCTGTCTCATCGGCAGGGTAGAAGGCATGACAAAATACTCCGCAGCCGGGTTAAGGCTGTTGTTTCAGTGGGGATAAGAGAGAGGACACGTGAAACGCCCAAACGGGCAGGCTGACATGAATAACGAGACAACTGACATGGATTACCCTGTCACGAAGCATTATTCACTGCGTGAAAGGCTGACCCAGTAACGAGATAGCGTATTTATTCTGACGGGCAGGACGCGGGGTAACGCAGCCAGAATCTGGTCAGTATCCGCCAGCGGGAAAACGCCGGACAGCCGCAGGGCCGCAATATCCTCGTCACAGCGCAGGACGCCGGGGCGGTAGCGGTTAACTTCCCGCAGAAAATCGCCCAGCGGCATATTGTCGGCCAGCAGCTTGCCATGTACCCAGCCAGGCTCTTTTTCACCGCCGTGCAGTCCCCCGGATTCAGCCCCGCTGAGCCATGCGCCCTGGCCCGCCGCGAGCTGTAGCCCGGCGAGGCCTGAGCTGCGCGGATAAAGTCGGACTGCGCCGTGGTAAACCGCCACGCGGGTAAGCCCCGGCTCCAGCTTCACCCGGAATTGGGTGCCCAGTGCGAGCACTTTGCCGTGTGGCGTCGTCACGCTAAAAGGCCGGGGCCATGCCGCCAGCTTTTCCTGCTGCCCGGTAGTAATCAGCAGGTCGCCGCCGAGCAGCTCAATCTGGCGCTGTTGCCCGGTAAAGTGCACGTTCAGCGCCGTTTGGGTGTCCAGCAGCAGGCGGCTGCCTTCGCTGAGTTCAACCTGCCGCTGCTCGCCCGTCCCGGTGCGGTAATCGGCGGTGAACGTTTCCCAGCCGTGCTGCTGTCGTCCCCATTCCAGCGAGCCACCGACCAGCAGCAGAGCGCCTAATCCTTTTAGCGCCCGACGCCTGCCGCTGTTTTTTAATGAAGAGAGGCTTTGCCGCGCCAGTTTGCCGTCAACCTGCCGGAAGCTGGCGCAAACGGCCTCAACGTGCTGCCATGCGCGCTGATTTTCGGCGCTTGCCGCCAGCCATTTTTGCCAGTTGATTTTATCCTGCTCGCTAACGTCGTCCGACATCATCAGCGTCAGCCATGAGGCAGCGGCGTAGGCGCTCTCCCGGTCGATTGCTTGCCCGTTTTGATCAATAAAAGGATGGGAGGTCATGAGCTGAGCGCGAAGAAACAGTGCAGGTTGGCGCGCTGAAGATACTGCTTCACGGAGCTGCTGGAAACGCGCAGGCGCTCGGCGATATCGCTATAGCGCATCCCCTGCAGGTGGGCCAGCAAAAAGGCTTCCCGCACCTGCGGCGGCAGGCCGTCCAGCGCCGCATCAATCTGTTCCAGCACTTCCAGAATCAACAGCCGGGTTTCAGGGGAAGGGTGTTCCATCTCTGGCTGACTGGCCAGCGCCTCCAGCCAGGCCTCTTCGATTTTCTTGCGGCGATAATGGTTGGCAATCAGCCGTCTGGCGACCGTGGCAAGAAAAGGGCGTGGCTGGCGAATGGAGGCCAGGTCGGGGCTGACCAGAATATTAATAAAGGTGTCCTGAGTCAGATCCTGCGCCTGTTCCGGGCAGCCGACTTTATTGCGAAGCCAGTGGTAAAGCCAGCGCTGATGATCGCAGTAAAGCTGCTGCGCAACCTGTTGGGAACGGGACATGATGTGACTCACCATTGATCGGTATCAGGGCGTGATAAATATTTAAATGATAATCATTATTATTTTCATTTCTATATTTTTATGTCAAGAGATTGCGAAGTATTTATGTATTTTTGCGGGCAACGAGAAAGCAGCGCCAGAGCTGACGCTGCGGGTAACACATTAGAACTTCTGCGAAATACTCAGTTTGATGTTGCGGCCAATACCGGACACGGATTCACCCAGGTACGGGTAGTAGTCGGTGTTAAACAAGTTGTCGACGGCAATGCGGGCTTCCATGCCTTTCACCTGCTCCGGCTGCCAGGAGGCAAACAGGCCCTGCAGCGCGTAGCCGCTGGTTTTTGGCAGCGCCCAGATGCCCGCTAACGGGTCGCCATCCTGCGGGGAGCGGTCCTGTTTACGCACCATGTCCATGGTCCAGCCGAACGTCATGTTCCACTCCGGGGCTTTTACGCCCAGCGTGGTGTGGGCGGTGACCGGAGGAATTTCTGCGATCCAGGTTTGGTTGCCCCACGGGTCGCGCGGGGAAGCGTCACGCTGCCCACGGATGGTGGAGAAGGAGAAGCTGCCGAAGATACGGCGGCTGTCGTAAAACGATTCAATCTCCAGGCCCTGAATGGTGTAACCCGGCAGGTTGCGGTAGTTCGACAGCGGAGAACCACAGTTAGCGCCACTTTTCACCGACTGTGCCTCGCACAGCACGCCGCGTCGGTAGAAGATTTCGTCTTTGCCGCGGTTGCGGAATAACGTGGTGCGAATCTGTAGGCTGTCGTCGTCCGCCAGCAGATTGTTGAAGTTCAGGATCATCCCGCCGCGAACGCTGTTGATGGTTTCCACTTTCAGGTCGCGGCTGGAGCCGGACACGTTAGACAGCGCGTACTGCACGGTGTACTGCTCATCAATGGTCGGCGCTCGCCATGTGCGGGTCACATCGGCAAACAGCGATACATTCGGCGTGGCCTTCCAGACCAGCCCAAGTGCAGGCGTAAAGCCGTGATAGCTTTTGCTGCTGTAGTCATGGCCGACTTTAGGATCGCTGCTGTTGTACATCCGGGCGATGTTTGCCTCGCCGGTGTTGGTGACGCTGTCGTAGCGCACGCCCGGCGTCACGGTAACGCTGCCGAGCGTCATGCTGTCCTGCAGATACAGGCCGCGCGTTTGCTGTTCCCCGGCGGGCATGTAATACGGCTGGAAGTAGCCGTAGTTGTAGGCGGCGTTTTTCTTGTAGCCCGGATAGTACATCAGCGCATCGCGTTGGTTTTTATGCCAGCTTGCGCCGATTTCCAGCAGGTGATCCACCGGCCCGGTGCTGAAGCGGCTCTTGTTGCTGACTTCCACGAGGTTGTCTTTGTAATCCACCCAGCTCTCATTGCCGAGCGAACCCAAATAGCTGGAGGCCCCGGCGGAGTCGGGGCGGGTATCATGCTGCTTGGTTTTGGAGTAAGCGTAGTTCAGCGTTAGATCCAGCCAGGGCATGTCCGCTGGGGCCAGGTTCCACTTCACGGAGTAGTTTTCGTCGGTCTGGTTGCGGTACACCAGCTTCCTGCGCCAGGCTTCGTCTAATCCGTATTTGTCGACATCCGCCTGGCTCGGGGCGGCGATGTCGTCCCGCTTGGCGGCGAAGGGCTGCCAGCCGGTGGATTCCGAATGCATGGCTGAAAGCGTCAGCGTCTGTGCGTCGGTCAGGTAGAGATTGGTTTTGGCAAGCCAGGTCCCCTGCCGGTTAGCGGAATAATCAAAGTGCGTGCCGTCCGGGCGGGTAATATTGCCGCCGTCGCGTTTGCTGGCGTAGAGCATGCCGTCGGCAAAGCCTTCCGGCGTTCTGCCGTACAGCGCGCCGCTGTAGATATTCTGGTTGTCGTTGGTGTGGAAACCGTACTTCAGCATACCGCCAAAGTTTTCACCGGGCTGTAAGAGGTCGGCCGCGTCTTTGGTGACGATTTTAATGCTGCCGCCGAAGCCACCGTTGCCGTTGGCGAGGTTAAACGGACCCTTATCGACGTCGATCTGTTTGATGAGCTCTGGTTCGATAAATACCGAGCCCTGGCGGTACTTCTCAAACCCTTTGGGCGCGCCGTCCAGCGTCACTTTGATGTCTTCCATGCCGCCCATGCCCCAGATATTCAGGCTTTGCCCGCCCGGACGCGGTGAACCCGCGGAAGAGACACCCGGCAGCTTATCCAGCAGGGCGGCGACGTTATCGGCCTGAATGCGCTCGATATTCTCTTTTTTCAGCGTTGAGCGCCCGGCCACGACGCTGTCATCCAGGCCGCTGAGCACGGAAAGCTCCGGCACAAGAATCGGCGCGGTCTCGCCGGAGGCTGCCGGCAGGGAAACAAGCCGATAGCTATTGCCGTCGCGCACGGCTTTCAGGCCGCTGCCCGCCAGCAGATGATCAAACGCGCTTTGTACGGAATAAGTCCCTTTGAGACCTGAGGTCGTTTTATTTGACGTTTGATCCGGGGTGAAGACCAGCATTACGTTGGCGTCATTCGCCAGCGTTTGCAGGGCGCCGCTCAAAGGCCCGGCAGGCACGGAAAATGCCTGGCTGGTGGCTGAGGTGGCTTCTGCCGCCCAGGAAAACGTGGGTAAACCGGCGGCCAGCGCCAGCAGGCCGGATAAGGCGATGCCAGACGCTAGCGGGGCGCGAGGGAGCTGTGCAGGTTGGCTCGCGTCGGAAATGGCCGTAGCCTTTCCGTTATTTTTTATCGTCATGATGTATCCCTGAAGGTGAGTCACAAGAAGTACTGCTTCAGAGAGGTCACGCGAGACTGAAAATCAGGCAGAAAATTTTTAAATTAAAAACTGGCTGCTAGTTTTCCATCGTCAGCACTATGCGGAATCGTGCCTTACCGGACTTCATTTTTTGCCATGCTTCGTTGGCCTGCGCCAGCGGGAAAATTTCCGTCATCGGCTGCACTTTGTTCAGCAGGCTAAAACGCAGAGCGCTTTCGGTTTCATACGGCGTGCCGGTCAGCGAACCTTCGACGGACAGCTCCCGGCCAACCAGCATACCCGGAGAGAGCATGAGCGGCTGCTGGCCGACCCCGAGCACCATCAGCTTGCCTTTGGGTTGCAGGGTGGGCAACAGAGAGGACGCGATAGCATTGTCCGTGACCGTGGTGACGATCGCTTTTACGCCGCCGAGCTTTTTCAGCGTTTCGGCAGGATTGCCCAGGCTGCTGTCGAGATAATCGCTGGCACCCAGCGCCAGCGCGGCAGGTGCTTTATCGCCTCCGCGCCCGATGGCGATAACCCGGAAGCCCATTTTGGCGGCATATTGCACTGCCAGGTGGCCTAAGCCGCCAATGCCGAGGATCGCGATGCTGTCGCCGGGCTGAGCGCCTGATTTACGCACCGCGTTAAAGGTGGCTATTCCGGCACAAAGCAGCGGCGCGGCGGCCACTGCGCTTAGCGCATCCGGGATTGCCACAAGGCCGGTCGCTTTCGCCAGCATCATTTCGGCATAGCCACCGTCCTGCGAACTGCCGACGACCGGTTGATGGCTGCAAAGCGTGAACTCGCCGCGACGGCAGGCATCGCATTCATTGCAGTGCCCGCCAAGTCTGCCCACGCCAACCCGCTGCCCAACACACAGGCCAACTGGTACGCCGCTGCCGAGTTTCATCAGCGTGCCGACAACTTCATGCCCCGGCACACGCGGGTAAGCCACGTTTTTTTCCGTGCCGTCGATAACGCCGCCGTCAGCACCACAGATGCCGCAGGCTTCTATTTTTATCAGCACTTCGCCTGCGCCAGGTTCAGGTATAGGGCGTTCAACAAGCTCCAGGCTGCCGTTGCCGCTGGCCTGCATCGCTTTGTAGGTCATTTGCTTTCTCCGGTGAAAAAAAACGGCACCCTCAGGAAGGATGCCGCTTAGGCTCAGGCTTTTGGCAGCGCGTCGAACGCGTCCAGGGCGTGAGCGGTATAGGTCAGTGCCGCCCCCGTGTTCAGCGAAATGGCGACCGCCAGCGCTTCGGCAATCTCTTCCCGGGTTGCGCCGTGTTTTGCGGCGGCCTTAACGTGCACCGACAGGCAGCCGTCGCAGCGGGTGGTGATCGCCACCGCCAGCGCAATCAGCTCGTGGGTTTTGGCGTCCAGGTGGCCCATGGCGGAAGCGCCCGCGTCCATCTTCATCAGCCCTTTCATAAACTCTGGCTGCAGCTTCGCGTAATCGCCCACCACACCCAGTAATTCTTCGCGATGTTCATTCCAGTTCAGCAACATACAAACCTCTCAGTTAATCTCAGGCCGCGCTATAAATGCGGACTTCCGGGGCGGCATTCAGGAATGGTTTCAGCGCTTCAACCACGTCGCGGGTAAACAATTCAGAGCCCAGATAGGCTTCGGCCTGGGCGGCGGTGTTAAAGCCGTGCAGTACCTGGACGTCCTGCTCGCGGATCAGCAGCTCTTTGGAGACTGCACCGTCGATGGTGGTCAGGAAAGCTGCTTTGTACTGCTGGTAAACGCCCGCGGCTGCGGCGCGATTCTGTGCACTGATATCAAGGGTGATTTGCAAATAAGCCATGGTTCACTGCCTCTTTTTGTGTGGCTCATGCCGTTGCACGAGCGGAAATGAAGGAGGAACAGGCGGCAGAACGAAGAAGAAAAAGGCTGCCGCTTGCCTCTCCGTGTTGGCGCATTATGTGAATCAGCTTGAGGGTTAACAAATGACTTAATCTTGACTGGCGAGATAGATTTTCTTCTTTGGTGGATGGTTTTTTTGCTGGCCTGGTGATTCTTGTTCATTGTGGATCTGTTTGCCGGGTGGCGATTGCGCAGAATGGAAAGCCAATTTGAAGGCCTGGAGCCGTTATGCACAACAAAAGCACGTTGCCGCTAAATCAGCCGACAGCTCACCCGCAAACCGAGGCTGGATCAGCGGCTTTTTGGGGATGCTTATTTTTAGCGGCTCGCTGCCTGCCACGCGCGTTGCGGTGCTGGAGCTTGATCCTCTTTTTCTGACGGCAATACGGGCCACGCTTGCGACGCTGCTGGCGGCCGGAACGCTGCTGATTTTGCGGCAGCCAAGGCCGCAGCGGGAAGACTGGTTGCCGCTTTGCCTGGTGGCCGTCGGTGTGGTGCTGGGGTTCCCGCTGCTGACGGCCCTGGCTTTGCAGCACACAACCTCGGCACACTCGCTGGTCTACATCGGCCTGCTGCCACTGGCGACCGCCTGTTTTGGCGTGCTGCGTGGAGGTGAAAGGCCAAAAGCAGCTTTTTGGCTGTTTTCTCTGGCGGGTGCTGCGCTGGTGGCGGGTTTTGCTTTGAGCCACGGAGCAGCGAGTAGTTGGCAGGGTGATGCGCTAATGCTGGGCGCTATTGCGCTGTGCGGGCTGGGTTATGCCGAAGGTGCGGTGTTGACCCGGCGGCTGGGCGACTGGCAGGTGATTTCGTGGGCGTTAGTGATTTCTTTGCCGCTTAGCGCCCTGGCTGCTGTTTTTACCGTTCCGGCTGCGGGAGCCGCCATCAGCCCTCAGGCATGGCTCGCGCTCGGTTACGTGTCGCTGTTCAGCATGTGGATAGGGTTTATTTTCTGGTATCGCGGTCTGGCGCTGGGCGGGATTGCCGCTGTCGGACAGCTTCAATTGCTGCAGCCCTTCTTTGGCCTGTTGCTTGCCGGGCTGCTGCTTCATGAAGAAGTGCATACATCGATGATCGCCGTGATGCTTGGCGTGCTGGTTTGCGTGTTCGGCGCTAAGCGCTTTTCTCGCTAGAAAGAAAAACCGCCGGTGAAGGCGGTTTCTCAGGCGTTAGTCGATATTCAGCTCGGAGAAGCTGGTAATGACTTTGCCGACAATGCCGTAGTCGATAGCTTCTTTCGGCGACATCCAGTAGTTGCGATCGGTGTCCTGTTTCACCTTCTCCAGTGGCTGCCCGGTGGCCTCGGCGATCATCTTGTTCACGCGGTCGTGCATGCGAATGATCTCTCTGGCTTCGATCTCAATATCCGTGGCCTGGCCGCGCACGCCGCCCAGCGGCTGGTGGATCATAAAGCGCGTGTTTGGCAGCGAATAGCGGTGTTTTTTGTCTGCCGCGAGGAAGATGGTGATCCCGGCGCTGGCAACCCAGCCGGTACCGATGATATGGACTTCCGGCTTGATGAATTTGATCACGTCATGAATGGTGTCCGCCGCCTCAACGTGGCCGCCCTGGCTGTTGAGGTACAGCTTGATGGGTTTGTCGTTGATGCTTTGCAGCAGCAAAAGCTGGGCAACCACCTCTTTGGTGATCGCCTGAGTGATTTCACCGGAGATAATAATCGAGCGGGAATCCAGCATTTTTTGCTGCATCAGCCCTGACGCGTTGGCGGGGGTGGCGCTTTCTTCAGGTTCATCTTTTTCTAAATAGGTCAGCATAATCAGGCTCCTGCCAGGTTTATGGCGTAATCAGGGATGCACTTGAGCATAGCACTTCATTCAGACGCTGCACGGCGCGAACGATCTCTTCGTCGCTGTAGCCGCCGAGGCCCAGCAGAATGCCGGACTTCTGTTTTTCAGGCGTAAACATGTGTGACACCGCGCGAACAGCGATTCCGGCCTGCATTGCCCGCTCCACAACCTGATGGTCGTCCAGGCCATGGCGCAGCCAGAGCACCATGTGCATGCCCTGGTCGCAGGGCTGCAGCCAGGCCACGTCTGGGGAAATGTATTGTTCTACTGCCGCCATTAACACGCGGCGTTTTTCGGCATAAACACCACGCATTTTGCGCAGGTGGCGGTCGAGATGCCCCTCTGAAATAAAGCTCGCCAGCACGTGTTGGTCGGCCCCCGGCGGCTGCCTGTCCATCAGAATTCGTGCCCCGCAGAAGGCTGAAACCAGCTGCTTAGGTACCACGGCGTAGCCGAGGCGCAGCGACGGGAAGAGGATTTTGCTGAAGGTGCCGAGATAGATAACGTTCTCCGGCCCCAGGCCCTGCAGCGCCGGGAACGGGTGGCCCGCATAGCGCATCTCGCTGTCGTAGTCGTCTTCAATAATCCAGGCCTGGTTGGCCTGCGCCCATGCCAGCAATGCGGCTCGGCGCGACATGCTGAGCGGCATACCTAACGGATATTGGTGCGAGGGCGTGACAAACGCAGCGCGGGCGTTGGGGGCCAGCTTTTTCCCCAGCTCAACGTCCAGCCCTTCGTCGTCCACGGCGACTCTGACCATGTTGCGGTCGCGGAACATGGTCTCAAACAGTGAGGTCGCCCCCGGGTAGCCCGGCTCTTCCATCCAGACGGCATCGCCTGCCTCCAACAGGATTTGCAGCGTCAGGTACAGGCCGTGCTGGTTGCCGGAGGTAATGATGACCTGCTCCGGGGTACAGCGCACCGAACGTGATTTTCTGACGTATTCACAGATAGCCTCGCGCAGAACCAGAACGCCTTGCGGGTCGGCATAGCCCGACGGGGCACCGGCGCCCCGCGCCCGAATGCGGTTGCCTAGCCTGCGCCACACGTCGTCCGGGGCCGTGTCGCCAACCGGCACGGAGACGGCAAACGGCTTCGGCGCCAGCGTTTTAAGCTGTTCGCCCACTCTGGCAAAGGCCTGAGCCTGGGCAGAAAGTGGGATGGCTGCCGCTGAACGAGCCGCTGGTTCGGGCTGCGGGCTTTCCGGGGCGTAGGCCACGCGGGTGCCGGAGCCGTGTTTCGACTCCAGAAACCCTTCCGCAACCAACTGCTCGAATGCCTCCAGCACGGTGCCGCGCGCCACGCTAAGAGCGCCCGACAATATGCGGGTGGAAGGCAGCAGGTCGCCGCTTTTCAGCTCGCCTTTGTGAATGGCGTTTTTCAGCGCTTTGGCTAGCTGCAAACTAAGCTGCCCGCTGCGGCGGTCAAGCTCGCCAATGGCGGGGGTATCTACGGCTCGGGCTTTACGTGACATGAATTGTGGCTCGGTCATATTGCTATTATCTGGTCCTTAATCATAAACCACTTTGGGCATATGCTGGGCAAAATTACCGCGAATGAAGGTTTGCCCATGTATATTCCTCGCCCTTTTCAGGAACACGATATTACTGTGCTGCAGCGGCTGATTCAGGCTAATCCCCTGGGCCTGCTGGTCGTACAGATTGAAGGTGTGCTGGAAGCTTTTGATATCCCCTTTGAGCTTTGCCCTGATGAGGGGGAATTCGGTACTCTCCGGGCACATATCGCCCGCGCGAACCCGTTGTGGCGAGGCGTTCAGCCCGATCAGGACGTGCTGGTGGTGTTCCGTGGCGCGCAAGGCTATATCTCCCCGAGCTGGTATCCGGGCAAGCAGGAGCACCACAAAGAGGTGCCAACCTGGAACTACCAGACCGTGCAGGCGCGGGGGAGGATTGCGGTGCGGGACGATGCTGACTTTATCCTGCGGCAGATAACTAGTCTGACGCGACAGCAGGAAGCGCAGAGCGATCTCCCATGGCAGGTAAGCGATGCGCCCCCGGCGTTTATCGACTCCATGCTTAAAGCGATTGTCGGGATAGAAATCCCGCTGGCCTCGCTGGTCGGCAAGACCAAGCTCGGGCAGAACAAAAAGCGTGAAGATCAGGTCGGGGCCGCGCAGGGGCTGATGGCAAAAGGTGAAGTGGCCATTGGCGAGGCGATGTTAGCCAGCCTCGCCGGGCGCGATAAAACGTAACCGGATTATCCCGGCAGACGTTTTTTCGGCCTGCCGGGGCCCAGCAGGATCGCCAGTTTTGCCCCGCCCTGGGTGGATTCCATGAGGATTTTACATACGCTGGTGAGCGGCACCGAGAGCAGCATGCCTACAGGGCCGAGCAGCCAGCCCCAGAAGAGCAGGGAGAGAAATACGACGAAGGTCGACATCCCCAATCCGCGCCCCATCATGCGCGGCTCCAGAATATTCCCCAGCACCATATGCACCACCAGGAACAGCGCCCCGACCATCAGCATTTCATAGGTGCCGTTGAGCAGCAAAGCCTGAATCATCGGCGGCACGGCGGAGATCACCGATCCAATATTGGGAATGTAGTTGAGTAAGAAGCCCAGCACGCCCCACATCAGCGCAAATTGCACGCCCAGCAGCTTTAGCCCCAGCCAGATAACTATGCCGGTCAATAAGCTGATAAAGGTCTTCAGCGCCAGGTAGTGGGTAACGCCTTTTAGGGCGCGGTGCATACCGGCGATATGCAGCTTAGGGTTGGCCAGCGCAAAACGGAGTTTATAAGGCACATGGCGCACCTCAAACAGCATAAAAATCACCGTCATCGCCAGCAGAATAACGCTGGCCATCGCCCCGGAAAGCCCGGTCATCAACGTTGTGGCAAAGGTCATCAGCTTGTCGGAGTCCAGCTTTTGCAGCAGGCGTTCCGGCGACAGCGGCAGGTGCAAAAACGGCATCGCATGTTCGATTTCACGCACTTTCTGCGTCAGCAGTTTGTTGAACTGCGGCATTTGCTCCATGAAGTCATTCATCGACGTTGCCAGCACGCCGACCAGCAAAGTGAGCATCACCAGCATGACCAGCACCACGATGGCAATCGCCAGCGGGCGGCTAAGGCCGCGGCGCATAAACCAGGTCACCAGCGGATTGAGCACAATGGCGAAAAATACCGCCAGTAATAGCTGAACGACGATGTCGGCTGCGGCGTGAATACCGGCGAGAATAATCACCAGGGCCGCGAGTTTGAGCAATATATGCAGGCCGGTCTTATCAGGTTGTGGGGCTGTCATGCAGAGGTCCGATCGGGAAAAGGTGCTTTTAGTGTAGTGCTTCCAGGCAGGGCGACGGCGGCAGTCTGTCTGAAAATGAAGGAAAAAAATGGCCCCGCGAAGGCGGAGCCATTGATGTAGCGCGCGGCGATTACTTAATGACGATGGTGTTGATGATGTTTTCCGCGTTGGTCTGCGCCAGCTGCTGGTTATCCGCAGGCAGCGTGATTTGCATGGTCAGCAGTTTATCGTCCACTTTACCAATGATGATGGAGGAGTACGCGGTCTGCCCTTTGGCGGAGATCACGCTGTCCAGTTGCTGCAGGGTGTGGCCTTTAATCTCGATGGATTTGTTGGTCACCACCTGAAGCTGCGGGTCGCGCGCGCGCTGCTGCTCTTCGAGGCCTTTTGCCAGCGTGGCAAGGTCGCTGGTCGGGTTGTCGCTGACAATCACGATCACCGCTTTCTGGCCGGTTGCGTCAGAATAAACGTGCATGTTGTTGGACTGGGTGCCCACCTTGCCGCTCTGATCGCTCATGTCCGCTGGCAGGGCAAAGCTCAGCTTGCCGTCCAGCAGTTCAACTGGCTGACCGCTGGCGCTGCTGGCTTCCGGCGCGCCGGTGGTGGCGGTTTTGCTGTCGTTATTATCACAGGCGGCAAGACCCACTACCAGCAGGCCAATACCGACATATTTTACCAGTTTGCGCATCGCGTTCTTCCTTTCCGTTAGCAAGCCAAAAGGCCAATCCTTGCATCTTAACACAAGATATTCAGCCCGCGTTTAACCAGGCTGCAGCGCGGAGATTTCAGATTTATCTGCGAGGCGTTTCAACAGCATATTCAGCAGAACGCCGTACATCGGCAGGAAGAAAATCAGGCTGATAAGCACTTTGAAGCAGTAATCGACCACGGCGATTTCCACCCAGTGCTGGGCCATAAAGGCGTCCGGGCTGCGCCAGAAGGCGATAAAGAAGAACGACAGCGTATCGCTCACGTTACCGAACAGCGTGGACACCGTAGGCGCCAGCCACCAGCAGTGGTTCTGGCGCAGGCGGTTAAAGACGTGCACGTCCAGAATCTGGCCGAGCGCGTAAGCCATGAAGCTGGCAACCGCGATACGGGCAACAAACAGGTTGAAGTGCATTAACGCTTCAAAGCCCTGCCAGCTTCCCATGTAAAACAGCGAAGAGATGCCATAGGAAATCACCAGCGCCGGGATCATCACCGCGAAAATAATCCGCCGCGCCAGCGGAGCACCAAAAATACGCACCGTGAGGTCAGTCGCGAGGAAAATAAACGGGAAGCTGAAGGCGCCCCAGGTGGTATGAAACCCGAAGACGGAGACCGGAAGCTGAACCAGATAATTGCTGGAGGTGATCACCAGCAAATGAAAAAGCGATAGCCAAAACAGCGCATTAGTGCGCTGGCGAGAGCTGAACTGCATCATGTTGTAGCCTTTTTAGTAGTGGGGTGAGGGAACCCAGTCAAAAATGTAAAGCGCGGGGATGATACTGCTTTAGTTTCTCAATGCAATGGTTAATTTTAACGCAATCGTTCACGCGGCTTGCGCCAGATTTTACCCGGCGTAAACTAGCGCGGTTTTTGACGACCTGAGAGTGCTATGACCGATTTGTTCGCAACCCCTGACCACACGCTGGATGCTCTTGGCCTGCGCTGCCCGGAGCCGGTGATGATGGTGCGCAAAACCGTGCGCAATATGCCCGTCGGCGAAACGCTGCTGGTGATAGCCGATGACCCGGCCACCACGCGCGATATTCCCGGTTTCTGCCGCTTTATGGAGCACGAGTTGGTCGCCAGCGAAACCGATGCGTTGCCTTACCGTTATTTACTGCGTAAGAGCCATTAATTCTCTCCCCAGGCTAATCCGCTGCTCAGAAAAAGAGAGCGGGTGATATGCCAAATCGCCGGGACAGTTTGCGGATGTGGTCGGTGGTTAGCTGGCGTTCACCGCTGAGAATGCGGGAGACCATCGACTTGCTGCCAATTTCTTGCTGAAAATCGCTCTGTTTTAAATGGTGATGCTCCATCAGGGTTTTCAGTATGGCTATCCCGGCAGGTATGGCCTGCATTTCCTCGCGAAATGCCTGCACGTCCGGCTGCGCGTTTTCCCAAGCCTGGATCTTACTACTGAGAATCTCAACCAGGGGACTTTCTGGATCATTGATGAGCAGATATTCGACTAGCTCCAGCGCAGCCAGATAATCTTTTTCGCAGGTGCTGCCCGCCAGCAGCGGAACTGCTGTTTTTAAGGCTTCAGTGGCCTTCAGTGCATCCGCAATCATCGCTTCTTTCCCCGGTGTTTTTCAGTAAATCGCATGTATTCGCTGTGCGTCATTATGTAGCGGATGTAGAACTTCTGGCTGGTAAAAAAGATAAGCGCAATCAGCCTGAGTTCATTTCCGGCTATATTGATGACGTAATGTTTATCGAGATATTTAAAGTTATCCAGCGTGGGATAAACCCGCTTAAGTGATTCCGGCGTTGGGAAAAAGCCTTTTTCCAGCACTTTGCCAAGGATTTGCAGTTCCTGCTTATGTCTGGGAAATTTTTGACCGGCTTCCACAAGCGCCTTAAGCGTAATCAGATGCATCACTTCATCCTGAAGTTGACTGATTGGCAATTAATATGCCCATAAGTTGCCAATCAGTCAACTTATGGGCGGGGATTAATTTTTACACAGGAGCATCCTTGCCCCTGCTTGTGGAGTAAAAACCGGAAGCTGCCTCGAAAACTATTTCTTCCGCAGCAGGCGAATGGCGTTCGCCGTGACCAGTGCGGTAGCGCCTGAGTCTGCCAGCACCGCCAGCCACAGGCCGGTCAGGCCGAGCAGGGTGGTGACGAGGAAAATCCCCTTCAGCCCCAACGCAATCGTCACGTTCTGACGAATGTTGTTGTGGGTCGCTCTGGCAAGTCGCACCATACCCGCCAGTTCGGTCAGGCGGTTGTGGGTCAGCGCGGCATCTGCCGTTTCCAGCGCGACGTCGGTACCGCTACCCATCGCGATGCCGATGGTGGCCGCTTTCATCGCCGGAGCATCGTTGATGCCGTCGCCGACCATCGCCAGCGGCGCGGTGGCATTGAGTTTGTTCACCGCCGCCACTTTGTCTGCCGGCAGCAGGCTTGCGCGGTAATCAATGCCCAGCTCGCGGGCGATTGCCGCCGCCGCACGTGGGTTATCTCCCGTCAGCATCACGCCCTGAATGCCCAGTTGATGAAGGGCAGTAACCGCTTCACGCGCGTCGCTGCGCAAAGTGTCACGCATGGCGATGGTTCCCAGCAGCTGCCCTGAACGCAGCACCACGATCACCGTCTGGCCCTCTTCTTCCTGCTTCGCGATACGTCTTTGCCAGGTTTCGCTGAGTGTCTGGCCGTCAAGTTTGGACGGGGAACTGAGCAGCAGCGTTTCGCCCTGAATGCTGGCTTCTACGCCAACCCCGGCGAGCGCGCGGTGGTTTTCTGCGGCGACAGGAGGCAAGTTGCGCTGTTGCGCCGCGTTGACAATGGCCTGCGCCAGCGGGTGGGTGGAGCCTTGTTCAACCGCCGCGGCGAGCGCCAGAAGCTGGTCTTCTTCTGTTCCTTCTTCCACCGCAATCTCCGTAACCTGAGGTTTGCCTGCCGTCAGAGTGCCGGTTTTATCAAACGCGACCTGCTGAATTTGGCCGAGGCGTTCCAGCGCGGCCCCGCCTTTAATCAACGCGCCTCGACGAGCAGCTGCGGCCAGACCGGAAGTAATGGCCGCAGGCGTGGAGATAACCAGTGCGCATGGGCAGCCGATCAGCAGCAGCGTCAGGCCTTTATAGATCCACGGTTCCCAGCCCTGGCCGAAGAACAGCGGCGGGATGACGGCGGTTAGCAGCGCGAGCAGCATGATGATCGGCGTGTAAATCCGGCTAAAGCGATCGATAAAGCGTTCGATAGGCGCGCGGCGTTCCTCGGCTTCTTCAATCAGCCTCAGTATTCGGTCGATGGCGCTGTCGCCGGGCTCGGAAATCACCTCCAACTGAACAAGGCGATCCACGCTGGTGCTGCCTGCGGCGACTTTTTCGCCCTGCTGGCGCTCTACCGGCACGGATTCCCCGGTTAGGGCGCTTTCGTCAAAGCTTGCAAAGCTGCTGAGCAGGCGCCCGTCGGCGGGGAGTCTGCCACCGGCGGCGACTTCAATCACGTCGCCCGGGCGAAGATCGGCCTGCGCGACGGTTTCGCGCTCGCCGTCCCGGAGGCGAATAGCGACGTCCGGCTTTAGCGCCATCAAGGCGCTTACCCCGCGGCGTGCACGGCTGGCGGCATAGGACTCGAGGCGTTCGCCGATGAGGAACAGCAGCAGAACCATCGCCGCCTCGGCGGTGGCGCCGATAAACAGCGCGCCGATTGCGGCGACGCTCATCAGCGTTTCAATGGCGAACCAGTTGCCGCTGCGAATCAGACGCACGGCCTGGCGCGCAATCGGCCACAGGCCAACCAGCGTGGTGGCGATAAACGCCAGGTTGCCGAGCGGATGGTTGAATTGCTCAAGCCCCCAGCTGATCACCATCAGGACGATAAGCAGGATCAGCGGCAGGTTCTCTTGCAGGCTGCTGCTTTTTTCCTGCTTCGGGGCGCTGGCGTCGTTCAGCGTGTAGCCTGCCGCCTTGACCGCTTTTTCAACGTCGCTGCGGATGTCTCTTGAGGCGCTGACCAGCAGTTTTTCAGTCGAAAACACCACCTGAACTTGCTGCACATCGCTCACCTGTTTCACCGCATTTTCCACTTTGCGTGCGCAGGCCGCGCAGTCCATCCCCGCGACGTGCCAGCTGTAGCGGCTGCCGTTGTCGGCAATTTCTGGCTCTGGTTTTTGTGCAGAGCAGGCGTCATCGGCGCAGCAGGAGGGGCCTTCCGCCTGCAGCGGGCTTAGTTTGGCAAACGCAAACTGCGGTGGCTTTTTGCCGTCTTGAGGTGTGTTGAGCATGGCGCCCTCCGGTAATGATAATTTTCTCATTACCGATGTTACTCTCTGGAGTCAACTCCAGAGTCAAGCGTCTTTTTTTATCGCCCGATGTTTCTGACTGGCCGGCGGCAGTTTTAAGGATTGGCCTTTGCTTCCCCGCGGTGCTTCCCCTAGTATTATCCGCAGGTCGGGATGAGAATGAATTGATGAAAAAACCACTGACAATCAAGGATATTGCGGAGCTGGCTCAGGTGTCTATCGCCACTGTCTCCCGGGTGCTGAACAAAAACAGCTGGGTGGCGGATAAAACGCGTAGCCGGGTTGAAAAAGTAATTCAGGAGCATAACTTCAGCCCGAATCTGCTGGCGCGAGGGATGATTTCTAAGAAAACCCAGACGCTGGCCATTGTCGTTTCCGATATCAGTAACCCTTACTTTGTGATGCTGGTGGCGCAGATTGAGCACGAAAGTTTGCGGCTGGGCTACAAGGTCACGCTGTACGACACCCAATCGGCGAACAAAGCCTCCCGCGAAGCGCCGGTCGTGCCCGAAGAACATATTTTTAATTCCATTACCGACAGCCAGATAGACGGCGTGATCATTCTCGGCGGCAATATCGACTACAACGATATCGGCGAAACCTACCTCCAGGAGCTGAAAAAGCTGATCGCTAGCGTGCCGGTTGTGGTCGTCGGGCGCCAACTGCCGGGGGTGGAATATGCCTGCGTTGAACGCGATCAGGCGGGCTGTGTGCGTTTAGCCACTCGGCACCTGATTGAAAAAGGTTATCGGCGCATTGGTTTTATCGGCGGATCGAAGAATGTGTATATTACTCGTGAGCGGGAAGCGGTATTCCGTGCCGAACTGGAAGCTGCGAATTTACCGGTAGAAAATAGTTTCGTCGTACTGAATAATTTTTATTTACAGCATGGCTACGAGGCAATTGAAACACTGATTTCAACAAATGAAGGCTTGCCGGATGCGATTGTGGCAATTAACGATCATGTCGCCAAAGGCGCGATCCGGGCACTAAAAGATCACAATCTCTCTGTGCCAGATAATATCGCCATAGTGAGCTGTGAATATTTCCCAGGTAGCGAATACTTTATTCCACGCATTACCACTGTTGACCACCAGAATGCTTTGATTGGCAAAGAGGTGATGGCAAGGTTAATGGCGATATTGAATGAAAATTCTGCCGGTATTGCGGTGGAAAAAATTCCTCTTACACTACTGAACGGCGAATCCTGTTAGTTTTCAACGGCGGATCTCTTTTCCAGTCATCCGCCCGTTTCTTCCCCTCACGTTATTTTTTGATCCCGTTAACAGTTGCGCGATCTGGCGTTGACAAGCCTTATCGGACTCCTCTAGCCTAAAACCTGAAAACGTTTTCAGGTTTTGATTACAGGAGAGCCGATGAAACCGACAATGATGACCTACATCCATGAAGAGCAGGCGACGTTAAGCGCCATGTTGTCTCGCTATCCGTCCGATCTTCCGGTGCTCGGTGGGCAGAAAGAGTGGCTGGTGCTGGCCACGGGCTCCAGCATTAACGCGATCAAAAGCGCGAAATACTACGTGGAAAAACTGGCGGACGTTCGTGTCACCGTCGAAGAGCCGTTCCACTTTCAGCATTACGAAAAATTCAGTGACACCACGGATTTGGTGATAGGCGTTTCCCAGAGCGGGGAAAGTACCTCGACCATCAACGCTATCCAGCATATTCGGCAGACTCATTCGGTCAAAACGCTGGGCATCACCAGCAAAATCGGGAGCGAACTTGCCCGCGCTGTGGATCACGTTATCGATATCGAAATTGGTGAAGAACGCGTCGGCTACGTCACCAAAGGGTACGTTGCTACGATCCTGAAATTTATGCTGCTGGGTGTATTTGCCGCTCGCCGCAGCGGGAAGATCAGCGCCGAACAGGAAGCGGCTGAGCTGCATAAGCTGGACGTTGCGGTGAAATCAATTCCGGGCGTAATTGCCGACACCGAAGCTTTCTTCAGCAAATGGCAGGCCGAACTGGCCGCTTCTCCGCGCTTCACTTCGATTGGCTACGGGCCGAGCGTTGGCGTTATCAAAGAGATGGAAACCAAGTTCGCCGAGACAATTCGCGTGCCGTCCCAGGGCGTTGAACTGGAAGCGTTTATGCATGGGCCTTATTTCGAAGTGAACGGCAACCATAGAATGTTCTTTATTGATACGCCGGGCGTGGCTCGCGAACGTTTATTGCTGCTGAAAGCCTATGAGCAGAAATATACCGACTACGTGTACACCATCAAATTAGGTGAGGACAACGATCCGCGCACGCTGGCGGTTAAAGCCGATGTTGATGCGTTTATTGCCCCGCTGATTATGGTTATCCCGTTCCAGATATTGGCGCACCATATTGCCGAGGCAAAGGGTAATAATCTACCGCAGCGGATCTTTACCGATTTTGGTGTATCCGTAAAAAGTAAAACGAAGCCGGGCGATTACGCCTGAGAAACAGTGTTCCCTACACAATAATAACGTCCCTACCTTGCTACTGAGGAATGATTATGGCTACCTTCAGTCAACTTGCCCGACAGATAATTCAGCACGTCGGCGAGGCAGAAAATATAGAGCATCTTACCCACTGCGCAACCCGTTTGCGTTTTACTATTAAAGATAAAAGTAAGATCAATAAAGACGCGCTTTATAAGCTGCCGGAGGTAGTCAAACTGGTTGAAAACCCGGGGCAATTCCAGATTGTGATTGGGCCAAAAGTTGAAAAAGTCTTTCTGGCTATCACTGCGCAGATGGGGGAACCGTCCTCAGAAGCCGAGTCTGCGCCGCAGGGCTCGATGATTAACCGCCTGCTGGCCACGCTTTCCGCTATCTTCACGCCTTACATCGGCGTGCTGGCGGGCGTGGGCGTGGTGAAAGGGATTGTGGTTTTGCTGCAAACAATGAACCTGGTGGATACCCATTCGTATGTGTTCACCGTGTTCAATGCACTTTCCAGCGGCGTTTTCGTCATGCTGCCGCTGTTTATCGCGGTGACGGCTGCGGAGCGCTTTAAGGCCAATAAATTTAGTGCCCTGGCGCTGACGGCGGCGATGATTTTCCCGCTGACGGATGCCAGCGTGCCTGGCGCCTTCCACGTTATGGGCCTCGCGCTGAACGTGAAAATCTACGGCGGGGCGGTGATCCCTGCGGTGTTTGCCGTGCTGTTCCTGAGCCACGTCGAGCGCTGGCTGAAAAAGGTGATCCCGGAGATTGCCGCGCTGGTGTTCGTGCCGTGTTTGTCGTTGATCATCAGCGGCTTTGTGGTGTTTACCGTGATTGGTCCGGTGGCTGATTATGTCGGTGTCGGCATCGCCAACGGCTATGCATGGCTGTACAACCTCAGCCCGGTGATTTCCGGCGCGCTGCTGGCGGGGATTGGGCAGCTGTTCGTGGTGTTTGGCGTGCACTGGGGCATCATTCCGCTGGCGCTGATTAATATTCAGGTCAACGGCTACGACACCATTATGGCGATGTTTATGTCGGCGGTAATGGGGCAGTTTGGGGCGGTATTTGGTGCCATCTTTATTGCCCGTAACCTGAAAGATAAGCAGATTGCGATTTCCGCTTCTCTCTCCGCCTTCTTCGGCATTACCGAACCGGCGCTGTACGGCGTGAACCTGAAATACCGCATGCTGTTTGTATTTGGCTGCATTGGCGCCGCGCTGGGCGGCGGAATTACCGGCCTCCTGGGCGTGAAAACCTACAGTTTCCTGCCGGTGCTGAACGTATTCGAACTGGGGCTGTTTAGCGGGCCGGAATCGAAGATGATTTACGAGGTGATTGCTATCGCGGTGGCGTTTACGGTGCCTGCGGTGTTGACCATTATCTACGGCAAAACCCGCAGGCTGGAACCTGCCTCCCTGGCGGAAGACAGGCGTTAATCTCAGATATACAGGGCGCGAACAATCATAAAGTGCCCGGCGAAGTAGCAGGCGGCGGCAATGGCGCTGTCGCCTCTGAAGCGGTGACGATAGTGGCTGACCAGCCAGACAATGTTGCCCAGCAGCAGCAGGCTGGCCCCCACAAACCCGGAGAAACTTGGGTCCGTCGGGCGGAAGAAGTAAAGCTCGGCGGCCAGCCAGACCATCACCAGCGTCATGCCGATAAACGTCAAAATAGGCACGCGTAGCGCTTCCAGCCGTGTCCAGATAGTCGCGACCAGCAATGCGCCAATAATCAGCAGTGCCAGCGGCAATGGCCAGAAAATGGCTAGACTCATCTGGCTGGCAAAATAGATGGTGTACAGCAGATGTGAAAGGAAGAATGCCCCCACGGCATATAGCAGACGTTGAGTGGGCAATAGCGTGAGCGCATCGCCGACCAGCGTTGCCAGCAGACCCGCCACAATTAGGTAGCCCGTCGCTTCAAACATCGGTGCCTGCCAGGCCAACAGTAGCAGGAGTAGCAGGGTGAGTGGCTTGAAAAGCCAGCGCTGCCAGGTGGAGCCGCGCCAGGATGAATCAATGTAAATCCAGGCCGATAACGCAACAGCAATAAATGACCAAAGCATGGCATATCCTTATTTTAATTGTTGGCGTAACACCGTTCAGTCTAGTGGCTAAGCGGCGCAGATGACAACGGCGCGGCGCCAGGGTTATGCTGAAAAGTGTCTGACAATTAGAGAAAAAGCCATGAGCAAGCCCCCAGTTTTTATTATCGCCATCGTTGTGGTCATCGTAGTCGCCGCCTCTTTTCGCTATTTTCAGCAGCGCCGCCAGAATATCGAAAACGACGCGGCACCGCTGAGCGTAAAAAAAGTGGTGGTGGCGACTAAGCGTGAAAAACCCTCCAACGACCGACGTTCGCGCCAGCGTGAAGTCACTCCGCCGGAAGACTCGATCCGCTATGAGGTTTGGTTTGCGCCACGGAGCGGCGGGATGGAAATGAAAATGCGAGTTGAAGCGGCGGAATACCACGCAGTGACGGTGGGAGATAAAGGTACGTTGAGTTACAAGGGGACGCGCTTTGTCAGCTTCGTCCCCGAAGAGACTCACTTACCCTGACGCAGCTTTTTCTGCCAGACCAGCAGCTCAAACACGCCAAACACAAAGATCTTAATCTGTTCACCGCGGGCAAGCGCCGGGCCGTCTTTGGGCTGCGTGGCTTTCAGCAGGCTGAGCTGCAGGCCGTGCATAATCACCATGAAGATCAGCGCGACGTTAACGAAAATGTTCAGCGGGCGCGGATAAGGGTGAACCAGGTTAAAGATCAGAAAGCCCCAGACGCAAAGCATCAGCAGGCGGCCAAAGTTAATCAGAATCGGCATTATGCGGCTCCTCGAGCTTCACGAATAAACAGGCGATAAGCCACCTGACCGGCGACTTTTTCACGGTGCAGCGCCCAACTGGCCGGCACCGCGGGTAAACCATTTTCCACTTCACTTTCTACGTAGATTAGCGCGTCATCCGCCAGCCAGCCGTTTTTCTCGAGCAGGCTGAGCGTTTCATCCAGCAACCCCTTACGGAACGGCGGGTCGACAAAGACGACGTTGTGCTGTGTGCCGGGCTGCGCGAGCACATTTAACGTATTAGCGTTGAGCACTTTGCCATTGCTGGCTTTTAGCGTCGCGAGGTTCTTTTGCAATTGCTGGGAGACAGCGCGATCCATCTCAATCAGCGTCGCGCTGGCGGCATAGCGAGAGAGCGCCTCCAGCCCGAGCGCGCCGCTGCCGGCAAAGCAGTCGAGGCAATGGGCATCTACCATTGACGGGGCCAGCCAGTTAAAAAGCGTTTCGCGCACGCGGTCTGTCGTCGGGCGCAGGCCGGGGCTGTCCGGAACCGGGAGTTTTCGGCCGCGCCATTGGCCGCCGATGATACGGATCTGGCCGGAACCAGAGGATTGGGGTTTCTTCATTGCTCTCACTGCGATGCTAAATTTTGCGGTTATTCTAGCGGCGCTCGCCCGGCCAGGAAACCTTAATCCACTGGCGTGATGCCGCGCCGGGAAAGTGATAGACTAACGCACTATTTTTTATGCCCGTGGCAAGCAGAATCGGGTCTGTGCCATGAATAAACAGCGAGGAGTGTAGTCGCAAATGGCGAAAGAGAAAAAACGTGGCTTTTTTTCCTGGCTGGGATTTGGCCAGAAAGAGCAGCAGCCGGACGTCGAAGCAGAACAAAAAGTAATAGAAGAACAACCGGTTACTGAGCAGCCCCTCGCGCAGGATGAACCTCAGCAGTCTGAGGCTGCCGAGCAGGAACAGCAGAATTTAGTTAGTGAGCACTCACTGGAGGAGTCCGAAAAGTTTGCTGAGCAGGTCGTGGAGGTTAACGCCCAGCTCGTAGAAGAAGCGGAAGAAAAAACGCTGGCTGCCGAGCCGGAAATTATTCCTGAGCCCGAAGCGATCGTTGAGCCAGAGGTCGTGGCTGAACCAGAACCTGTGGCGGTTATCGCGCCTGAACCGGTTGTTGAACCTGAAGCCGTTGCTGAGCCAGAGGTGATTGAACCTGCGATTGTCGTGACAGAGCCGGAAATCATCGAACAGCCTGTTGCGGCCGTGGAGCATGAAACACTGCCGCTGCCGGAAGAGATTGCCGAAAATGTAGAACAGCCTGACGAATGGCAGGCCGAGCAGGACGAAATCGTCAACGAAGAAGTGGCTGAAGCCGAAGCGTTGTTCGCGCACGAAGCTGCCGTTGAAGATGAAGCCGTGGCTGAAGAAGTTCTTGATGACGAGCCGGAAGAAGAGGCTGTCGAAGAGGTTGCTCCGGTTGCCGTGCTGCAAGAGCAGGAAAAGCCGACCAAAGAAGGCTTCTTCGCTCGCCTGAAGCGTAGCCTGGTCAAAACTAAACAAAATCTCGGTTCCGGATTTATCAGTCTGTTCCGCGGCAAGAAAATCGATGATGATCTGTTTGAAGAGCTGGAAGAGCAGCTGCTGATTGCCGACGTTGGGGTTGAGACAACCCGGAAAATCATCGCCAACCTGACCGAAGGCGCAAGCCGTAAGCAGCTTCGCGATGCGGAAGCGCTGTACGGCTTGCTGAAAGAAGAGATGAGCGAAATCCTCGCCAAAGTGGACGAACCGCTGAATGTGGAAGGCAAAACGCCGTTTGTTATCCTGATGGTGGGCGTTAACGGCGTGGGTAAAACCACCACTATCGGCAAGCTGGCGCGCCAGTTCGAGCAGCAGGGTAAATCCGTGATGCTGGCGGCGGGCGATACCTTCCGTGCGGCAGCGGTTGAGCAGCTTCAGGTTTGGGGCCAGCGCAACAATATTCCAGTTGTGGCCCAGCATACCGGCGCGGATTCTGCTTCGGTTATCTTCGATGCTATCCAGGCGGCGAAGGCGCGTAACATTGATGTGTTGATTGCCGATACCGCAGGGCGTTTGCAGAATAAATCGCACCTGATGGAAGAATTGAAGAAAATTGTCAGGGTTATGAAAAAGCTGGACGAAGATGCCCCGCATGAGGTTATGCTCACCATCGACGCCAGCACCGGTCAGAATGCCATAAGCCAGGCTAAACTGTTCCACGAAGCGGTGGGGCTGACGGGCATCACCCTGACCAAACTGGATGGTACCGCCAAGGGTGGCGTAATCTTCTCTGTGGCAGACCAGTTCGGCATTCCGATTCGCTACATTGGCGTCGGCGAACAAATTTCTGATTTACGACCGTTTAATGCGGGCGACTTTATAGAGGCACTTTTTGCCCGAGAGGATTAACAATGATTCGCTTTGAACACGTCAGTAAAGCCTATCTCGGTGGGAGACAAGCGTTGCAGGGAGTCACCTTCCATATGCAACCGGGCGAGATGGCCTTTCTGACCGGCCATTCTGGCGCAGGGAAGAGTACTCTGCTCAAGCTTATCTGCGGTATCGAACGGCCCAGCGATGGGAAGATTTTTTTCAGCGGCCATGACATTAGCCGCCTGAAGAGCCGTGAAGTGCCGTTCCTGCGTCGTCAGATTGGGATGATCTTCCAGGATCACCATCTGCTGATGGACAGAACCGTGTACGACAACGTGGCCATCCCGCTGATCATCGCGGGCGCCAGCGGCGAAGACATCCGTCGCCGCGTGTCTGCGGCATTAGATAAGGTCGGCCTGCTGGACAAAGCGAAGAACTTTCCTATCCAACTCTCCGGCGGTGAACAGCAACGCGTGGGCATCGCTCGCGCTGTGGTAAACAAGCCTGCTGTGCTGCTGGCGGATGAACCGACCGGGAACCTTGATGATGCGCTGTCGGAAGGTATTCTGCGCCTGTTCGAAGAGTTTAACCGCGTGGGCGTGACGGTACTGATGGCGACCCACGACATGGGGCTTATCTCGCGTCGCAATTACCGTATGTTGACCCTCAGCGACGGCCATTTGCATGGAGGCCTGGCAGGTGAATAAACACAGTGCGCTCAACCATATCAAGCGCTTCAGCAACAAGCTGGATAAAATCAACCAACTGAATAAGTTGGGTGACCTTGGCCGTTCGGTGAAAAAACGTGGCAAAGGGCCGCAGTCCAAAAGCAAAGCCCTGAAAGGCGGCGTGAATGAGCAGTTCCGCTACGCCTGGGAAGGCGCGCTTCAGGATCTGAAGAGCAAGCCGCTGGCGACCTTCCTGACGGTAATGGTGATTGCCATCTCCCTGACGCTGCCGAGCGTCTGCTACATGGTTTACAAGAACGTAAACCAGGCAGCGACGCAATATTATCCGTCCCCGCAAATCACCGTTTATCTCGATAAGGCGCTGGACGATAACGCCGCGCAGCAGGTGGTGGGCGCTATTCAGGCGGAGGAGGGCGTGGATAAAGTTAACTACCTCTCCCGCGAAGAAGCGCTGGGCGAGTTCCGTAACTGGTCGGGTTTTGGCGGCGCGCTGGATATGCTGGAAGAGAACCCGCTGCCGGCCGTGGCCGTGGTGAATCCTAAACTGGATTTCCAGAGCACGGATCACCTGAATACGCTGCGTGACCGCGTGGCGAAGATTCACGGCGTTGATGAAGTGCGCATGGACGACAGCTGGTTTGCCCGTCTGGCAGCGCTGACCGGGCTGGTCGGGCGCGTGGCGGCGATGATCGGGATTCTGATGGTTGCCGCGGTGTTCCTCGTCATAGGTAACTCGGTGCGTCTGAGCATCTTTGCCCGCCGCGACACTATCAACGTGCAGAAGCTTATCGGGGCAACCGACGGCTTTATTCTGCGTCCGTTCCTGTACGGCGGTGCGCTGCTGGGCTTTAGCGGTGCATTCCTGTCGCTGATCCTGTCGGAGATTCTGGTGATGCGCCTGTCTTCGGCGGTAACGGAAGTGGCGCAGGTGTTCGGGACTAAGTTTGATATCAGCGGGTTGGGCTTTGACGAATGCCTGCTGCTGTTACTGGTCTCGTCGATGATCGGCTGGCTGGCAGCCTGGCTTGCCACTGTTCAACATTTACGCCGTTTTACGCCGGAGTAAAAAGTTTTTGATATACTCATTCCCTGCTACGATAACGTCGTCCGCAGGGAGTGCGTTTTACACCGTAGGGCCCCCTGCGATGCTGCAATAACCGTCACACTTTGTGTGTAATCTATTCACAGCTTTACATTGAACTTGTGGATAACATCACTGTCTGAGAGTACAGTGAAAGGTACGGTCTGTGCCTGACGTGTTGTCGGTGCGCCTCAGCCACTTGAATGGCAAGCCGTACTTAGTCTCTAAGAGAGGGTTTGAATGACCAAAGAAATGCAAAATTTAGCTTTAGCCCCTGTTGGTAACCTGGAGTCTTATATCCGGGCTGCAAACGCCTGGCCGATGTTAACGGCTGAGGAAGAGAAGGAGCTGGCTGAAAAGCTGCATTACCAGGGCGATCTGGAAGCAGCGAAAAAGCTGATCCTGTCTCACCTGCGCTTTGTTGTTCATGTTGCGCGTAACTATTCCGGCTACGGCCTGCCGCAGGCAGACCTTATCCAGGAAGGCAACATCGGCCTGATGAAAGCAGTACGCCGTTTTAACCCGGAAGTGGGTGTTCGCCTGGTCTCCTTTGCGGTGCACTGGATCAAGGCTGAAATTCATGAATACGTGCTGCGTAACTGGCGTATTGTGAAAGTCGCGACCACCAAAGCACAGCGTAAGCTGTTCTTTAACCTGCGTAAAACCAAGCAGCGTCTGGGCTGGTTTAATCAGGACGAAGTCGAAATGGTGGCCAACGAGCTTGGCGTGTCCAGCAAAGACGTGCTTGAGATGGAGTCACGCATGGCGGCGCAGGACATGACTTTCGACATGTCGAATGACGACGACGCTGACGGCCAGCCGATGGCGCCGGTGCTCTTCCTGCAGGATAAGTCTTCCAACTTTGCTGACGGCATTGAAGACGACAACTGGGAATCTCACGCCGCAGACAAACTGAGCGATGCGATGATGGGCCTGGATGAGCGCAGCCAGCAGATTATTCGCGCACGCTGGTTAGACGAAGACAACAAAAGTACATTGCAGGAACTTGCCGACCGCTATGGCGTGTCCGCCGAGCGTGTTCGTCAGCTTGAAAAGAATGCGATGAAAAAACTGCGCGCCGCTATCGAAGCTTAACGCTGATACCGTACTGCGCACCGAGAACGCCCCACTTTATGCTGGGGCGTTTTGCTTTTTATGCTCCGGCATACATGCCAGCAGCACGGCAAACGCCGCTTCCATTTCGCTTTCCGGCAGGCTGGCGAACCCCATCAACAATCCCTTCTTGCGCTGTTCGGTCAGGTAATACCGCGATAACGGCCGCACCAGAATATTGCGGGCGTTGGCGCGCTCAGCAATCGCCACATCATCGGCTTCATCCGGCAGGTTCAAAATCAGATGCAGCCCGGCGTTGTCGCTAAAATCTGACAGCGCCTGTGGCCCGCAGTGACGGGAGATCAGGTCGGTCAGGAAGGCGCGACGGCGGCCGTAAAGCAGGCGCATCCGGCGAATATGGGCCGAATAATGCCCGGCGGTAATAAACTCTGCCAGCGCCTGCTGGATAAGGGAATGACCGCCGCGATACAGCTCCGCATGGGCGGTTTTCAGGTCATTGACCAGCGGGCGGGGCAACACGACGTAGCCGAGCCTTAACCCCGGATAAAGCGTTTTACTGAACGTGCCGATGTAAACCACTGGCGCGTCGGTGACCAGCCCCTGCAGCGCCGGAATAGGCTGGCCAGAAAAGCGAAATTCGCTGTCGTAGTCATCTTCAATAATCCAGCTGCCGTGCTGGCGGGCGAGTGCCAACAGACGCTGGCGGCGCTCCAGGCTCATCACCGCCCCCAGCGGGTACTGATGAGACGGCGTGACGAAGATTAAGCGCGGCGCCTCGGTAACTTTCTCCGGCGGGCAAAGGCCGTTCTCATCGACGGTGAGCGGCGTGACCCGCACATCATTCATCGTCAGTACGTGGCGAATGCCCCAGTAAGAAGGTTCTTCGATCCACGCCAGGTCGCCTCTGTCGCACAGCATCCGGGTGACCAGATCGATTGCCTGGTGGATCCCTTCGGTGATCAGGATTTGGTCGACCTGGCAGTTTACGCCCCGTGAAACACGCAGATAGTCGACCAGCGCATGCTGCAGTTCAGGCGTGCCGCCGTTGCAGCTATAGCTCAGGCGCTCCGGCTTAGGGCGGCGGCTGATGCGCGCCTGGATCTTGCTGAATAGTGGATGAGGGAAGGCGTTGACGTCTGGTACGCCGGGAATAAAAGCTCCCCACTGGCGCGGGCTGGCGCTCACCTGCGAAAGAAGATGCTGGCCGCGGCGGGAAATAGACACCTCGGGTTCAGGCGCCACGCCACCTTCGCCAGGGCTTCCCGTGGAGGTGAAGCGATCCGGCAGCGTTTTTTCAACAAAAGTTCCGCTGCCCTGGCGGGATGAAACGTACCCCTCGGTCATAAGCTGCTCATAAACTGTTAACACAGTGTTACGTGAAATGCCGAGTTCGCTGGCTAAGTCGCGGGAGGCGGACAGGCGGCTGTGGGGCGGCAATGAACCATCCAGAATGGAGCGCCGTAGTGCGTTATACAGGCGCTTATGCAGCAGGGTATCGGTCTCTGCCTGCAGCCTGACAAGAATCAAATCACCCACTAAATCTCGCAATTGGATCCCTCAGATAAACTGAATTGGTACTCGATTATAGGGCCAATACCTGTGTAAATAAACGACATTGTTTCTGATTTGTTGCGACAAAGTGACTGACTTAACAGGAGAGACCAAGGTGAAAAGTGCAGAGCTGAATCAGCGTCGTTTACAGGCCACGCCGCGCGGTGTAGGCGTGATGTGTAGCTACTTTGCAGAGAAAGCGGAGAACGCCACCCTGTGGGATGTGGAAGGCAACGAGGTTATCGACTTCGCTGCTGGGATCGCCGTGCTGAACACCGGCCATCGTCACCCGAAAGTGATTGCCGCTGTAGAAAAACAATTGCAGGCCTTTACCCACACGGCTTACCAGATTGTCCCTTATGAAAGCTACGTTTCGCTGGCCGAGCGCATTAACGAACTGGCGCCGATTGATGGCCCGGCGAAAACTGCGTTCTTCACCACCGGTGCAGAAGCGGTTGAGAATGCGGTGAAAATCGCCCGCGCTTATACCAAACGTCCCGGGCTGATCACCTTTGGCGGCGGCTTCCATGGCCGTACCTTTATGACCATGGCGCTGACCGGCAAAGTGGCACCTTACAAAATCGGTTTTGGCCCATTCCCTGGCTCTGTCTACCACGCGGTTTACCCGAATGCCGCTCACGGCGTGACAACAGACGATGCGCTGAAAAGCCTGGATCGCATCTTTAAAGCCGATATCGCTGCGGACCAGGTTGCGGCCATCATACTGGAGCCGGTTCAGGGAGAAGGCGGCTTCAACGTGGCGCCACCTGAATTTATGCAGGCGCTGCGTCAGCTGTGTGACACCCACGGCATTCTGCTGATTGCCGATGAAGTGCAGACCGGCTTCGCGCGTACCGGCAAGCTGTTTGCGATGGACTATTACGACGTCAAAGCCGATCTGATGACGATGGCGAAAAGCCTGGCCGGTGGCTTCCCGTTGTCCGGCGTTGTCGGCCGTGCCGAAGTAATGGATGCCCCTGCGCCTGGCGGCCTGGGCGGCACTTATGCGGGCAACCCGCTGGCGGTTGCGGCGGCTCACGCAGTGCTGGATGTGATCAAAGAAGAACAGCTGTGCAAGCGTGCGACCCAGCTTGGTGAACACCTGAAAGAAGTGCTGAATCAGGCGCGCCAAAGCTGCCCGGCAATTGTTGACGTACGTGGGCAAGGCTCGATGGTAGCAGTGGAGTTTAACGATCCGCAGACCGGGAAACCTTCGCCAGAATATACCCGTGAAGTTCAGCTGAAAGCTCAGGAGAAAGGGCTGCTGCTGCTGAGCTGCGGCGTCTACGGCAACGTTATCCGCTTCCTTTATCCGCTGACCATTCCTGATGCTCAGTTCACCAAAGCTCTGGCTATTCTGTCCCAGGTGCTTAAGGGCTAATCCCCGTAGTTTGCGGCGGCAGGGAAGCCCGCCATACATAAGGCGGCCGCAGCGTTTTTTCCCAGCGTGAAGTGGTTTATCACCCTGATATCCCCTGTTTTCCGGCGGGCGTTACCGCCGGAGTAATACGGAAAATATTATGTCTGAAAACTCCACCTTCTCTCCCGCCGTTGCGCGCGGGGAGCGGATAGCTGTCCCTGGAAAATCTCTGAGTTTCGTTGAAGGTGTGTCGATGATTGTCGGCACTAACATTGGCGCGGGCGTGCTTTCTATCGCCTATGCCTCAAGTAAAGCGGGCTTCTGGCCGCTGCTATTCTGGCTGGTGCTGGTGGGCAGCCTGACCACCGTGACGATGCTTTACGTCGCCGAATCGACGCTGCGCACTCGCCAGCATTTACAGCTCAGCGGGCTGTCGCTGCGCTACGTCGGGCGCTTTGGCGCGCTGATGATGTTCCTTTCCGTCTGCGTAAACAGCGTCGGAGCATTGACCGCCTATATGACCGGCAGCGGCAAGCTGCTGCACTCTTTGTTTGGTATCTCCCCGGCTCTGGGCAGCGTGCTGTTTTTCATCCCGGCGGCGGGCGTGCTGTACATGGGCCTGAAAGCCATCGGGCGTGGGGAAAAGTTCATTAGCGTTGGCATGGTGGTGATGATCGCGGTGCTGGTGATTGCCACTTTGCTGAAAGAGACGACCAGCGTCGGCTACCTGCTGGAAGGTAACTGGCTCTACATGGTGCCGGTGTTCAACGTGGTGGTGTTCTGCTTCTCGGCGCAGTACATCGTGCCGGAGATGGCGCGTGGTTTTGCCGACAAGCCCGAAAAGCTGCCGAAAGCCATCATCGTTGGCATGGTGGTGACCTTCGCGCTGCTGGCCCTGGTGCCGATGTCGGTCATCATGCTTAACGGGCTGGACAATATCTCTGAGGTGGCGACGATTTCCTGGGGGAAAGCGCTGGGAGAGTGGGCATTCTTCTCGGCGAACCTGTTTGCACTGTGCGCCATGCTGACGTCGTACTGGGGGCTGGGCGGAAGTTTCCTGACCAATATCTTTGACCGCTTCCGCCTGGGCAGCGATGAGCCTTCTCTGAAGCGTTTTCTGGTGCTGCTGGTGGTGGCTATCCCGCCGTTTGTGCTGGCCTACAGCGGGCTGGTGTCGTTCGTTAATGCGCTCTATTTTGCCGGCGTGTTCAGCGGGGTGATTTTATCGATTATGCCGATCCTGATGATCAAAGGCGCCCGCCGCAACGGCGATGTCACGCCGGGCTGGACCTGCCCGGCGTTTATGACTCACCCGCTGATCCAGATTTTCATTGTGTTGCTGTATCTCTGTAGTGCCGTTTATGCGGTTGCTTCCGCTCTGGGATATTTGCCGGCAGGTTGGTGATTCCGAGGCTTGCTCCCCCGCGTCTGGAGGCTTTCCGGCGCGGTTATTTTTTTGTCACATTCCCGTTATCTAACCTTCAAATATGTCTTTCCAAATTATCGTAAATGGCGCTATGTTTAGCATAGTGTGCTGCCGTAGCGCCGGCTGCTGCCCTTAAGTTAGCTATCATATGCTTTTCTTATACCTACAAACAGAATAATGCGCTAACAAACAACAACACAACAAATTCAATAACCATAACAATGGGGACTCTCAGGATGAAAATGACGGGTAAAGCCTTACTGGCAGGATGCATTGCACTGGCAATGAGCCACGCGGCGATGGCAAAAGATATTAAGGTCGCGGTAGTAGGGGCAATGTCTGGGCCGGTCGCGCAATACGGCGATCAGGAATTTACCGGTGCCGAGCAGGCGGTGGCTGACATTAACGCCAAAGGCGGGATCAAAGGCGACAAACTGGTTATCACCAAATATGACGATGCCTGTGACCCGAAACAAGCGGTCGCGGTAGCGAACAAAGTGGTGAACGACGGCATCAAGTACGTTATCGGTCACCTGTGCTCTTCTTCCACTCAGCCAGCGTCTGACATCTACGAAGACGAAGGTATTCTGATGATTACCCCGGCGGCTACTGCTCCTGAGCTGACCGCGCGTGGCTATAAGCTGACTCTGCGTACCACCGGTCTGGATTCCGACCAGGGCCCAACCGCGGCGAAATACATTCTGGAACACGTGAAGCCTAAGCGCATTGCGGTCATCCACGACAAGCAGCAGTACGGTGAAGGCCTGGCGCGTTCCGTGCAGGACGGCCTGAAAAAAGGCGGCGCTAATGTGGTGTTCTTCGACGGGATCACCGCCGGTGAGAAAGACTTCTCCACGCTGGTTGCCCGCCTGAAGAAAGAAAACATCGATTTCGTTTACTACGGTGGTTACCACCCGGAAATGGGGCAGATCCTGCGTCAGTCCCGCGCCGCTGGCCTGAAAACGCAGTTCATGGGGCCTGAAGGTGTAGCGAACGTTTCCCTCTCTAACATCGCCGGTGATTCCGCAGAAGGTCTGCTGGTGACCAAACCGAAGAACTACGATCAGGTTCCGGCCAACAAACCGATTGTGGACGCGATCAAAGCTAAGAAACAGGATCCAAGCGGTGCATTCGTCTGGACTACCTACGCAGCCCTGCAGTCTCTGGCAGCTGGCCTGAACCAGAGTGCAGATCCGGCGGCAATCTCTAAATACCTGAAAGGGGCGACCGTGGATACCGTAATGGGGCCGCTGTCGTGGGATGAGAAAGGCGACCTGAAAGGCTTTGAGTTCGGCGTGTTCACCTGGCATGCCAACGGCACAGCCACTGACGCAAAATAAAAGCAAACGGCAACCAAAGGGTTGCCGTTTTAGTGTTTACTCCCTCTCCTTTCGGGAGAGGGTCGGGGTGAGGGCTGCTCACTTCCCCCAGCCACCGCTCTGCTCGCGGAACCCGGAAGCCTGCATAAACGCCGTCATCACGGCATGATCTTCAACGCCAACATCCGCCAGCCACCAGTGCGCAACCGCTGGGTTATCCCGCATGACCTCTTCCAGCAAATACTGCCCCACGCCTCTGCGGCGGGTAATTTCACGGACGCGCAGAGAATCCAGCGCTCCGGCATCGCCTGTGAGCGTGACGCGCACCGCACCGAGCAGCCGCTCGTTAAATTTTGCGGCGTAGATCCTTTCATTGTCGCTGAGGGTCAGCGAACCGCTGGAATATTCCGGCCAGATCTTACCGAGGTCAATTTTATCCTGAGCGCTAAACTCAAACAGACGAATGATAGTGAGTTTCATAAGTGACCTAACCAAAAAGCGGGAAAACCTCGAGTGTAACCAATTTATTTGCCTCAGACGCTTTATCTTTTTTATGCCGTTCAGCAGTTGATTACTTTTTAGCGTAAAGGTAAGCCAGCCTTTAACGCGGCAGATTGAATCCTGACCAGGATAAAGCACTAAAATCCAGTGAATTGTTCGGCTCTTTGTACCGCTATTTTATGCTGATTTTGGTGCTTTTTTTTGTTTAACTATGGCGAAATACAGAATATTATCTCTACTTAATCGCCTGAAAAATAGAGAGTTTAGCCTGATAAATTGTAAATTTTACCGCTAACTCCTTAAAGGCACTGATAAAAATGGTCGTTGATTATAAAAGGTACTGAGTGCTTTTTAACCAAGTTATGGGGATGGAACGAATGAAGATGAACGCGAAGACATTACTGGCCGGGCTGGTGGCGTTGGCCGTGTCTCACGCGGCAACCGCGGGTGATATTAAAGTGGCTGTTGTCGGGGCAATGTCAGGTCCGGTCGCGCAGTGGGGCGACATGGAATTTAACGGCGCTCGCCAGGCTATCAAAGACATCAACGCCAAAGGCGGGATAAAAGGCGACAAGCTGGTTGGCGTTGAATATGACGATGCCTGCGATCCAAAACAGGCCGTGGCGGTTGCCAACAAAATCGTTAACGACGGCGTAAAATACGTTATCGGCCACCTGTGCTCCTCTTCCACCCAGCCGGCTTCTGATATCTATGAAGATGAAGGCATCCTGATGATCACTCCGGGCGCGACCAACCCTGAGCTGACCCAGCGCGGCTACGGCATGATCATGCGTACCGCTGGCCTCGACTCTTCCCAGGGCCCAACGGCGTCCAAATATATTCTGGAACACGTTAAGCCGCAGCGCATCGCGATCATCCACGACAAGCAGCAGTACGGCGAAGGCCTGGCGCGCTCCGTGCAGGACGGCCTGAAAAAAGGCGGCGCGAACATTGTGTTCTTCGACGGGATCACCGCCGGCGACAAAGATTTCTCCACCCTGGTGGCGCGTCTGCAAAAAGAAAACATCGATTTCGTTTACTACGGCGGCTACTACCCGGAAATGGGGCAGATCCTGCGCCAGGCGCGCGCCGTTGGCCTGAAAACCCAGTTTATGGGGCCGGAAGGCGTAGGTAACGCTTCTCTGTCCAACATCGCTGGCCCCGCGGGCGAAGGGATGCTGGTGACCATGCCTAAGCGCTATGACCAGGATCCGGCCAACAAAGCTATCGTGGATGAACTGAAAGCGGCGAAGAAAGACCCGAGCGGCCCGTATGTGTGGATCACCTACGCGGCAGTTCAGTCTCTGGCCACCGCTATGGACCGCACCGGCAGCAAAGATCCTGCTGCGCTGGTGAAAGATTTAAAAGCACACGGTGCAAACACCGTGATCGGGCCGCTGAACTGGGATGAGAAAGGCGATTTGAAGGGATTTGAATTCGGTGTCTTCCAGTGGCACGCCGATGGTTCGTCCTCCGTGGCGAAGTAAGGCGAAGGCTGCACAGTCATCCCACCCCCGGCCTATGCTGGGGGTTTTTAAAAGGTTAAGTTATGTCCGAGCAGTTTCTCTACTTCCTGCAGCAGATGTTTAACGGCGTCACGCTGGGCAGTACCTATGCGCTGATCGCCATCGGTTATACGATGGTGTACGGCATTATTGGCATGATCAACTTCGCTCACGGCGAAGTGTATATGATCGGCAGCTACGTCTCTTTCATGATCATCGCCGCGCTAATGATGCTCGGAATTGATGTGGGCTGGATGCTGGTAGGCGCAGGCTTTATTGGCGCCATTATCATCGCCAGCGCCTACGGCTGGAGCATTGAGCGCGTCGCCTACAAGCCGGTGCGTAACTCCAAGCGCCTGATTGCCCTGATTTCCGCCATCGGGATGTCCATTTTCCTGCAAAACTACGTCAGCCTGACGGAAGGTTCGCGCGACATCGCACTGCCAAGCCTGTTTAACGGCCAGTGGATTGTGGGGGCGAGCGATAACTTCACCGCCACCATCACCACCATGCAGCTGGTTATCTGGGTTGTGACCTTCCTGGCTATGCTGGCGCTGACGCTGTTCATCCGTTATTCCCGCATGGGCCGCGCCTGCCGTGCCTGTGCTGAAGATCTGAAAATGGCCAGCCTGCTCGGGATTAATACCGACCGCGTTATCTCGCTCACCTTCGTCATTGGTGCCGCAATGGCGGCAGTGGCTGGCGTGCTGCTGGGCCAGTTCTACGGCGTTATCAACCCATACATCGGCTTTATGGCCGGGATGAAAGCCTTTACCGCAGCGGTACTTGGCGGCATCGGCAGTATTCCTGGCGCAATGATTGGCGGCCTGATCCTTGGCGTGGCCGAAGCGCTGACTTCAGCCTACCTGAGCACGGAATATAAAGACGTCGTCTCCTTTGCGCTGCTGATTGTGGTGCTGCTGGTGATGCCTACCGGGATCCTGGGTCGTCCGGAGGTTGAGAAAGTATGAAACCGATGCATATTGTGTTTTCGCTGCTCTCCGCAGCCATGTTCTTCGTTTTAGCATCGGTATTTATGGGCGTTCAGCTGAGCCTGGACGGCACCAAACTGGTGGTAAACAGCGCGCCTTCCGTGCGCTGGGAATGGGTCTTTATCGGCACCGCTGCGGTGCTGGTGTTCCAGCTGCTGCGCCCGTTGTTCCAGAAGGGCATGAAGAAAGTGTCCGGGCCGAAGTTTGTGCTGCCGGCGCTGGATGGTTCCACGGCGAAGCAGAAGCTGTTCCTGGTGGCGCTGCTGGTTGCCGCCGTGGCGTGGCCGTTCCTGGTGTCACGTGGCACCGTGGACATTGCTACATTAACCATGATTTACATCATCCTCGGCCTGGGGCTGAACGTGGTGGTGGGGCTGTCTGGCCTGCTGGTGCTGGGCTACGGTGGCTTCTACGCTATCGGCGCTTACACTTTTGCGTTGCTGAACCACTATTACGGCCTGGGCTTCTGGACCTGCCTGCCGCTGGCGGGCTTGGTGGCAGCTGCCGCGGGCTTCCTGCTCGGCTTCCCGGTGCTTCGCCTGCGTGGTGACTACCTGGCGATCGTGACGCTGGGCTTCGGCGAAATCGTCCGTATCCTGCTGCTGAACAACACCGATATTACCGGTGGTCCGAACGGCATCAGCCAGATCCCAAAACCGACCTTCTTCGGCCTGGAGTTTAGTCGCACCGCCCGAGAAGGCGGCTGGGATACCTTCAGTAACTTCTTTAACGTGGCCTACGACCCGAGCGACAGGATTATTTTCCTGTACCTGGTGGCGTTGCTGCTGGTCGTACTGTCGCTGTTCGTGATTAACCGCCTGCTGCGTATGCCGCTGGGCCGCGCCTGGGAAGCGCTGCGCGAAGATGAAATCGCCTGCCGCTCTCTGGGTCTGAACCCTACCCGCATCAAGCTGACTGCGTTCACCATTAGCGCCGCCTTTGCGGGCTTTGCCGGGACGTTGTTCGCCGCACGCCAGGGCTTTGTCAGCCCGGAATCCTTCACCTTCGCCGAGTCGGCGTTTGTGCTGGCGATTGTGGTGCTGGGCGGGATGGGCTCGCAGTTCGCGGTGATTCTTGCCGCTGTTCTGCTGGTGGTTTCCCGCGAGCTGATGCGTGACCTGAACGAGTACAGCATGTTGGTGCTCGGCGGCCTGATGGTGCTGATGATGATTTGGCGTCCACAAGGGTTACTGCCGATGACGCGTCCGCATCTGAAGCTGAAGAAAGAGCAAGTGAAAGGAGAGCAGGCATGAGTCAGCCATTGTTATCCGTAAGCGGTCTGATGATGCGTTTCGGCGGCCTGCTGGCCGTCAACAATGTCTCCCTCGAGCTGCATCCACAGGAAATTGTTTCACTTATCGGCCCGAACGGCGCCGGTAAAACCACGGTGTTTAACTGCCTGACCGGCTTTTACAAGCCGACCGGCGGCACCATTTTGCTGCGCGACCAGCATCTGGAAGGCTTACCGGGCCAGCAGATTGCGCGCATGGGCGTGGTGCGTACCTTCCAGCATGTTCGCCTGTTCCGTGAAATGACGGTGATTGAGAACCTGCTGGTGGCGCAACATCAGCAGCTGAAAACCGGTATTTTTGCAGGCTTGCTGAAAACCCCTGGTTTCCGTCGTGCGCAGAGCGAAGCGCTGGACAGAGCGGCTACCTGGCTCGAGCGTATCGGGCTGTTGGAGCACGCTAACCGCCAGGCAAGCAACCTGGCCTACGGCGATCAGCGTCGCCTTGAAATTGCTCGCTGCATGGTAACCCAGCCGGAAATCCTGATGCTGGATGAACCTGCCGCTGGCCTTAACCCAAAAGAAACCCATGAGCTGGATGAGCTGATCATGGAGCTGCGTAATCACCACAACACCACGGTGTTGTTGATTGAGCATGACATGAAGCTGGTCATGGGCATTTCTGACCGTATCTACGTGGTGAACCAGGGAACGCCGTTAGCCAACGGCACGCCGGAGCAAATCCGCAACAACCCTGATGTGATCCGCGCCTATCTGGGTGAGGCTTAAGATGGAAAATGTAATGTTGTCGTTTGACAAGGTGAGCGCCCACTACGGCAAAATCCAGGCGCTGCACGACGTCAGTCTGCATATTAAACAGGGCGAAATTGTTACGCTCATCGGCGCTAACGGCGCAGGTAAAACGACGCTGCTTGGTACGCTTTGCGGCGACCCGCGTGCGACCAGCGGCCGCATCGTGTTTGATGGCAAAGATATTACAGACTGGCACACGGCACGCATCATGCGTGAGGCCGTGGCGATTGTGCCGGAAGGGCGCCGCGTTTTCTCCCGCATGACGGTGGAAGAGAACCTGGCGATGGGCGGCTTTTTTGCCGAACGTGACCAGTTCCAGTCGCGCATTAAGCGCGTCTACGATCTGTTCCCGCGTCTGCACGAACGCCGCATCCAGCGGGCGGGCACCATGTCCGGCGGCGAGCAGCAGATGCTGGCGATAGGCCGCGCGCTCATGAGCCAGCCGCGTCTGCTACTGTTAGATGAACCGTCGCTGGGTCTGGCACCGATCATCATCCAGCAAATTTTCGACACCATCGAGCAGCTGCGCAGCGAAGGGATGACCATCTTCCTCGTGGAGCAGAATGCCAACCAGGCGCTGAAGCTGGCTGACCGGGGTTACGTGCTGGAAAACGGCCACGTCGTGCTGGAAGATACCGGCGATGCGCTGCTGGCTAACGAAGCGGTGCGCAGCGCTTACTTAGGCGGCTAGTAGAAGCAAAACGGCAACTTCGGTTGCCGTTTTTTTGTTTGCACTTTCTCCCTGGAAGGGAGAGGGAATAAACAATGTTTCCCATAGCTTTTGTTTTCTCCCTCTCCCCTGTGGGGAGAGGGCCGGGGTGAGGGCATCAGGCGGCTCCTTCTTTCTTGCACCTAACCCTCGCTCAAAGGGGAAAAGAAAAATATATCTCCCGTCGACAAAGAAACATTTCATTCACTCTGTTGTAACTATTCTGTCATCCAGCCGTTATTTTTCTGTCATTCGAGCGTGTCATGTTACCTCGCGAGCATAAAACGCGTGATTTCGCGCATCCGGCACAACAAGAGAGATAACCGAATGACATCGTTACGACACACAGCTTTAGCGCTGACGCTTGGTCTGGCATTTGCCTCCCAGGCGATGGCCGTTACCACGATTCCTTTCTGGCATTCAATGGACGGGGAACTGGGTAAAGAAGTGGATTCTCTGGCAAACCGTTTCAATGAAACGCACCCTGATTACAAAATTGTGCCGGTTTATAAAGGCAACTACGATCAAAGCCTGGCGGCGGGTATCGCGGCATACCGTTCCGGTAACGCCCCGGCCATCCTGCAGGTATATGAAGTTGGCACCGCGACCATGATGGCTTCTAAGGCTATCAAACCGGTCTACGAAGTCTTTAAAGACGCAGGTATCAAGTTCGACGAATCTCAGTTCGTCCCGACCGTGGCCGGGTACTACACCGACTCTAAAACGGGCCACCTGCTGTCCCAGCCTTTCAACAGCTCCACTCCGGTGCTGTACTACAACAAAGACGCTTTCAAGAAAGCCGGTCTGAACCCGGATCAGCCGCCTAAAACCTGGCAGGACGTGGCGGCATACAGCGCCAAACTGCGTGCAGCGGGCATGAAGTGTGGTTACGCCAGCGGCTGGCAGGGTTGGATCCAGCTGGAGAACTTCAGCGCCTGGCACGGTCTGCCGTTTGCGACCAAAAACAACGGTTTTGACGGCACTGATGCTGTATTGGAGTTCAACAAACCTGAGCAGGTAAAACACATCGCCCTGCTGGAAGAGATGAACAAGAAGGGTGATTTCACCTACTTCGGCCGTAAAGACGAGTCCACCGAGAAGTTCTACAACGGTGACTGCGCGATCACTACCGCGTCTTCCGGCTCCCTGGCTGACATCCGTCAGTACGCGAAATTCAACTACGGCGTAGGCATGATGCCTTACGACGCAGACGTGAAAGGCGCACCACAGAACGCCATCATCGGCGGTGCAAGCCTGTGGGTTATGCAGGGCAAAGACAAGCCAACTTACACCGGCGTGGCCGAGTTCATGCAATTCCTGGCTAAGCCAGAAATCGCCGCTGAATGGCACCAGAAAACCGGCTACCTGCCAATCACTACCGCTGCTTACGAGCTGACCCGTAAAGACGGCTTCTACGACAAGAACCCGGGTGCGGATACCGCGACTCGCCAGATGCTGAACAAGCCACCGTTGCCGTTCACTAAGGGCCTGCGTCTGGGCAACATGCCGCAGATCCGTACCGTGGTTGACGAAGAGCTGGAATCCGTCTGGACCGGTAAGAAAACGCCACAGCAGGCGCTGGACGCTTCTGTTGAGCGTGGTAACCAGCTGCTGCGCCGCTTCGAGCAGTCTACCAAGTCTTAAGTTCTACCCTCGCCTTCTCCCGAAAGGGAGGGGGCAGAGTACGGCGCTCTCTGTGAAAGGAGAGCGTTGTGCTAAGGGGCAAAGCATCGCCTGTTCTAACATTAACCGAGTAACCCTATGTCATCATCTCGCCCGGTGTTCCGTTCAAGTTGGCTACCCTATGCGCTGGTTTTGCCGCAGCTGATCATCACCGTCATTTTCTTTATCTGGCCGGCGGGCGAAGCCCTCTGGTACTCGCTGCAAAACCTTGACCCGTTTGGTCTGTCCAGCCATTTCGTTGGCCTGGATAACTTCGTGCAGCTCTTCCACGATAGCTACTATCTGGACTCTTTCTACACCACCATGATCTTCAGTGGCCTGGTGGCGGGCTGCGGGCTTCTGGCTTCGCTGTTCTTCGCCGCGCTGGTGGATTATGTGGTGCGCGGCAGCCGTTTTTATCAAACGCTGATGCTGCTGCCTTATGCCGTTGCGCCCGCCATTGCCGCGGTGCTGTGGATTTTCCTGTTCAACCCAGGGCGCGGGCTGATTACCCACACGCTGGAAGAGTTTGGCTACAACTGGAACCACGCGCAGAACAGCGGCCAGGCCATGTTCCTGGTCGTGTTCGCGTCCGTGTGGAAGCAGATTAGCTATAACTTCCTGTTCTTCTTTGCCGCTTTGCAGTCGATTCCGCGTTCACTGGTGGAAGCCGCAGCCATTGACGGAGCTGGCCCCGTGCGCCGCTTCTTCTTTATTTCGCTGCCGCTGATTGCCCCGGTGAGCTTCTTCCTGCTGGTGGTGAATCTGGTGTATGCCTTCTTCGACACCTTCCCGGTGATTGACGCGGCAACCGGCGGTGGCCCGGTGCAGGCAACCACCACGCTTATCTACAAGATTTATCGCGAAGGCTTTACCGGGCTGGATCTCTCTTCCTCGGCGGCGCAATCGGTGGTGCTGATGCTGCTGGTGATTGTCCTGACGGTGGTTCAGTTCCGCTTCGTTGAACGTAAGGTGCGCTACCAATGATTGAGAACCGTCGCGGGCTGACTATCTTCAGCCACACCATGCTGATTCTGGGCATCATCGTCATTCTTTTCCCGCTGTACGTGGCGTTTGTTGCCGCGACGCTGGACAACAAAGCCGTCTTCGATACGCCGATGACGCTGATCCCTGGTACTCACCTGTGGGAAAACATCAGCTATATCTGGACCAACGGCGTGGCGGTCAACAGCGCCCCGTTCGGCCGGATGCTGTTTAACAGCACGGTGATGGCGCTGGTGATCACCATCGGCAAAATTGCCGTGTCGATGCTGTCGGCCTTCGCCATCGTCTGGTTCCGTTTCCCGCTGCGTAACCTGTTCTTCTGGATGATTTTTATCACCCTGATGTTGCCGGTCGAAGTGCGTATTTTCCCGACGGTTGAGGTTATCTCTAACCTGAAAATGCTCGACAGCTACACCGGCCTGACGCTGCCGCTGATGGCGTCGGCCACGGCCACGTTCCTGTTTCGCCAGTTTTTCATGACGCTGCCAGACGAGCTGATGGAAGCGGCACGCATCGACGGCGCCTCGCCGATGCGCTTTTTCTTTGACATCGTGCTGCCGCTGTCCAAAACCAACCTGGCGGCGCTGTTCGTGATCACCTTTATCTATGGCTGGAACCAGTATCTCTGGCCGCTGCTGATTATCACCGATGCCGATTTGGGCACCGCCGTGGCGGGCATCAAAAGCATGATTGCCAGCGGTGATGGCGTGACGCAGTGGAACCAGGTTATGGCAGCGATGCTGCTGACGCTTGTCCCACCGGTTGTTATTGTTTTAGTTATGCAGCGCGCCTTTGTGCGTGGTCTGGTTGATAGTGAGAAATAGCCCATGGCTGGTTTAAAATTACAGGCAGTAACCAAGAGCTGGGACGGCAAAACCCAGGTGATTCAGCCGCTGACCGTAGACGTTGCGGATGGCGAATTCATCGTGATGGTCGGCCCTTCTGGCTGCGGTAAATCTACGCTGTTGCGTATGGTCGCCGGGCTGGAGCAGGTGACCAGCGGGGATATCTGGATCGACAGCCAGCGCGTCACCGACATGGAACCCAAAGAGCGTGGTATCGCAATGGTGTTCCAGAACTATGCGCTCTATCCGCACATGACCGTGGAAGAGAACATGGCCTGGGGCCTGAAAATTCGCGGCCTGGGCAAAGAACAAATCCGCCAGAAGGTGCTGGAAGCCGCTCGCATTCTGGAGCTGGACGCACTGTTAACCCGCCGCCCGCGCGAACTGTCCGGCGGCCAGCGCCAGCGCGTTGCTATGGGCCGCGCCATCGTGCGCGATCCGGCGGTATTCCTGTTCGACGAACCACTGTCTAACCTCGATGCCAAGCTGCGCGTGCAGATGCGCCTTGAGCTTCAACAGCTTCATCGCCGCCTGAAAACGACCAGCCTGTATGTGACGCACGACCAGGTTGAGGCGATGACTCTTGCCCAACGTGTGATGGTGATGAACAAAGGCGTGGCGGAGCAGATTGGCACGCCAGTCGAGGTTTACGAGCGCCCGGCGAGCCGCTTTGTGGCAAGCTTTATTGGCTCTCCGGCGATGAACCTGCTGGATGGCAGCATCAGCGTCGACGGCTCACGCTTTGAGCTGGACGGCGGCGATGCCTTGCCGACCGGCAGCCAGCATTTGCAGTGGGTGGGTCGGCCAATGACGCTGGGTATCCGCCCGGAACATATTGCGCTAAGCTCACAGGCTGCAGGTGGCATCCCGATTGTAGTGGAAACCCTTGAAATGCTGGGGGCTGATAACCTGGTCCACGGCCGCTGGGGCGGTCAAAAAGTGGTGATTCGCCTTGGGCATCAGGAACGTCCGCAGCCGGGCACCACGCTTTGGGTGCATCTGCCGGAAGAACATCTGCACTTCTTTGATGGCAAAAACGGACAACGTTTATGAGCAACTGGCCTTATCCAAAAATCGTCGCCCACCGTGGCGGCGGTAAACTTGCGCCGGAAAACACCCTCGCGGCAATCGACGTCGGGGCACGTTACGGCCACACCATGATTGAGTTTGATGCCAAGCTCTCGCGCGACGGGCAAATCTTCTTGCTCCACGACGACACGCTTGAGCGCACCAGCAACGGCTGGGGCATTGCTGGCGAGCTGACCTGGGACAATCTGCTGAAAGTTGACGCGGGAAGCTGGTTCAGCCGTGAATATGCGGGCGAGCCGCTGCCGCTGCTTTCTCAGGTGGCTGAACGCTGTAAACAGCACGGCATGATGGCCAACATCGAGATCAAGCCAACCACCGGTCTGGAAGCCGAAACGGGCAAAGTGGTTGCGCTGGCTGCCCGTGAACTGTGGGCCGGGCAAACGGCACCGCTGCTTTCTTCCTTCGAGATTGAGGCTCTGGAAGCCGCACAGCTTGCGGCCCCTGAACTGCCTCGCGGTCTGCTGCTGGATGAATGGCGTGATGACTGGCAGGAACTGACGACGCGTCTTCAATGCGTGTCTATTCACCTGAATCATCAACTGCTTGATGAGGCTCGGGTGAAAGCGTTGAAAGCCGCTGGACTGTACATTCTGGTGTATACCGTGAACGTTCCCCACCGCGCAGCCGTGCTGCTGCAGTGGGGCGTCGATGCCATCTGTACCGACCGCATCGACGAGATAGGCCCGGATTTCTCCGCATAACGCCTTACGGTGTGACTGGCGGCGGCAGCGTTGAACTGTTTGGCTTCAACATGCCGCTGTTATTTCCTTTTAGCATCCCACCATTGGTGTTCGGCAGCGGGTTCATGCCCGGCTGCGACTGCAGGACACGCTGCTGATTGTTGTTCAACTGCGTCTGAAGCTGCTGTTGCTGAAGCTGATTTTGCGATTGTATCTGCTGCTTTAACATCCCCTGCTGCTGAGACTGCTGCGTTTGCATCTGCGTCAGCATCCGCTGCTGGCTCGGGTTCTGATAGCCCGGCAGGTTAGGGTTGTTGGTGGTGTTGAGCGGCTGTGCGAACGCGGTTAGCGGCAGCAAGGCTGCCAGAAGCCATACCTTTTTCATCATTATCTCCTCCCATCAGGGGTTGCTTAAGTTTACTCCGTTTCCTTTATCACGGTGATTATTTCGGATTTGTGAACCAGGCTTAAGCGGGGACTTTCCCCGGGTAAATGAGGATATAACGATGATAAAGCAGTGGAAAACGTTGCGCTGGGTCGCCATTCCGGCCCTGACAATCGGACTGTGTTTGACGGTGATAGCCGCTCCTCCGCCGCCGGTTTCTTACGGCGTGGAAATGGACGTTTACCATCCGGTGCGCGCGGAGCACGGCATGGTGGCTTCGGTGGACGCAGCGGCGACTCAGGTGGGCGTCGATATTTTAAAGCAGGGCGGTAACGCGGTGGATGCCGCGGTCGCCGTGGGTTATGCCCTTGCGGTCACGCACCCGCAGGCGGGGAATATCGGCGGCGGTGGTTTTATGATGTTGCGCACCAAAGACGGCAAAACAACCGCGATAGACTTCCGGGAAATGGCGCCGGAAAAAGCCAGTCGGGATATGTTCCTCGATGATAAAGGCAATGCGGACAGCAAGAAGTCGCTGACCTCGCATCTCGCCTCAGGTACGCCGGGCACGGTGGCCGGCTTTAGCCTGGCGCTGGAAAAGTACGGCACCATGCCGCTGAATAAAGTCGTGCAACCGGCGATCAAGCTGGCGCGGGACGGCATCGTTGTGAACGACGCGCTGGCGGACGACCTGAAGCAGTACGGGGCGGAAGTGATCCCGAATCACGCCAACAGCAAGGCTATCTTCTGGAAAGCGGACGGAGAGCCGCTGCAGAAAGGTGACAAGCTGGTGCAGACCCATCTGGCGAAAAGCCTGGAAATGATTGCCGAGCAGGGGCCGGGGGCCTTCTACAAGGGGGCGATTGCCGACCAGATTAGCGAAGAGATGGCGAAGAACGGCGGGCTGATAAGCAAGGCGGATTTGGCCAATTACAAAGCCATTGAGCGTAAGCCCGTCAGCGGCGAATACCGGGGCTACGAAGTCTATTCCATGCCGCCGCCGTCTTCCGGCGGGATCCACATCGTGCAGATCCTCAATATTCTCGAAAACTTCGATCTGGCGAAATACGGCTTTGGCAGTGCGGGCACCTTGCAAATCATGGCCGAGGCGGAAAAATACGCCTACGCCGACCGCTCGGAATACCTCGGCGATCCGGACTTTGTGAAAGTGCCGTGGCAGGCGCTGACCAGCAAGGCTTATGCGAAATCGCTGGCAGAGAAAATAGATATCAACAAGGCTCGCCCGTCGAGCGAAATCAAGCCGGGTAACCTGGCGCCGTACGAAAGTAACCAGACCACGCATTTCTCCGTGGTGGATAAAGACGGTAACGCGGTGGCGGTGACTTATACGCTGAATACCACCTTCGGCACCGGGATCGTGGCCGGGAATACCGGCATTCTGATGAACAACCAGATGGATGACTTTTCCGCTAAACCGGGCGTGCCGAACGTGTACGGGCTGGTGGGCGGGGAGGCCAATGCCGTGGGGCCGCACAAGCGTCCGCTATCTTCTATGTCGCCAACCATCGTAGTGAAAGACGGGAAAACCTGGCTGGTCACGGGCAGCCCAGGCGGGAGCCGAATTATCACCACAGTGCTGCAAATGGTAGTCAACAGCATCGATTTTGGCATGAATGTGGCAGAAGCGACCAACGCGCCGCGCTTCCATCATCAGTGGCTGCCTGACGAGCTGCGGGTGGAGAAAGGCTTTAGCCCGGATACGCTCAGGTTGCTGAAAGAGAAGGGGCAAAACGTCCAGGTGAAGGCCGCGATGGGAAGTACGCAAAGCATTATGATTGCGCCGGACGGGAAGCTGTATGGTGCGTCTGACCCACGTTCGGTGGATGATTTAACCGCAGGGTATTGATTGCCCCTCACTCCGGCCCTCTCCCCGTGGGAGAGGGTGAAAACCGCATGTAATATTTTTATCCCCTCTCCCTTTCAGGAGAGGGCGAGGGTAAAATCACTCTGGCTTAAAACGTGCCATAAAATAGGCATCTACATACTCGCCGTCGCGCAGCGCAAAGCGCTTCCCGGTGCCTTCCACCTCGAAGCCAAACTTGCGGTACACCGCCAGCGCAGCAGCGTTATCGGTATACACCGTCAGCTCTATCCGCTCGATGCGCAGCCACTTATCGCACAGGTCGACCATTTCTTTAAGTAAAGCTGAAGCTATGCCTTTCCCCTGATGATCGTAATGCACACCCATGCCGAAAGTGGCGACGTGGCTGCGGCGCGGAGATTGCTCCACCGTGAGCGTTAGCTGCCCCACAATCTCATCGTCGATGCATGCCACCAAATGTCGGCTCCCCGGTCGGGGGTCGGTAATTCGGTCATGCCAGGCTTTTAGAGAAGGATGAGGTAGCTGTAGCGTATCGCGATAAAGCGCCGGATGGGCATACATTTTTTGTAAAGCTTCCGCATCGCCAGGTTCGGCGTGACGCACAACAACTGATTTCATCCTTTTCTCCTCAATGAGTTATAGAAAACCTTTTAAACATCATTGACTTTGCACAACAAGTCAACGCTATTTTTTTCAAAAAACGCTTTACAAGTGCGAATGATAATGATTATTATTGCCATGCGTTCAGGGGAGACCCCTACGGAGACATCCTGAAAGCACGACATTGCTCACATTGCTTCCAGTATTACTTTAGCCAGCCGGGTGCTGGCTTTTTTTTTGGGTCCGATTCGGGCTACCTTACTTGCCATTTTGTCCCCGGGCTGTGCTCGAAATCCTCACGTATCTATATACGCTCCGGTTCCTGCGCGCAGGCCGTGAACAAACTGCCTGCGACGGCTACGCTCGACCTTTAAAATTAAAGATGGTTTGAAGTCTGCGGCTATAACGTGGCGCGGCTTTGCAGTAAGGTACAGGCAGCTCAAATCAAAAAGGATAATGAAATGACTCTGCACTGTGCCTTCATTGGCTTTGGTAAAAGTACCACCCGCTACCACCTTCCGTTCGTTCTGGTTCGTAAAGACAAACTCAACGTGGCCCATATCTTCCGCCGCAGTGAAAAACCGGATCTGGAACAACAGCCGCAGTACGCGGGCATTCACTTTACCAGCCAGCTCGATGACATTCTTAATGATCCGCTGGTCAAACTGGTGGTGATTTGCACCCACGTTGACAGCCATTTTGAGTATGCGAAAAAAGCGCTCGAAGCGGGTAAGAACGTGCTGGTGGAAAAACCGTTTACCCCAACGCTTGCCGAAGCGCGCGAACTGTTTGCGCTGGCAAAAGAGAAGGGGCTGGTCGTTACGCCTTACCAGAACCGTCGCTTTGATGCCTGCTTCCTGACGATGAAAAAAGCCATTGAGAGCGGCAAGCTCGGCAAGATCGTGGAAATTGAAAGTCACTTCGATATGTATCGCCCCGATGCGCCAGCGAACCCGGGCCAACCGGCTGACGGCGCGTTCTACGGCCTGGGCGTACACACCATGGACCAAATTATCTCCCTGTTTGGCCGCCCGGACCACGTTGCCTATGACATCCGCAGCCTGCGTAATAAAGCCAACCCGGACGATACCTTTGAAGCCCAATTGTTCTACGGCGACCTGAAAGCGATCGTGAAAACCAGCCATCTGGTGAAAATCGACTACCCGAAATTTATCGTGCACGGGACCAAAGGGTCATTTGTGAAGTACGGCATCGACCAGCAGGAAACCAGCCTCAAAGCGTACATCATGCCGGGTGAGCCAGGATTCGGGGCCGACAATAGCGTGGCGACGCTGGAGTACGTTAACGAAGCCGGGGAAACGGTGCGTGAAGAGTGGAAACCGGAAGTCGGCGACTATGGCTGCGTCTATGATGCGCTGTACGACACGCTGATCGACGGCAAGCCTAATTACATCAGAGAAATTGAAGCTCTCACCAACCTGGAAATCCTTGAGCGCGGTTTCGAACAGCCTTCTCCTGCGACAATAAGCCTCGCCTGATTGTTTTTTGATTCCTCTAACTTATTCACTTTTTTTGAACAGAGGAGTCAATTTTCACCCTCTATGATCCTCCGCGAAATGGGTCCACACTTATCCCATCAAACGAATTGCGGAGGACATACCATGATCTACTTAAGAAAAGCACAGGACCGCGGCCATGCGAACCACGGCTGGCTGGACAGCTGGCATACCTTCTCTTTTGCCGACTATTATGACGCCAACTTTATGGGCTTCTCGGCGCTGCGGGTCATTAACGAAGATGTGATCGATGCGGGCCAGGGTTTTGGGACCCATCCGCACAAAGACATGGAAATTCTGACCTATGTGCTGGAAGGCGCGGTTGAGCACCAGGACAGCATGGGCAACAAAGAACGTGTGCCTGCGGGTGAGTTCCAGATCATGAGCGCCGGGACCGGGATCCGCCACTCTGAGTACAACGCCAGCCAGACCGAACCGCTGCGCCTGTACCAGATTTGGATCATTCCAGAAAAAACCGGGATTACGCCGCGCTACGATCAGCGCCGTTTTGATGCTCCTCAAGGGCGCCAGTTGGTGCTTTCCCCGGATGCTCGCGACGGCTCACTGAAGGTTTACCAGGATATGGAGCTGTCTCGCTGGGCGCTGGCCAAAGATGAGCAGTCGGTTTATCAAATTCCTGCCGACCGCCGCATCTGGATTCAGGTCGTAAAAGGCGACGTGTCCATTAACGGTACGCAGGCAAAAACCAGCGACGCGATCGCGGTCTGGGATGAGCAAGCGATTTCCGTTCACGCCAGCGAGGCGAGCGAGATCCTGTTGTTCGACCTGCCGCCGGTATAACGTTACCCGTCACAACCTGCCCCTGAAAAAGGGGCGGGTTTTCTTTTGTCCGTGCTAAACTCGGCTGTCGAAACTTCATAAGCCAAGCAGGACGATGAAAAAGAAAAGACCGGTACTACAGGATGTTGCAGATCGCGTTGGGGTGACCAAAATGACGGTCAGCCGTTTCTTACGCAACCCGGATCAGGTGTCTGCCGCGCTGCAGGTAAAAATTGCCGCCGCGTTAGATGAACTGGGCTATATCCCGAACCGTGCGCCGGATATCCTCTCTAATTCAACCAGCCGGGCCATTGGCGTTCTGCTTCCTTCGCTGACTAACCAGGTGTTCGCCGAAGTGCTGCGCGGCATTGAAAACGTCATTGATGCCCACGGTTATCAGACCATGCTGGCTCACTACGGCTATAAGCCGGAACTGGAGCAGGAACGTCTGGAATCCATGCTATCCTGGAATATTGACGGCCTGATTCTGACCGAGCGCAACCACACGCCCAGAACGCTGAAAATGATTGAAGTCGCCGGGATCCCGGTAGTGGAGCTGATGGACAGCGTCTCTCCTTGCCTGGATATTGCCGTGGGGTTTGATAACTTCGAGGCGGCTCGTCAAATGACGGCCAGTATCATTGCTCGTGGCCATAAACATGTCGCTTATCTGGGCGCGCGTCTCGACGAACGTACCCTCATCAAGCAAAAAGGCTACGAGCAGGCGATGCTCGACGCCGGGCTGACGCCGTACAGTGTGATGATTGAAAACTCCTCGTCTTACTCCACCGGCATTGAATTGCTGCGCCAGGCAAAACGCGAATATCCCCAGCTCGACAGCATCTTCTGCACTAACGATGACTTAGCGATTGGTGCGGCATTTGAATGCCAGCGACAGGGGCTGCGTATCCCGGAAGATATGGCGATTGCCGGTTTCCATGGCCACGATATCGGACAGGTAATGGAGCCGCGTCTGGCGAGCGTGCTGACCCCGCGAGAGCGCATGGGGCGTATCGGGGCGGAGCGTCTGCTGGCGCGTATTCGCGGCGAAATCATTACCCCGAAAATGCTGGATTTAGGCTTTACGTTGTCGCCTGGTGGCTCGATCTAGGCCAAAATTTTATTTGATGCAGCTCACACTTATACACTTTGCAAACTAATGGTTATTGCTTAATGCTCAGCCAGGCTGGAAAATGTTATCGGTAACAGTTACCCGTAACAAAACCAGGCGCATTGCTTTGTGTCAGAGTCGGAGCCATCATGAGCACTACTAACCACGACCACCACATTTACGTCCTGATGGGCGTCTCCGGCAGCGGTAAATCCGCCGTTGCCAGCGAAGTTGCCCATCAGCTTAACGCCGCGTTTCTTGACGGCGACTTCCTGCATCCCCGCAGCAACATTCTGAAAATGGCTTCCGGCGAGCCGCTGAACGACGACGATCGTACCCCGTGGCTGAAAGCGTTGAACGACGCTGCGTTTGCGATGCAGCGCACCAACAAGGTTTCGCTGATCGTCTGTTCGGCGCTGAAAAAGCACTACCGCGACCTGTTGCGTGACGGTAACCCAAACCTCTCCTTCATTTACATGAAAGGCGATTTCGAAGTAATCGAAAACCGCCTGAAGGCGCGTAAAGGCCACTTCTTTAAAACCCAGATGCTGGTGACCCAATTCGAAACCCTGCAAGAGCCGCAGGCGGATGAAAAAGACGTGCTGATCGTGGATATCGACCAGCCGCTGGACGGCGTCGTCGCCAGCACCCTCGCATTGATCAACAAAGGCAGCGCAGAGTGAGTACATTAACGCTTGTTTTAACCGCAGTCGGCTCCGTGCTGCTCCTGCTGTTTTTAGTGATGAAGGCGCGTATGCATGCCTTCGTGGCTTTGATGGTGGTTTCTATTGGTGCCGGGCTTTTCTCCGGCATGCCGCTCGACAAAATCGCCGACACCATGCAGAAAGGCATGGGCGGTACGCTGGGCTTCCTGGCGATTGTGGTCGCCCTCGGTGCCATGTTCGGCAAAATTCTGCATGAAACCGGCGCGGTGGATCAGATTGCCGTCAAGATGCTGAAGTCCTTCGGCCACAGCCGCGCGCATTATGCGATTGGCCTGGCGGGCCTGATTTGTGCGCTGCCGCTGTTCTTTGAAGTGGCTATTGTGCTGCTGATTAGCGTAGCGTTTTCGATGGCGCGCCACACCAGGACGAACCTGGTGAAGCTGGTGATTCCTTTGTTTGCCGGCGTCGCTGCTGCCGCGGCATTCCTGCTACCAGGGCCTGCGCCGATGCTGCTGGCCTCCCAGATGCATGCTGACTTTGGCTGGATGATCCTGATTGGCCTGTGTGCCGCGATCCCGGGCATGATTATTGCCGGGCCGCTGTTCGGGAACTTCATCAGCAAATTTGTTTCGCTGGAGATTCCGGAAGACATCTCTGAACCGCATCTGGGAGAAGGCAAGCTGCCGTCCTTTGGCTTCAGTCTGTCGCTGATTCTGCTGCCGCTGGTGCTGGTTGGCCTGAAAACTATCGCCGCTCGCTTTACCGCGCCGGGCTCTTCGCTGTACGAATGGCTGGAATTCATCGGCCACCCGTTCACCGCGATTCTGGTGGCTTGCATGGTGGCTATTTATGGCCTGGCTTACCGCCAGGGCATGGACAAAGAAAAAGTGATGGCGGTGTGCGGTCAGGCGCTGCAGCCAGCGGGCATTATCCTGCTGGTTATCGGTGCCGGTGGCGTGTTCAAACAGGTGCTGGTTGACTCCGGCGTGGGCCCGGCACTGGGGGAAGCGCTGACCGGTATGGGTCTGCCCATCGCGATCACCTGCTTCGTGCTGGCGGCGGCGGTACGTATCATTCAGGGTTCCGCTACTGTGGCCTGTCTGACGGCGGTTGGTCTGGTGATGCCGGTTATCGAGCAACTGAACTATAACGGCGCTCAGATGGCGGCTCTGTCGATTTGTATCGCGGGTGGCTCTATCGTGGTGAGCCATGTGAACGACGCGGGCTTCTGGTTGTTCGGTAAGTTTACCGGCGCAACCGAAGCACAAACGTTGAAGACCTGGACGATGATGGAAACCATCCTTGGCACCACCGGGGCGATTGTCGGGATGATTGCATTCAGTCTGCTGTCTTAATCTCTCGTCTTACCCCCGCTTAAAACACCCGGCAATGGCCGGGTGTTTTGTTTTACGGGTTAAGCTTCTCTCTTCTCGTGACGCTATGACACCCTATTAAACCGGGAGTGTCCGCATGAAAAAGTTTCTCTTCTTACTGTTATTGCCGCTGTTCACCGGCTGCGCGACGCTTGTGGGTAACAACGACGCCACGGTGTATATCGACAGTACGCCAAAGCGCGCCGCCTTTACGATTTTTGATGGCAATAGCGGTATCGCCGCACAGGGCGTTACGCCGGAGTCCGTGACGCTTAAAAAGACGGACGGCAGCTACTTCGGAAAGAAAAACTACACGTTGACGCTCAAGCATGAAGGGTATTACTCAACGCCGCTGCCGCTGGAAACCCGCTTAACTCGCTGGTATCTCTTCGGCAATATCATTTTCTTCGGCGTGCCGGGGTGGCTGATTGTCGATCCGTTCTTTGGCGGCATGTATACGCTGAAGCAGGAAAGCCTGTATCCCATCCTGCGCAAGTGCCAGCCGGGACCGTATCGGGATATGTGTTCGTGATGGGGAAATAGGGGGTTAGGAGCAGGACTCGATTCGTCCCCTCTCCCTTTTAGGGAGAGGGTTAGGGTGAGGGTTGGTCTTACCCCCGCATCCAGGCGCGGATGCCGTCCAGGAACATCTGGGTGGAAATCATCACCAGTACCAGCCCCATCAGGCGCTCCAGGGCGTTAACCCCTTTCTCACCCAGCAGGCGCAGGAACAGGGAAGATTGCAGCAGAATAGCCACGGTACCGCCCCAGGCCAGCATCAGCGCGGCCACTAAATGCCCCATCTGGTTGGGATACTGGTGCGACAGCAGCATCAGTGTGGCCAGCAGAGAAGGGCCGGCAACCAGCGGAATTGCCAGCGGCACGATAAACGGTTCTTCACCCGCAGGTAGACCGGACGAACTGCCTTCCTGCCCAGGGAAAATCATCTTGATGGCAATCAGGAACAGAATGATGCCGCCTGAAATCGACACGGTTTCAGCGCGCAAATTCAGGAAACCAAGAATTTTCTCCCCGGCAAACAGGAAGATAAGCATCAGCAGCAGAGCAATAAGCAGTTCGCGGATCATAATGGCCCGGCGGCGCTTTGGCTCCGTGTGTTTTAGGACCGACATAAAGATCGGCAAGTTACCCAGCGGATCCATAATCAGGATCAGGAGTACCGCGGCGGATATGATTTCAGTCATTTGTTTTCCCCAAAATCTGGCAAGTTGTTTCTATTAATAAGCTTTGTTTCTGACACGGTGGATATCATTGATTAATTTCACTTGCGACTTTGGCTGCATTTTGTAAGGTTGAGTGATGTTCTGGCCCACGGCCAGCGCTTACACACGCAATCATCTCTGCAGGATTAAGTCGCTATGAAAAATGTTGGTTTTATTGGCTGGCGCGGTATGGTCGGCTCTGTACTCATGCAACGCATGGTGGAAGAGCGCGATTTTGACGCCATTCGTCCGGTTTTCTTCTCCACTTCCCAGCTTGGGCAGGCAGCCCCTACGTTTGCCGGCACCACCGGCGGTACACTGCAGGACGCATTTGATCTGGAAGCGCTGAAGGCGCTGGATATCATCGTGACCTGCCAGGGCGGCGATTATACCAACGAAATCTATCCAAAGCTCCGTGAAAGCGGCTGGCAAGGTTACTGGATCGACGCAGCTTCTTCTCTACGCATGAAAGATGACGCGATTATTATCCTCGACCCGGTGAACCAGCACGTTATTCAGGAAGGCCTGAACAAAGGCGTGAAAACCTTTGTTGGCGGTAACTGCACCGTCAGCCTGATGCTGATGTCCCTCGGCGGCCTGTTTGCCAACGACCTGGTTGACTGGGTTTCTGTGGCGACATACCAGGCGGCGTCCGGCGGCGGCGCGCGTCACATGCGCGAGCTGCTGAACCAAATGGGCCAGCTGTACGGCGAAGTTTCTACCGAACTGGCAAATCCGGCTTCTGCCATCCTTGATATCGAACGTAAGGTCACCGAACTTGGCCGCAGTGGCAAGCTGCCAGTGGATAACTTTGGTGTGCCACTGGCCGGGAGCCTGATCCCGTGGATCGACAAGCAGCTCGACAACGGCCAGAGCCGTGAAGAGTGGAAAGGCCAGGCTGAAACCAACAAAATTCTTGCGACCTCTGCCGCTATCCCGGTTGACGGACTGTGCGTGCGCGTAGGCGCGCTGCGCTGCCATAGCCAGGCATTCACCATCAAGCTGAAGAAAGACGTATCCATTCCCACCGTGGAAGAGCTGCTGGCCGCGCACAACCCGTGGGCGAAAGTGGTGCCAAACGACCGTGATATCACCATGCGTGAACTGACGCCAGCCGCGGTTACCGGCACGCTGTCGACGCCAGTTGGCCGTCTGCGCAAGCTGAACATGGGGCCGGAGTATCTCTCCGCCTTCACCGTTGGCGACCAGCTACTGTGGGGCGCCGCCGAACCGCTGCGCAGAATGCTGCGGTCACTCGCATAATTACACTTATTTACCCGAGGGGCTTTGTGGCCCCTCTTTTTTTGCCTGCCATTTAAGGTACAACGGAAGTCATTAATTAATTTCACGAGGAGTTAATAAAGCGTTGGCTATGCTTAAGTCAGCACGCGCAAGCGTTTTGGCGAGTATTGGGCGAACTGGCTTACAGGAGTTGCGCGCCGTTCGTCGGGGTCAATGATAAGTGTCGTATCCGCACGCAGGCGTAGGGCGGGTCATCGGTGACACATAAAAAAGGAAAATGCCATGTCTGTTCTGCCGGAAAAAGACGTGATTAATGCGCTAATTGCGGGTCATTTTGCCGATCCGTTTTCCCTGCTGGGAATGCACCAAACTGACGCCGGGCTTGAAGTCCGGGCGCTGCTGCCTGACGCCACCGAAGTCTGGGTGATTGAGCCTAAGACGGGGCGTAAGGTCGCCCAGCTTGATTGCCTCGATTCCCGCGGCTTCTTCTGTGGGCTGATTCCTCGCCGTAAAAACGCTTTTCGCTACCAGCTTGCGGTTATCTGGCATGGCCAGGAAAACCTGATCGACGATCCCTACCGTTTTGGCCCTTTCATTCAGGAACTGGACAGTTGGCTGCTTTCAGAAGGCACACATTTACGCCCTTACGAAACGTTGGGTGCACACGCCGATACAATGGACGGTGTGTCCGGCACTCGCTTCTCGCTTTGGGCTCCGAATGCCCGGCGAGTCTCCGTGGTGGGGCAGTTTAACTATTGGGATAGCCGCCGCCATCCCATGCGCCTGCGGAGAGAAAGCGGCATCTGGGAACTGTTTATCCCAGGGGCGCATAACGGCCAGCTTTATAAATTTGAACTGCTGGACGCCGAAGGGCGGCTGCGTATTAAAGCCGATCCTTATGCTTTTGAAGCGCAAATGCGCCCGGAAACGGCTTCGCTGATTTGTGGCCTGCCAGAGAAAACTACGCTTAGCCCCGAGCGGCAGAAAGCTAATGGCTTTGATCAGCCCATCTCCATCTATGAGGTGCACCTCGGCTCCTGGCGTCGCCACACCGACAATAATTTCTGGCTTAGCTACCGGGAGCTGGCGGATCAGCTCATTCCCTACGTTAAAGAGATGGGCTTTACCCATCTTGAACTGCTGCCGGTTAACGAACATCCCTTTGACGGCAGCTGGGGCTATCAGCCGCAGGGGCTTTACGCCCCGACGCGCCGTTTCGGCACCCGCGATGATTTTCTTTACCTGATCAGAACCGCCCACGAAGCCGGGCTTAACGTTCTGCTGGACTGGGTACCTGGCCATTTCCCGACGGATGACGCCGGCCTGGCGAAGTTCGACGGCACCGCGCTGTATGAGCACGGTAATCCGCAAGAGGGTTACCACCATGACTGGAACACGCTGATTTACAACTATGGCCGCCGGGAAGTCAGCAACTATCTGGTGGGCAACGCGCTCTACTGGATTGAGCGGTTTGGCATAGATGGCCTGCGCGTGGATGCTGTGGCCTCGATGATTTACCGCGATTATAGCCGGGAAAGCGGCCAATGGGTGCCGAATGAATACGGCGGGCGTGAGAACCTGGAAGCGATTGAGTTTCTGCGTAGCACCAACCGCATCATCGGCGAGCAAACGCCGGGCGCGGTGACGATGGCGGAAGAGTCCACCGATTTTGCCGGCGTTTCTCGTCCACCGAGTATGGGCGGGCTAGGCTTCTGGTTTAAATGGAACCTGGGCTGGATGCACGACACGCTTGATTACATGAAGCTCGACCCGGTTTACCGCCAGTACCATCACGACAAAATGACTTTTGGCATGCTGTACAACGGTACCGAAAACTTTGTGCTGCCGCTGTCCCACGATGAAGTTGTGCACGGCAAAAAATCGATTCTCGATCGTATGCCGGGAGATGCCTGGCAGAAGTTCGCCAACCTTCGTGCTTATTACGGCTGGATGTGGGCATTTCCGGGCAAAAAGCTGCTGTTTATGGGCAACGAATTTGCCCAGGGGAGAGAGTGGAACCACGACAGCAGCCTCGACTGGCACCTGTTGCAAGGCGGCGATAACTGGCATCACGGCGTGCAGCGCCTCGTGCGCGACTTGAATCATACCTATCGGCGCCACGCGGCATTGCATCAGCTGGATTTTGACGGTTACGGTTTTGAATGGCTGGTGGTGGAAGATAAGGCCAATTCGGTCTTTATTTTCGTGCGGCGTGATGCCGAGGGCAATGAAGTGATTGTTGTCAGTAACTTTACGCCGGTGCCGCGCTACCACTATCGCTTCGGCATCAATCAGCCAGGGCGCTGGCGTGAAGAGCTCAACACCGACTCCATGCACTATCACGGTAGCAACGCGGGCAACAGCGGTACGGTGAGCAGTGAGGCGGTGCCGAGCCACGGCCGCGACAATTCGCTGTGTATTACGCTGCCGCCGCTGTCCACGCTCTGGTTGATCCGTGAGGGCGACGCATGACGCAGCTTACGCAAGGCAATCCGGCTCCCTTTGGGGCGTATTTCGACGGCAAAGGCGTTAACTTCACGCTCTATTCTGTGCATGCGGAAAAGGTCGAGCTGTGCCTGTTCGACGAGCATGGACACGAGCGCCGCTACGACATGCCTGCGCGCTCCGGAGATATCTGGCACGGCTATTTGCCGGATGGCAAGCCGGGACAACTGTACGGCTACCGGGTTCATGGCCCTTGGGCGCCGGAACAGGGCCACCGTTTCAACCCGGCGAAGCTGCTGCTCGATCCCTGCGCTCGCGTGGTCGTGGGCGGTGCCGAAGACCATCCGCATTTTCACTGCGGCTATGATGAGCCCAACCTTGAAGACAGCGCTCCACACATGGCGAAGTGCGTGGTGGTCAGAGAGAAATTTGACTGGGAAGACGACCGGCCGCTACGAACGCCGTGGGGCAACACGGTTATCTATGAAGCCCACGTTCGCGGGCTGACGCTACTTCACCCCGGCATCCCGGAAGATCTGCGTGGGACTTATGCAGCGCTGGGGCACCCGATGATGATCGACTACTTCAAACGCCTGGGCATCACAGCGCTTGAATTGCTGCCCGTGGCGCATTTTGTTACCGAACCCCGCATTTCGCAGCTTGGGCTGAGTAACTATTGGGGCTACAACCCTCGAGCTTTCTATGCCGTTGAAAGCTACTACGCGATAGATCAAAACCCTCACAACGCCGCCAATGAACTGCGAGGTGCCATCAAAGCGCTGCATCAAGCCGGGATTGAAGTGATCCTCGACATTGTGCTGAACCACAGCGCGGAGCTGGACAAGGACGGCCCAACCCTGTCGCTGAGCGGAATCGACAACCGTAGCTATTATTGGTTAATGGACAACGGTGATTACCAAAACTGGACCGGCTGCGGGAACACCCTGAATCTCAGCACGCCGGGCGTGGTTGCCCAGATGATCGATTGCCTGCGCTACTGGGTAGACAGTTTTCACGTGGACGGTTTCCGGTTCGATCTGGCTTCGGTGATGGGGCGCACGCCCGAATTTCGGCAGGACGCCCCGCTGTTTGAGGCGATCAAAAACGATCCTCACCTGTCGCAGGTGAAGCTGATTGCGGAGCCCTGGGACATCGGCCAGGGGGGTTATCAGGTCGGCAATTTCCCACCGCTGTTTGCCGAATGGAACGATCATTTCAGGGACGGGATGCGCCGCTTCTGGCTCCAGCAGGATCTCTCTTTGGGCGGCTTCGCCTGCCGCTTTGCCGGCTCGAGCGATGTTTATCGCCACGGCGAAAGGCTGCCTTCCACCAGCATTAATTTAATCACCGCCCATGATGGTTTTACGCTGCGGGATTGCGTAAGTTTTAACCAGAAGCATAACGAAGCCAACGGCGAAGATAATCGCGACGGCACCAACAGCAATTTTAGCAACAACTATGGATTTGAAGGGCTTGAAGCCAGCCTGATTACCAAGGAACGGCGGCGCGACAGCGTACATGCCCTGCTCACCACGCTGCTGCTCTCGCAGGGCACACCGATGCTGCTTGCCGGGGATGAACACGGCCACAGCCAGCACGGCAACAACAACGCCTACTGCCAGGATAACGTGCTGACCTGGCTTGACTGGGCTGAGGGCAACGACGGCCTGACGGCCTTTACGGCGGCGCTCCTCCAGCTGCGGCAGGCTATCCCGGCGCTGACCGCCAACCGCTGGTGGGAAGAGGGTGATGGCAACGTCCGCTGGCTGAATAAAGACGCGCAGCCCCTGAACGTCGATGAATGGCAAAACGGCGTACATCGCCTGCAAATCCAGCTGTCCGACCGCTGGCTTATCGCAATTAACGCGACCGAAGAAGTTGCGGACATCGTTCTACCTGAGGGGGAATGGCACGCCGTTCCTCCGTTTGCCGGAGAGGACAACCCGGTCGTGATGGTTGTATGGCATGGTCCCGCGCACGGAGTTTGCGTGTTCCACAAGTCATGAAAAAGGAGTTCGTCATGGTTAGGTTTGAGAAAAACGATCCGCTGATGTTGGCCCGCCAACTGCCCATCAAATCTGTTGCGTTAATTCTGGCCGGTGGCCGCGGGACTCGACTGAAGGATCTCACGTCGACCCGCGCCAAGCCTGCTGTTCACTTTGGCGGCAAGTTCCGCATTATTGATTTTGCGCTATCCAACTGCATTAACTCCGGTATTCGCCGCATTGGGGTAATTACTCAGTATCAATCGCACACCCTGGTGCAGCATATTCAGCGCGGCTGGTCTTTCTTTAGTGAAGAGATGAACGAGTTTGTGGATTTGCTGCCCGCTCAGCAGCGCGTACACGGTGAGAACTGGTACCGCGGCACGGCGGACGCCGTGACCCAGAACCTCGACATTATTCGCCGTTACGACGCCGAATATGTGGTGATCCTTGCCGGGGATCACATCTACAAGCAGGACTACTCGCGGATGTTGATCGATCACGTCGAAAAGGGCGCGCGCTGCACCGTGGCCTGTATGCCAGTGCCGGTGCATGAAGCATCAGCGTTTGGCGTTATGGCGGTGGATGCGGACGAAAAAATCATCGATTTCGTAGAGAAGCCGGAAAACCCGCCGACGATGCCCAACGACAGCAGTAAGTCTCTGGCCAGCATGGGCATTTACGTTTTCGATGCGGATTACCTGTTCAAGCTTCTGGAAGAAGATGACCAGGATGAAAACTCCAGCCACGATTTTGGCAAAGATATTATCCCGAAAATCACCCGTGCGGGCGAAGCCTACGCTCACCCGTTCCCGCTCTCCTGCGTACAGTCCGACCCTAACGCCGAACCTTACTGGCGCGATGTGGGCACGCTGGAAGCCTACTGGAAAGCGAACCTTGACCTGGCCTCGGTGATGCCGGAACTGGATATGTATGACCAGGCCTGGCCGATCCGCACCCATATGGAGCCGCTGCCGCCCGCTAAATTCGTTCAGGATCGCTCCGGTAGCCACGGTATGACGCTGAACTCGCTGGTGTCCGGCGGCTGCATTATTTCGGGTTCAGTCGTCGTGCAGTCGGTGCTGTTTCCTCGCGTGCGTATCAACTCGTTCTGCAACATCGATTCATCCGTCTTGCTGCCGGACGTTATTGTCGGGCGCTCCTGCCGGTTACGCCGCTGCATTATCGACCGCGCCTGCGTGATCCCTGAGGGAATGGTGGTTGGCGAAAATGCCGAAGAGGACGTGCGCCGTTTTTACCGCTCTGAAGAGGGCATCGTACTGGTCACGCGTGAGATGCTGGCGAAGCTGCAGGGCTGAAACGCGTTGAAGATTGGCCTGCGCACGGTGATGCCGTGCGCGGTTATTTTATCGTTCGGCGTTGCCTGATGATTAAGACACAGCGCCGCGACTTTCCATATGGGAGCGATAATGCAGGTCTTACATGTCTGTTCCGAGATGTTTCCTTTGCTGAAAACGGGCGGCCTTGCGGACGTGCTGGGCGCTTTGCCCGCGGCACAAATTGCCGGCGGTGTTGATACGCGCGTCCTGCTGCCCGCTTTTCCTGATGTACGGCGAGGAATCGAAGATATTCAGGTGGTTGCTCACCGACAGACGTTCGCGGGCGATATGCGCCTGCTCTACGGCCACTACAACGGCGTTGGCGTTTACCTGATTGATGCCCCCCATCTTTATGAACGCCCGGGCAGCCCATACCACGACACAAACCAGTTCGCTTACCAGGACAACGTGCTGCGCTTTGCGCTGCTTGGCTGGGTTGGGGCAGAAATGGCCTGTGGCCTGGATCCTTACTGGCATCCTGATGTGGTCCATGCCCACGACTGGCACGCCGGGCTGACTCCGGCCTACCTCGAGGTTCGCGGGCGGCCAGCGAAGTCGGTATTTACCGTTCACAACCTTGCCTATCAGGGAATGTTCTATGCTCATCACTTAAGTGAAATTGATTTGCCGTGGTGGGTTTACGACATGAACGGGCTGGAATTCCACGGCCAGATTTCGTACCTGAAGGCCGGGCTTTACTATGCGGACCACATTACCGCCGTCAGTCCAACCTATGCGAGGGAGATTACTGACCCGCATTTTGCCTATGGCATGGAAGGGCTGCTGCGCCAGCGCCAGCGTGAAGGGCGTCTGTCGGGCATTTTAAACGGCGTGGACGACAAGATTTGGAACCCGGAAAGCGACCTGCTGCTGGCCTCGCGGTATAACCGCGATTCGCTGGAGGATAAAGCCGAAAACAAACGACAACTGCAGGTGGCGATGGGGCTGAAGGTGAACGACAAAGTCCCGCTGTTCGCGGTGGTCAGTCGGTTAACCAACCAAAAAGGGCTGGATCTGGTGCTTGAGGCTCTGCCCGGGTTGCTGGAGCAGGGCGGCCAGCTGGCGCTGTTGGGCGCCGGGGATTCCGTGTTGCAGGAAGGGTTCCTGGCAGCAGCGGCCGAGCATCCCGGTCAGGTCGGCGTCCAGATTGGGTATCACGAGGCATTTTCTCACCGCATCATGGGCGGTGCTGACGTGATTTTAGTTCCGAGCCGCTTTGAGCCCTGCGGCTTAACGCAGCTCTACGGCCTGAAATATGGCACTTTGCCGCTGGTGCGGCGAACCGGTGGCCTGGCCGACACCGTGTCTGATACTTCGCTTGAGAATCTGGCCGACGGTGTGGCTACCGGTTTTGTGTTTGAAGACAGTAATGCCTGGTCGCTGCTCCGCGCGATTCGGCGTGCTTTCGTGCTGTGGTCCCGTCCGTCGCTGTGGCGTTATGTGCAGCGGCAGGCAATGAATATGGATTTTAGCTGGCAGGTAGCGGCGCAGTCATACCGCGACCTTTATCAACGCTTGATGTAATTACCCATACACCAGGAATCACTGATATGAACGCACCCTTCTCCTATGCATCACCCACGCTGAGCGTCGAGGCGCTTAAACACTCGATTGCCTATAAGCTGATGTTTACGGTGGGGAAAGACCCTGCCATCGCCAATAAACACGAGTGGCTTAATGCGACGCTCTTTGCCGTACGTGACAGGCTGGTGGAGCGCTGGCTGCGTTCCAACCGCGCCCAGCTTTCTCAGGAAGTCCGCCAGGTTTACTACCTGTCGATGGAGTTTCTGATTGGGCGCACGTTGTCGAACGCGCTGCTTTCTCTCGGCATCTATGAAGATGTGAAAAATGCCCTCGAAGAGATGGGCCTCGACCTCGAAGAGTTGATTGACGAGGAGAACGACCCTGGCCTTGGCAACGGTGGCTTAGGGCGTCTCGCCGCCTGTTTCCTCGATTCGCTGGCGACCCTGGGGCTGCCGGGGCGTGGCTACGGCATCCGCTACGACTACGGGATGTTTAAGCAAAACATTGTTGATGGCCGCCAGAAAGAGTCGCCGGATTACTGGCTGGAGTACGGCAACCCGTGGGAGTTTAAGCGCCACAATACGCGCTACAAGGTGCGTTTCGGCGGACGTATTCAGCAGGAGGGGAAAAAGGCTCGCTGGGTCGAAACCGAAGAGATCCTGGCGGTCGCCTATGACCAGATTATTCCGGGCTACGACACCGACGCGACCAACACGCTGCGGCTGTGGAACGCCCAGGCGAGCAGCGAGATCAACCTCGGTAAGTTTAACCAGGGTGATTACTTCGCGGCGGTGGAAGACAAAAACCACTCCGAGAACGTGTCCCGTGTGCTTTATCCCGATGACTCGACCTATTCGGGGCGCGAGCTGCGTCTGCGCCAGGAATACTTCCTGGTTTCATCAACCATGCAGGACATCCTGAGCCGCCATTATCAACTGCATAAAACCTATGCCAATCTTGCGGATAAAATTGCGATTCACCTGAATGACACCCACCCGGTGCTGTCTATCCCAGAGCTGATGCGGCTGCTGATTGACGAGCATAAGTTTGAATGGGAAGAAGCGTTCGAGGTGACCTGCCAGGTCTTCTCGTACACCAACCACACGCTGATGAGCGAGGCGCTGGAAACCTGGCCGGTGGACATGCTCGGCAAAATCCTGCCGCGCCATCTGCAGATAATCTTTGAGATTAACGACTACTTCCTGAAAACCCTGCAGGAGCAGTACCCGAACGACACGGGGCTACTGGGCAGGGCATCTATTATCGACGAATCCAACGGCAGGCGTGTGCGAATGGCCTGGCTTGCGGTGGTGGTCAGCCATAAGGTGAATGGCGTGTCTGAACTGCACTCCAACCTGATGGTACAGTCCCTGTTTGCCGACTTTGCCAGTATCTTCCCGATGCGTTTTAGCAACAAAACGAACGGCGTAACGCCGCGCCGCTGGCTGGCGCTTGCCAACCCGGCGCTGTCTGAAGTGCTGGATGAGAATATCGGGCAGACCTGGCGCACGGACTTAAGCCAGCTGAACGACCTTAAACAGCACATTGACTACCCGACGGTGCATCAGGCGGTGCGCAAGGCCAAGCTGGCGAATAAAAAACGGCTGGCAACGTACATCGGGCAGCAACTCAACGTGGTGGTGAACCCGGATGCTTTGTTCGACGTGCAGATTAAGCGCATTCATGAATATAAGCGTCAGTTAATGAACGTGTTGCATGTGATCACCCGCTATAACCGTATCAAAGCCGATCCGGAGGCGGAATGGGTGCCACGCGTGAATATTTTCGCGGGTAAAGCGGCGTCGGCCTATTACATGGCGAAGCATATTATCCATCTTATCAATGATGTAGCTGAGGTGATCAACAATGACCTGCAGGTTAAAGATAAACTGAAAGTGGTGTTTATCCCCAACTACAGTGTCAGTCTCGCCCAGTTGATTATTCCAGCGGCAGATCTCTCCGAGCAAATTTCGCTGGCGGGAACCGAAGCTTCCGGCACCAGTAATATGAAGTTCGCACTTAACGGAGCACTGACCATTGGTACGCTGGACGGTGCTAACGTGGAGATGCTCGACCACGTCGGCAAGGACAACATCTTTATCTTCGGCAACACCGCAGAAGAGGTGGAGGCGCTTCGCAGTAAAGGCTATAACCCTCGGGAGTATTACGAGAAGGACGAAGAGTTGCGCCAGGTGCTGACGCAAGTCGCGACGGGGGCATTCAGCCCCGGAGAGCCGGGGCGTTATCGGGACTTGGTGGACTCGTTGATTAACTTTGGCGATCACTACCAGGTGCTGGCGGATTACCGCAGCTATGTGGACTGCCAGGACAAGGTGGATGAGGTTTACCAGCAGCCGGAGGAGTGGACTATCCGCACCATGCACAATATCGCCAATATGGGCTATTTCTCGTCCGACAGGACGATTCAGGAGTACGCCGACGAGATTTGGCATATCAAGCCGGTGAGATTGTAACTTTTCCCCTCACCCTAACCCTCTCCCCACAGGGGAGAGGGGATCAGAATAGCGATGCTTATTCATCCCCCGACTTACATGGGAGAAAAGGACCAGATTCTTTCCTCCCTCTCCCCATGGGGCAGAGGGGATCAGAACGGCACTATAGCTTTACTCCCTCTCCCTTTTAGGGAGAGGGCCGGGGTGAGGGTAAACTCAGCAAAGCTCCAGCTGCACGTTATTCTCTTTAATCACCTGCATCACGCCCGCCGGTGGCACCACGTCGGTATAAACGGTATCCACCAGGCTAATGCTGCCCAGATTCACCATCGCATTACGGCCAAACTTCGAGTGGTCCACGACCAACAACACGCTGCGGGAGTTTTCGATAATCGCGCGTTTGGTGCGAACTTCGTGGTAGTCGAACTCCAGCAAAGAACCATCGCTGTCGATGCCGCTGATGCCGAGAATGCCAAAATCGAGGCGGAACTGGGAAATAAAGTCCAGCGTGGCCTCGCCGATAATGCCGCCATCGCGGCTGCGCAGCTCTCCGCCTGCCAGGATGATACGGAAATCTTCTTTCGCCATCAGCGTGTTGGCCACGTTGAGGTTGTTGGTCACAATGCGCAGATTGCTGTGATTAAGCAGCGCATGCGCCACGGCCTCCGGCGTCGTGCCAATGTCGATAAACAGCGTAGCGCCGTTAGGGATTTGGCTGGCAACCTTCTGCGCAATACGCTCTTTTTCCGCGGTTTGCGTTGCTTTTCGGTCGTGCCACGGCGTGTTAACCGAGCTGGAGGGCAGGGCCGCACCGCCGTGGTGGCGCAGGATCATGTTCTGATCGGCCAGGTCATTTAAATCCCGGCGGATGGTTTGCGGGCTGACGGCAAACTGTTCCACCAACTCTTCGGTACTGACGTATCCCTGCTGCTTAACCAGCTCAATAATCGCGTCATGACGTTGTGTCTGCTTCACAAGCTACTCCAGCATTGTTATGTTCGTTTTCGCGCATTCAGGGTATCTACCAGCGCCATCGCCAGGCCAACCAGCATGCCGGTCAGGTGCGCTGGAATGACAGCGGACTGAGTAAAGACCTCAATAACCAACCAAATCACGGCAAACGCCAGCAGCCCGCGCTGCATCTGAATGCCGCTTTCAGGGTCCCGTTCTCCGCGTAACCAGACATAACCCATCAGCGCAAACACCGTGCCTGACAGGCCGCCAAATAGCGGGCCGGTAAATTTCGCCTGCATAAAACCGCTCAACAGGGTGGAGATAAGTGTCAGCGTCAGCAGTTTGCCGGTGCCGAGGCGTTTTTCCAGCGCGCCGCCTAAATACCACCACCATAGTAGGTTAAAGAGGATATGCATCAAGGAGAAATGCAGTAATCCGTGCGTGAAATAACGCCAAAACTCAAAGCGCTGCTCGGGCACGAGCGGCCAGCCAAGCACGGAGATCACCGGGCCGAAACCCACGATATTGAGCAGGACAAACAGCGCGATGCACACGCCAATGACGATAAGCGTCAGCGGGCCGGCGCGCTCTTTGATGGTGGCGAAAAACGGATAGCGTTTATAGCTGAAACCCACGCCGCTGTGGCCGGTGCTCCAACTGGCGGCCTGGTAACGCGGGTCGCCAGGGTTCGCGACGAACTTTTCCAGCTCGGCGCGAACGTACTGTACCTGGCTTTCATCGGCCAGCCAGACATCGCTTTGCGTATGCTGCTGAATAGTAAGAATAACGCCCTGCGTTGCCATGTAATCGACAAAAGCCTGCGCCACGCGCGGGTTGGCGAAAGAGGTAATCATGATCATGAAAGTTTAACCAACTTCGTCTATAAAGCCGTACAAAGGCAAGCAGTATACCTGCAGGGAGCGACAAGGGCTGAACTTTACGCGCCGTGCGCGACTTCAGCCGGGAAATGGCGGTGCCAGGCGTCAAAGCCACCGTCGATGCTGTAGACCTGGTCATAGCCTTGCTGCAGCAGATATTGGGCGGCGCCTTTGCTGCTATTGCCGTGGTAGCACATCACCATGACCGGCGTGTCGAAGTCGGTTTGCTGCATAAAATTCACCAGCGTGTCGTTGGTGAGGTGGTAGGCCCCCGGCGTGTGTCCCATGGCAAAGCTCTGCGGATCGCGGATATCCACCAATACCGCCTGCTGCTGCTGGAGTTTCTGGTGTGCTTCTTCCACACCAATACATTCAAATTGATCCATGGTTTTACTCGTCGAGAAAGAAAGGAAACAAGGGGCATGTTAAGGCATCGCGCCCCGCTGGCGCTGATATTAACGCCAATATGTTATCCATATCACGTAGAAATGTTTTTATTTCGTTACCAAAGCGAGCGAACACTTGCTATCATGAGCGATATCGAACATTTTTGAGCTTTAACGAAAGTGCGTGAGGGCAACATGGAAACCAAAGATCTGATTGTTATTGGCGGTGGAATCAACGGCGCCGGTATTGCGGCGGATGCCGCTGGCCGCGGGTTATCCGTGTTGATGCTGGAGGGACAGGATTTGGCCTGTGCGACCTCTTCCGCCAGCTCTAAGCTGATTCACGGCGGCCTGCGCTACCTGGAACATTACGAGTTTCGCCTGGTGAGTGAAGCGCTGGCCGAACGTGAAGTGCTGTTGAAAATGGCACCGCACATTGCCTTCCCGATGCGCTTTCGTTTACCGCACCGGCCACACCTCCGTCCGGCATGGATGATTCGAACTGGCCTGTTTATGTACGATCATTTGGGCAAACGCACCAGTTTACCGGCTTCTACCGGCTTGCGTTTTGGCGCAGACTCCGTGCTGAAGCCTGAGATCGTGCGCGGTTTCGAATATTCCGACTGCTGGGTGGATGATGCTCGCCTGGTGCTGGCCAACGCCCAAATGGTGACCCGCAAGGGTGGAGAGGTGAAAACCCGCACTCGCGCTACCAAAGCAACCCGTGAAAACGGGCTGTGGGTCGTCGAAGCGCAGGATATTGATACCGGCGAAACCTTCACCTGGCGCGCAAAAGGCCTGGTGAACGCCACTGGCCCATGGGTGAAAACCTTCTTTGACGAAGGGCTACACCTGCCGTCGCCTTACGGTATCCGCCTGATCAAAGGCAGCCACATTGTGGTGCCTCGCGTGCATACCCAGAAACAGGCCTATATCCTGCAAAACGAAGATAAGCGTATCGTGTTTGTGATCCCGTGGATGGATGAGTTCTCCATCATCGGCACCACCGACGTGGAGTACCACGGCGACCCTAAAGCGGTGCAGATCGACGACAAAGAAGTGGGCTATCTGCTGAATGTTTATAACGCGCACTTCAAAAAGACGCTCACCAAAGACGATATCGTCTGGACCTATTCTGGCGTGCGCCCGCTGTGTGACGATGAGTCCGATTCTCCGCAGGCGGTAACCCGCGATTACACCCTGGATATTCATGACGAAAATGGCCAGGCACCGCTGCTGTCGGTCTTCGGCGGTAAGCTGACGACCTACCGTAAGCTGGCTGAACATGCGCTGGATAAGCTGGAGCGTTACTACCCGAATATCGGTCCGGCCTGGACCAAAGAGTGCCGCTTGCCTGGCGGTGATATCGGTGGCGATCGCGATGATTATGCGGCCAAACTGCGCCGTCGCTACGGTTTCCTGACCGAAAGCCTTGCCCGCCACCTGGCGCGCACTTACGGCAGCAACAGCGACCTGGTATTGGGTGAAGCTAAATCCGTGAGCGATCTGGGCGACGATTTTGGCCATGAGTTCTATGAAGCCGAGCTTCGTTACCTGGTGGAGCATGAGTGGGTCAGATGCGCGGAAGATGCGCTGTGGCGCCGAACCAAATTGGGCATGTGGCTGAATGAAGAGCAGCAGGCGCGGGTGGCGCAGTGGCTGGTAAAGCAGGCGGCTAAAGCGGGATTGTCGCTGGCGTCTTAACCGGGATATCTCTTCCCTTTCGCTGTTTCCGACGGCTCAACCGCCCCTCACCCCGGCCCTCTCCCCAAGGGGGCGAGGGAGAAAAACGACAGGCAATATTGTTTATCCCCTCTCCCTTCCAGGGAGAGGGTTAGGGTGAGGGTAAAAACCCCCAGAAGCTACTCAGAACTGAAAGTGAACCTGACCTCTGCATAGACAACATTTCCAGTTAAACCCCATACCCCATCATCTTCAGCAATTTCTGTGCATGCTGCACCGCGTCCTGGCGGTGAGCTACGCCGAGCTTCTGGTACAGATTCCGGATATGCGTTTTGATAGTCGTCGCCGCAACGTCCAGTTCTCCGGCGATTTGCTCGTTGCTATAGCCGGAATAAATCAGCCCCAACACCTGCCACTCTCGCTGCGTCAGCGGGCTGGTGCGGATAAGCTCCGGCACTTCCGGGTGATTCAGCAGGCGGTTCACAAAGCTCTCGTCAAAGTGCGCAAACTTGTGGCGGTGATGCTGGTTTATCTCGCGCAGGATACGCTGAGCGCGGTGCTGATCCAACTCCGGCAGCGTGTTGAGCTGGATAAGCTGGCGCAGCTGCTGCGCCATCGCTTCCCCTTCGATTACGAAGTGGCTGATAAACCCGGTGCGGTTTGCCAGCGACAGGGCTTCCAGCAGGACACGCTGAGCGTCACTTTTACGCCCTGACTGCCAGTAAAGCTGGTTGAGCAGCAGCAGGTTGCGGTTGAGGTCGCTCATCAGGCGCAGGCTGCGGGCATTTTCGTTTAGCTCCTCCAGCACCATTTCTGCCGGATCGTACTCACCCAGCAGGATTTGTACGCGGGCGATGTTACGCCACTGGCTTTGCAGGAAGTGGTTATTGGCAAATTCTGGCTTCGGCGTCTGGCGCAGCCAGTTGGCCGCCGACTTTTTATCGCCAATCATTTGCCAGTAGATCACCCGCACCTTATCAGCGTTGGAGACCCAGTCGCTGTGCCAGGGACCGTTCCCAAGCAAATTTTCAAGGCGGTTAAGGTGATTACGAGCATTATCCAGGTCACCGCGCGCCAGAGAACACTGCACCAGCAGCGCCAGGCACTGCAGCTGTTGCTGCGGCTGGAAGCTGGAAAGTACCTCCATCCCGCTGCGGGCTGCCGCTTCGGCTTCGTCCAGCCGGGCCCAGGCCCAAAGCAACTGGGCGCGGATACGTTGCAAAAACTCATGCAGCGGCAATTGTTCGAGGTGCTGCTCGCGGATCAGCACAAAGGCTTTTTCCTGCGTTTCCCATGCGGCCTGTAAAAAACCTTGAGCCAGCAGAATTTCGCTTTGCTGAATAAGGCTCCACAGCGCGTAGTGCCAGACATCATGGCGGCGGGCCATTTGCTCTGTCTGCTGCATAACGGAAAGCGACTTCGTAAGGTCGCCCTTGCAGTGCAGCACTTCGCCGTGAACCGAGGTGGCGACAATACGGCTGTAAAAATTGGCCAACGGCAGCATTTCCAGCGCCACCATGGCCAGACGTTCAGCTTCCGCCGGATCGCCTGCGTTGATGGCAACCTGGGCTCTGAGAGCGTTAAATTCACCGTGCAGCGTGTCGTCGATAACCAGGTTCATTTCCTGCTCGGCGCGTGCCAGCAGCGTGTTCACTTCGCTGTAGCGGTGCTGGCTTTGCATCAGCCAGGCCTGCAGCAGCACAAGTTTTGGGTTTTCCAGCAGACTTTCCCACGGCAGCGCCTTAAGCGACTCTTCCAGCAGCGTCAGTTCACTGTGGTTAAACAGCGCCCACGCGTGACCCAGCAGAATGTCGCGCAGCATATTGGCATCGCCTGCCGCCAGAGCGTGGTGAATAGCCTCGCTTGGGAAGCCTTGCGCCATCCAGCTTTCAGCGGCCGCCCGATGAATGTCCGGCAGCTCTGCAGCCAGCTCCCATTGGCAACGCTGGCGAAGGAAACTGCCGAAAAGCGGGTGGAAACAGAACCATTCGCCAGAATCATCCATGCGCTGCAGGAACAAGCCCTGGCGCTCGGTCTCTTCGAGGCGCATCTGGCCGTTTTCTTCGCCTGTGACCTGGCTTATCAGCGTGTCATTCATGGAGCGCAGAATGGAACTTCGCAGCAGGAAATTGCGGGTATCGGCATCCACGTTATTCAGGACTTCATCCACCAGATAATCGGAAAGATGGCTGGCGTTAATGCCCGACAGGCGACGTGCAGAATGTTGAGCCGGCGTGTTGCTCTGGCGTGCAGACAAGGCAATCAATTGTAGCGCAGTGACCCAGCCCGCAACGTCATCACACAGGCGGCTGCTGTCCGCTTGCTCAATCGGCGTTGCCAGGCGGTTATCGAAGAACTGTTTGGTTTCCTGATGCGTAAAGGCGAGCTGCTGGCTACCGATTTCCAGCAACTGGTCGCGTACGCGAAGGTTGGCAATACCAAGCTGCGGTAAGTTACGCGACAGAATCACCAGCGTCAGGTTTTCTGGCTGATGGCGAATGAAAAAGCGCATGGCTTCGTGGATCACCGGGTTGGCGATCAGGTGGTAATCATCAATCACCAGATATAGCGGCTTATCCCATCCTGCCAGTTCGATGAACAGCTGTGAAAAGAGCGAAGACAGGCTGGCATATTGCCGCTTTTGCGCCATGATTTCGCTACTGACACAGTGGCCCCCGGTAGCGTGCTGCAGGGCAGCAATCAGGTAACTGGCAAAGCGTTCCTGCTGGTTATCCCCTTCGTCAAGGGAGTACCAGCCCAGCTCTTTTCGCCCGGCAGCCCATTGTGAGACCAGGGTCGTTTTACCATAGCCGGCAGGGCTGGCGATCAGCGCTAAGCGATAGTTGGCGGCAGTCGAAAGCTTTACCAACAGGCGGTCGCGAACCACAGTGTTTTCCAGCCGAACAGGACGACTTAATTTGGATGGGATTAACATAGTTGATCACTTCACTGTGTATAAATTTCCCCGACATATTCCGCGCCCGCAGGGCGGTCTTACCGCGCTGCAGAAGGAATCATGGAGGGAAATGTTCAAGGATGCGATTTTTTTTACGCTTCGTAATTAATGCTTACCGATAAGGTCTGCCAGAATGCTTTTTATTGCAAGGTTGTTGAACTTTCCGTTCTCGGTAAGTTGCACCCTGTCACAGTTCCATTTTTTTCATGAATACGTTTGCTCACTCCCTATGGCAACACGGCTGAAACCTGTTACATCGTCTCACCGAGTGGCAGGGATCACATTTTTCACTCATCCTCGCTACTCCTCCCCGCGTAATCCGCGCCGGGAGGAGGAAGTCCCCCAGGCTGCCCGGCACACTAACGGGTAATGATTTTCGAACATTACAGGACCGATTTCCTATGTCACAGCCGATTTTCAGTAAAGAACAGTTCCAGTCCGCTCTGACGCGCCAGTGGCAGCGTTACGGCCTCGATGATGCCAGTGAAATGACCCGGCATCAGTGGTGGCACGCGGTTAGCGGTGCGCTTGCCGAGCTTTTATCGGCTCGACCAGCAGCAAAACCTGACGCCAAACAGCGCCACGTAAACTACATCTCGATGGAGTTTCTGATTGGTCGTCTGACGGGGAATAACCTGCTTAACCTGGGCTGGTTCACTGAGGTGAGCGATATCCTGAAGGGTTACCAGATTAACCTCACCGATTTACTGGAAGAAGAGACGGATCCGGCATTAGGCAACGGCGGGCTGGGTAGACTCGCGGCCTGTTTCCTTGATTCTATGGCCACGGTCGGGCAATCGGCCATCGGCTATGGCCTGAACTATCAGTATGGCCTGTTCCGTCAGTCCTTTAAGGATGGCAAACAGATGGAAGCCCCGGACGACTGGCAGCGCGGCAGCTATCCCTGGTTCCGCCACAACAGCGCGCTGGATGTGCAGGTTGGGGTTGGCGGTAAAGTGGTGAAGAATGGAAAAAAACAGCGCTGGGAACCGGCCTTTATTTTCCAGGGCGAGGCTTGGGATCTCCCTGTGCTGGGATACCGAAACGGCGTGGCACAGCCGCTGCGACTGTGGCAGGCAAAACATGCACATCCGTTTGATCTGACGAAATTTAATGACGGCGAATTCCTTAAGGCCGAGCAGCAGGGCATTGATGCTGAAAAGCTCACCAAGGTGCTCTACCCGAATGACAATCACCTGAACGGCAAAAAGCTGCGCCTGATGCAGCAGTATTTCCAGTGCGCCTGTTCGGTGGCAGACATTCTGCGCCGCCATCATCTGGCGGGACGCAAGCTCGCCGAGCTGCCGGATTACGAAGTGATTCAACTGAACGATACCCACCCAACCATCGCTATCCCGGAGCTGCTCCGTGTGCTGATTGACGAGCATCAGCTGAGCTGGGAAGACGCGTGGGCGATAACCAGTAAGACCTTCGCCTATACCAACCACACCCTGATGCCTGAAGCGCTGGAGTGCTGGGACGAGAAACTGGTGAATGCGCTGCTGCCGCGCCATATGCAAATTATCAATGAGATTAACAAGCGCTTTAAGCTGCTGGTCGACAAAAACTGGCCGGGGGATGAAGCCGTTTGGGCGAAGCTCGCCGTGGTGCATAACAAACAGGTACGTATGGCTAACCTGTGCGTGGTGGGTGGCTTTGCGGTGAACGGCGTGGCGGCGCTGCACTCTGAGCTGGTGGTGAAAGATCTGTTCCCGGAATACCACCAGCTATGGCCGACCAAATTCCATAACGTCACGAATGGGATTACGCCGCGTCGTTGGATCAAACAGTGCAACCCCGCGCTTGCCGCGCTGTTCGACAAGACGTTGAAGAAAGAGTGGGCGAACAACCTCGACGTGCTGGAAGGACTTGAAAAGCATGCCGATAACGCCAAATTCCGCCAAACCTGGCGTGAAATCAAGCACCAGAACAAAGTGAAACTGGCTGCATTTGTGAAGGCTCGTACCGGCATCGTGATCAGTCCGGATGCGTTGTTCGACGTGCAAATCAAACGGCTGCACGAATACAAACGCCAGCACCTGAACCTGCTGCATATCCTGGCTCAGTACAAAGAGATCCGCGAGAACCCGAAGGCAGACCGCGTGCCGCGCGTTTACCTGTTTGGCGCGAAAGCAGCGCCGGGCTATTACCTGGCAAAAAATATTATCTTTGCGATCAACAAGGTGGCCGAGGCGATCAACAACGATCCGCTGGTGGGCGACAAACTGAAGGTGGTTTTCCTGCCGGACTACTGCGTGTCTGCGGCGGAGATCATGATCCCGGCGGCCGACATTTCCGAACAGATCTCTACTGCAGGCAAAGAAGCTTCTGGCACAGGCAACATGAAGCTGGCATTGAACGGCGCGCTGACGGTGGGGACGCTGGACGGCGCCAACGTTGAAATCGCCGAGAAAGTGGGTGAAGAGAATATCTTTATTTTCGGCCACACCGTCGAGCAGGTTAAAGCCCTGAAAGCCAAAGGCTATGACCCGGTGAAATGGCGCAAAAAAGATAAAGTGTTGGATGCCGTCCTCAAAGAGCTGGAACAGGGCAAATACAGCGAAGGAGATAAACATGCCTTTGACCAGATGCTGCACAGCATCGGTAAAGAAGGCGGCGATCCTTACCTGTTGATGGCGGACTTTACCGCCTACGCCGAAGCGCAGAAGCTTGCTGACAAACTTTATCTGGACCAGGAAGCCTGGACGCGCGCGGCCATTTTGAACAGCGCCCGCTGCGGCATGTTCAGCTCCGATCGCTCAATCCGCGATTACCAGCAACGTATCTGGCAGGCGAAACGCTAAGGGAGCGCCATGGAGAGTAAACGTCTTGATAGCGCCGCGCTGGCGGCAGGAATCAGCCCGAACTACATCAACGCCCATGGCAAACCGCAGGCTATTCCTGCGGAGACAAAACTGCGTCTGCTCGAGGCCATGAATCGCACTGCTTTACCAAAACAGTCGGCCGATCCTGTGCCAGCGGTTGTGGTTTTCACTGCCGGAAAGCGGATGCAGCTGGTACTTGAAGGTGAGGGCGAATTTAGCTGGGTGCTGACGACCGAAGAAGGCCACACCCACGACGGACAAGTTTCTGGCGGCAAGAAACTAACGCTGCCGACGAAGCTGCCGGAGGGCTACCACTCGCTGGTGGTCAGCCGACAAAAACAGCGCTGGGCGAGCCGGATTATCGTCGCCCCGCCGCGTTGCTATGAGCCGGATGCCTTATTGCAGGGCAAAAAGCTGTGGGGCGCGTGCGTGCAGCTTTACACGCTGCGCTCGGCGTCTAACTGGGGCATCGGTGACTTTGGCGATCTAAAGCAGATGCTGGGGGATGTGGCGAAGCGTGGCGGCGCGTTTATTGGCCTCAACCCGATTCATTCGCTTTACCCGGCTAACCCGGAGAGCGCCAGCCCGTATAGCCCATCGTCACGCCGCTGGTTGAACGTCATCTATATCGACGTTAACGCGGTAGAAGATTTCCAGAACAGCAAAGCGGCGCAGGCGTGGTGGAAAAAATCCACCGTGCAGAAACAGATTCAGGCCGCGAGAGATGCCGAGTGGGTGGATTATTCCGCCGTTACGGCGCTTAAAGTTGCGGCGCTGCGTTTAGCGTGGCAGCAGTTCTCCGTGCGTAAAGCCAGCGATGAACAGGTTGTTGCGTTTGGCAGGTTTGTTGCGGAAGGGGGCGAAGGACTGTTCTACCAGGCCGCCTACGATGCGCTTCATGCGAGTCAGGTTAACGAAGATCCCCTGCGTTGGGGCTGGCCGGTGTGGCCGGAAGGCTATCGCGACGCCCATAGCCCGGAAGTGAAGCAGTTCTGCGAGCAGCATCGCGATGAGGTTAACTTCTGGCTTTGGCTGCAGTATCTCGCCTGGCGTCAGTTTAAGGCCTGCTGGGATACCAGCCAGCATGACGGTATGCCGATAGGCCTTTATCGCGACCTGGCGGTGGGCGTGGCGGAAGGTGGCTCTGAGACCTGGTGTGACCGTGAACTTTACTGTCTGAAAGCCTCTGTTGGCGCACCGCCGGATATCCTGGGCCCGTTAGGCCAAAACTGGGGGCTACCGCCGATGGATCCCCACGTCATGGCCGCTCGCGGCTATCAGCCGTTTATCGAACTGCTGCGTGCCAATATGACCCACTGCGGCGCGCTGCGCATTGACCACGTTATGTCGCTGCTGCGGCTGTGGTGGATCCCCTACGGCGAGACGGCGGATAAGGGCGCCTATGTGCAGTATCCGGTGGACGATCTACTTTCGATTCTGGCCCTGGAAAGCCAGCGCCACCGCTGCATGGTGATTGGCGAGGACTTAGGTACCGTGCCGGTTGAAATTGTCGGCAAGCTTCGCGACAGCGGCGTTTACTCTTACAAAGTGTTGTACTTCGAGCACGATGGCGAGAAGCAATTCCGGGCCCCGGCCACATGGCCAACGCAGTCGATGGCGGTTGCGACTACGCATGATTTACCTACGCTGCGTGGTTACTGGAATAGCGGCGATTTAACGCTGGGCAAAGCGCTGGGGCTTTATCCTGACGAAGAGGTGCTGGCGGGGCTATATGAAGACCGCGAGAGGGCTAAACAGGGTTTGCTGGACGGGCTGCATAAGTACGGCTGCTTGCCGAAGCGGACGGGGCACAAGGCCGCGTTAATGACGATGACCGACACGCTCAACCGTGGAATGCAGCGCTATATCGCCGACAGCCATAGCGCGCTGCTGGGGCTGCAGCCGGAGGACTGGCTGGATATGGCCGAGCCGGTGAATATTCCTGGCACCAGCGATCAGTATAAAAACTGGCGGCGTAAGCTAACCGCTTCGCTGGAAGCGATGTTTGCGGACGAACGGGTGAATAAGCTGCTGAAGGATTTGGATAAGCGGCGTAAGAAGCTGTGATTTGGTGACCCTCACCCTAACCCTCTCCCTGGAAGGGAGAGGGAACCGAATGGTTAAATCTGCGAGCTTTTTTTCCTCCCTCTCCCCTTTGGGGAGAGGGTCGGGGTGAGGGGCTTATCTAATTAATAGTAAGAGTGCTCACCGCGCTGGTGTTCGGTCAGGTCGCGCACGCCTTTCAGCTCAGGGAACTCAGCCAGAAGCTGTTTCTCGATCCCTTCTTTCAGCGTCACATCCACCATAGAACAACCGTTACAGCCGCCGCCAAACTGCAGGATGGCGTAGCCTTCATCGGTAATTTCCATCAGCGTCACGCGACCGCCGTGGCCAGCCAGCTGTGGGTTAACGGTAGCCTGTAACATGTACTCAACGCGCTCCATCAGCGGCGCGTCGTCAGAAACCTTACGCATTTTTGCGTTAGGCGCTTTTAACGTCAGCTGGGAACCCAACTGGTCGGTGACGAAGTCGATTTCGGCATCTTCCAGATAAGGCGCACTCAGCTCATCAACATAAGCCGTTAACTGCTCGAACGGCAGCGCCGTGTCGGTCGCTTCAACCGCATCCGGCGGACAATAAGACACACCACACTCCGCATTCGGGGTGCCAGGATTGATTACGAATACGCGGATTTGCGTCCCTTCTTCCTGATTTGCCAGCAGTTTGGCAAAGTGGGATTGTGCAGCATCGGAAATACGGATCATAACGATTGCTCAATAGTTGACTATTTTAGTCGGTTATAATACGCCCATCGTCGAGGGTCTACAAGGTTCGACACAGGCACCATACCTGGACAGTCGCTGCGCCCTGCTTTTTCAGCAACCGCGCTATCTCCGCAACAGTACTACCCGTCGTCACGACATCATCCACAATAGCCATATGGCGACCCGCGACGGGAATTTCAACCCTAAAGATGCCTTTCAAATTCCTCTTTCGCTCTTCGGCCGTTAACGTGTGCTGCGCCGGCGAAGAACGTATGCGTTTGATTGCAGAGGGATAATGCTCTCGTCCCAGCCAGCGTGAGAGTGGAGTAGCAATAAGTGCGCTTTGGTTGTAGCCCCGTTGCCACGCCCGGGTATGGTGCAGCGGCACACTCAAAATGGCATCGGGCAAGTGAAGCCTCTTTTCACGCCTGGCCATCAGGATACGCAGCAGCAAAAGACGGGCTAAGGCCGGCGCAAGTGACGGCGTACCGGTAAATTTCAGGTGATGGATAAGCGTACTTAACGGCGGCAGGTAGTCTGTCACATAGGCGATTGCATCCCACTCCGGTGCTCTTTGCAGGCAGCGTCCGCAGGGCAAATGTCCGCTTAACGCCGGTAAACCACACTGCAAACAGCAGGCCAGGGGCTGAAGCAGTGAAGCGGTGCAGCACGAGCAAATGCCCCATGTCGGGCAAGCAAGCGGTAACTGGCATAGCCAACAGCGGCCAGGGATTGCTAGCATAGCGTTCTCCTTGCTGATGAAAATGAGAACGGTAACTGATGAGTAAGCTGTGGTGGCAAACAAAAGGTGAAGGAAAACGCGATCTTGTGCTGCTGCACGGATGGGGACTGAATGCGGAGGTTTGGCACAACATAGAATCAGAACTCGGCTCGCAATTTCGGCTGCATCTGGTCGACTTGCCGGGGTATGGTCGAAGCAAGGGGTTTGGGGCGCTAACGCTGGAAGAAATGGCCGACGTTGTACTGGCTAAAGCCCCTGAGTGCGCCCTCTGGCTTGGCTGGAGTTTAGGCGGCCTGGTCGCCAGTCAGGCCGCACTCGCCAGGCCCGAGCGCGTGAAGGCGCTGGTGACAGTGGCTTCCTCCCCCTGTTTTACCGCCGCAGAAAACTGGCCGGGCATTAAGCCGGACGTGTTGGCCGGGTTCCAGCAGCAGTTAAGTGAGGATTTTCAACGCACCGTGGAGCGTTTTCTGGCGCTGCAAACCTTGGGCACGGAAACGGCGCGGCAGGATGCTCGTCTGCTGAAAAGCGTCGTTCTGGATCAGCCGATGCCGGAGGTGGAAGTACTTAATGGTGGACTTGAGATCCTGAGAACCGCCGATTTGCGCACGAGTCTTGCCGCATCAGCTGTACCCCATTTACGCATGTATGGCCGACTGGACGGGCTTGTGCCACGCAAAGTGGTTCCCCTGCTGGACGCCCTGTGGCCGCAGTCCAGCTCGGTTATCTTCGACAAGGCCGCCCATGCGCCGTTTATCTCTCATCCGGCGGAGTTTTGCCAGGCGGTACGGGAGTGGGAGCAAAGCCTGGGGCGGTAAGTTGTTCATCCGTGGCGAAAAAAGCAATTTGTGCCAATACTCAATTATTCACCTTGCGAAGGGTGAATAATTAAACCGTTGCGGGGTGAACCCCGGTTATTAAAAAAGCAGATACCTACGGAGAGTACTGGCTATGAAATTGATAACAGGCATTGTTACTGGATTGTTGGTTGGTGCTGTTTCCTTTGGCGCTTTTGCGGCTAAAGAGCTCGAGAAAGATAAAGTGGCTGGCATGAAATTAACGAAGATCGGCACGATCGTAACGGATAAAACTTCCGCTCCGATGGATGCGAAGCGCGATCTGGTTAAGCAAGCCGATAAGCTGGGCGGTGACTATTACGTAGTGACCAGCGCCGAGAAATATACCAAAAACGTTCGCGCCACTGCGGATGTCTACAAGATAGCGAAATAACACGCATTTTATGAAGCCGGGCGGGGATGACCCGCCCTTTTCATTTAACGCAGCGCCCAAACTTCCCGGGCGCACTTTTTCCCTTCTGGACAGCTTTTGCAGCTTCCCGTCAGGCAGCTGCTCGGGTCTTCACTGATACGTGTGGCTTTACCCATCGCTTCCAGTCGATCGAGCATGGCGGCGACCAGTGGCAGAGGCGTGGCAAGCTGCTGGCTTATCTGCTTCGCCTCGAGGCGGCCCTGAAGCGCCAGGGCGTTACGGATATCAATCAGGCTTGCCATCATCGCTCCTTAGTGACAGTCACCGGTACTGCTCTGGCAGCAGGACGAAGGCGTTTTTCTGGTGGCAAGTAGCGATACATCCACGCGGCTTCTTGCCCGGCGCAGGCCGCCAAGCAACAGGACGTTGAACAATATTACCGCCAGGATGCAAACCAGGCTGAACTGAGGATGCTCGCTGAAGGTAACGCTCTGGTAGTACAGCGTAGAGAGCGAGTAGGCGATGTTCAGCCCCCAAAGCACGGAGAACGTCATCCAGCCCCGACTTGATTCACGGGCTATCGCGCCCATCACAGAGATGCACGGAATATAGAGCAGAACGAAAATGAGATAGCTATAGGCGGCGGCTTCACTGCCAAACTTGCTGCTCATCACGCCCATCGGCCCGGAGGACATTTCGCCGTCGCCTTTGCTGGCTTCAATCGGGTTCGTCAGTACGCTCAGGCTGAAGGTGTTTTTCAACCCCTGCCAGGTTTCATCGGCTGCGGCGCCCAGCTCATCAAGCAGGTTAAAGCTTGCGGCATCAAATTCCTCGTTATGGATATCTTCGGCGGTATAAAGGGTATTCAATGTACCGACCACCACTTCTTTTGCCATCGCGCCGGTAAACAGCCCAACGGTGGCCTGCCAGTTGTCGTCGTGGACACCAATCGGCTTCAGCAGAGGGGTTAACACGCGGCTGACGGAGGCAAGGGCGGAATCGTTAATGTTATCTACCGGCTTACCGCTAAAGGAGAAGCTATTCAGGGCGCCGATGAAAATACTGACGATCACGATGACCTTCCCGGCGCGCAGCACGAAGCCTTTCAGGCGCTGCCAGGTTTGCAGAATCAGGCTCTTGAGATGTGGGACGTGGTAAACCGGCAGCTCCATGACGAAGGGCGAGGCTTCGCCGCGCATGATGGTGTGCTTCAGCATCAGGCCGGTAAGAATAGCCATTACGATGCCGAGAATATAAAGCGAGAACACCACTAACGCACCCTGCTGGCCGAAGAATGCGGCGGCAAACACCGCGAAAATCGCCAGGCGTGCGCCGCAGGACATAAATGGCGCCATCATGATGGTCATCAGCCTTTCGCGTGGCGCATCAAGCGTGCGGGCACCCATGACCGAAGGGACGTTGCAGCCGAAGCCGACGATTAGCGGCACAAAGGATTTGCCCGGCAACCCCAGGGATTGCATCAGGCGATCCATCACAAAAGCGGCGCGAGCCATATAGCCCGAATCTTCCAGGAAAGACAGGAACAGGTACATCATGCCGATTTGCGGTACCAGCGGCAGCACGGTATTGATCCCGCCGCCGATGCCCTGGGCCAGGAAAATCGTCAGCCATTCCGGGAAGTGCAGCGTATAACCGAGCCACTGAATACCGTGAATGAATATCGCCACCGAGCCGCCATCAAAAATGGGCTGTAGCGCGCCGCCGATGTTAATCGCCAGCAGGAACATCAGGTACATCACCAGCATGAAGATCGGCAGGCCGAGGTAACGATTGAGGATGATTTTATCCATCGCCACCGTCAGCCGGTTGGGTTCGGCGGTCAGGCTATTGCTAACTGCATCACAAATGGAGGCGATGCTTTGATAACGTGCATCCGCAATGAGCAGGGCTGGATCGTCAACGGTCTCGGCCAGACGGCCCCGCGCAGCGTCAAGATTGTCTGTGGCATTACCTGCATAAGCGAGGCTGTAGATATCCCCTTCCAGCATCTGCAGCGCCAGCCAGCGGCGCTGCGTCACCGGCATGTCCTGCGGCATATCTTCGGCCAGCTTTTTTGCCTCTTGCAGCAAAATCTGCGGATAGAGCACCAGCTCGTTATTCTCGTTGGGTTGCTTGCGATCAATGGCGAGTTTCAGGCTTTCAATACCGCGCCCACGAGTCGACACCAGCGGCACGACGGGGCAGCCAAGGCGAGCGGCCAGCGCGTCGATATCGATGCGGATGGCCTGCTTCTCGGCGATATCCAGCATGTTCAGAGCCACCACGCACGGAATGCCCAGCTCGAGCAACTGGAGCGTCAGATAGAGGTTACGCTCAAGGTTAGAAGCATCCACTACGTTGATTAGCAGATCGGCATCGCCGCTCAGGATGTAATGACAGGCGATTTGCTCATCAAGCGAAGTTTGCGACGAAATGGTGGTGAGTGAGTAGGTGCCGGGTAAATCAACCAGCGTGACCTGGTGCTCAAGGGTGGAAAACTGACCTTCTTTGCGTTCTACGGTGACACCCGCCCAGTTCCCCACGCGCTGACGGGCACCCGTCAGCTGATTAAATAACGTGGTTTTACCCGAGTTAGGGTTGCCGATTAAACCTATGGTTAAGTTTTTCATTTTATTCGTGAACTTCGTTGAATGTGCAAAAGGCGCGGACGCTTCCCTACCGTTAGGCAACGGCTTCGATATTGACCAGCGCGAGATCTTTTTTGCGCAGCACCAGGCTTACGCGGCGCGTTTCGATATGAATAGGGTCGCCGAGAGGCGCTACACGGACGACGTTGAATGAAGAGCCCGGCAGCATGCCGAGGGACAATAATTTTTGTCGATAAGCCGGACTGATTTCACTGGCGAAGCCAGTAATTTTCCACGCGCTATTCGGTATGAATTGCATAGGACCTACTTAGAGCTGGGCTCTGCATTGACGCTGACTGAATGATCGTTTTATTCGCAGGTGATGCGTGTAATAAAAACGAATTAAGTTATCGGAAGAAAGAGAAGAAATATCGTTCAATGCAATGATAATGAGAATGGTTACTGTCGACAATATTTATTTTTCTGGGTGGATTTAACCAAAATAGGTATTTTCGAGGCTGGTCTGGCGAGGCTGTTATTAACTTCGTAAAGAAAGATGTTTATTAATTGCATGAAAAATAGAGTAATAGCTTCTCATTGGAGAGCGATGGATGTTATTTCGCTATTGCTGATGTTACAGGGATGATAATCACTGGTTTCACGGTGGGGTAAATATTGAAAATTGATTTAGATCAAGAGTACGTTATTTTTCTGCTTTTATAGCCTACGGAAGAAATAAAACCTCTCCCCAAAGGGAGAGGTCAGACAATTAACGTTTCTTGCCCATTGCTGCGGCCAGAGCATCCATCATCGCGCTGTTCCCACCGCCGGCGTTTTCTCGCCCGCGTGGTTTTTGCTGCGCTGCTGGTCTGCCTTTTTGCTCGCGAGAGGCATTGTTACCGCTATTGCCGCGACGGCTGCCACCTTCGCCTGGCTGCTCGTCAAGACGCATGGTTAGGGCGATGCGTTTGCGCTGCAGGTCCACTTCCAGAACTTTGACCTTTACGATATCGCCCGCTTTCACCACTTTGTGCGGATCGTCGATGAATTTGTCCGACAGGGACGAGATATGCACCAGGCCGTCCTGATGCACACCGATGTCGACAAATGCGCCGAAGTTGGTGACGTTGGTCACCGCACCTTCCAGCACCATGCCCGGCGTCAGGTCATTCATGGTTTCAACGCCTTCGGCAAACTGTGCAGTTTTAAATTCAGGGCGCGGGTCGCGGCCCGGTTTTTCCAGCTCTTTGATAATGTCCGTCACGGTAGGGACGCCGAAACGCTCATCGGTAAACTGGCTGGCTTTCAGATCGCGCAGTTCGCTACTGTTGCCCATCAGGTCCTGTAGCGCCTGTTGAGTGGCGGCCAGGATACGCTCGACCACCGGATAGGCTTCCGGGTGCACGGTGGAGGAATCCAGCGGGTTATCGCCGTGGTTGATACGCAGGAAGCCCGCACACTGCTCAAAAGCTTTTGGCCCCAGGCGGCTGACTTTTAGCAACTGCTGGCGGTTCTGGAAGCGGCCATTTTCGTCGCGCCAGTTGACGATGTTTTGCGCCATCATGCGGGTCAGGCCAGCTACGCGGGTAAGTAGCGGCACGGAAGCGGTGTTGAGATCTACGCCAACGGCGTTCACGCAGTCTTCGACGACTGCATCCAGCTTTTTCGCCAGTTGAGTCTGGCTGACATCGTGCTGGTACTGGCCCACGCCGATGGATTTCGGGTCGATTTTCACCAGCTCTGCCAGCGGGTCCTGTAGACGACGGGCGATAGAGACCGCGCCGCGGATAGAAACGTCCAGGTCCGGGAATTCCAGCGCCGCCAGCTCGGAAGCAGAATAAACGGAAGCACCTGCCTCGCTGACGATCACTTTCTGGGCGGTGACTTTCGGGAACTGTTTTTGCACATCCAGGAAGAAGCGCTCGGTTTCACGGGATGCGGTACCGTTGCCGATAGCGACCAGCTCGACGTTATGTTTCTCACAAAGCGCCGCCAGGGCCACGGCGGCTTTTGCAGCCTGACCGGTATGCGGGTAAATGGTATCGGTCGCGACCAGTTTGCCGGTGGCGTCAACCACCGCGACTTTTACGCCGGTGCGCAGGCCAGGATCGAGGCCCATCGTGGCGCGCAGTCCGGCCGGGGCAGCCATCAGCAGATCGTGAAGGTTGCGGGCGAAAACATTGATGGCTTCATCTTCGGCGCGTTCGCGCACGGTGCCCATCAGCTCGGTTTCAAGGTGCATTAACACCTTGATACGCCAGGTCCAGCTCACCACGGCCTTGCGCCAGCTGTCGGCCGGGGCATTGTTCAGGCGCAGATTCAGATGAGAGATAATCAACTGCTCGCAGTAGCTCTCGCGCGGCGGCTCATCAAACTGCGGGTCGGCATTCAGCGACAGCTGTAAAATGCCTTCGTTACGCCCGCGGAACATCGCCAGCGCACGGTGAGAGGGAACGGTGGCAATGGCTTCGTGGTGGGCGAAGTAGTCGCGGAATTTCGCGCCTTCTTCCTCTTTACCGCTTACCACGGCGGAAACCAGGTGCGCATTCTTCCACAAATAGTCGCGTACTTTTGCCAGCAGCGCGGCATCTTCAGCGAAGCGTTCCATCAGGATGTAGCGCGCCCCGTCCAGCGCAGCTTTGGTGTCAGCGACGCCTTTGTCGGCATCCACAAAGCGGGCGGCTTCCTGCTCCGGGTCGTGCGAAGGCTCGTTCCACAGCAAATCCGCCAGCGGCTCAAGACCAGCTTCGATAGCGATTTGCCCGCGGGTACGGCGCTTGGGTTTATACGGCAGGTAAAGGTCTTCGAGTTCGGTTTTGCTCAGCGTGCCGTTGATGGCGCCGGCAAGTTCGTCGCTCAGTTTACCCTGCTCGGAAATAGACTTGAGGATGGCCTGACGGCGCTCTTCCAACTCGCGCAAGTAGCTAAGACGAGTCTCCAGTTGACGCAGTTGCGTGTCATCCAGACCGCCGGTGACTTCCTTACGATAACGTGCAATAAACGGCACGGTATTCCCTTCATCCAGCAGGCGAACGGCAGCTTCTACCTGTTCGTTTCTGGCCTGAAGCTCACCCGCAATAATGCGGCAAAGCGAATCATTCATCATGGCTTTTCATCTGTGTAGTACGGAAAATTCAGCAAACAGTTATACGGATCGGGGCGCGAAAATGCCAGCCGACGACCCCCGGATATTGGGTTTCAGACAGTTCTGTGCGCGTTACTCGGGTTTAGGGTACTCAATTTCATTGACGTACCACTGGGCTTCTCCCCCTGGTGTTTGCACCACGGCTAAATCGCCCACTTCTTTTTTGAGCAGCGCGCGCGCCATCGGCGAATCAATAGAAATGTAGTCCTTGCGGCCAAAGATTTCGTCGTAGCCGACGATGCGAAAACGCAGCAGATCGCCGTCGTCGTTTTCTATTTCGACCCACGCGCCGAAGAAGACTTTGCCTTCCTGCTGCGGTGAGTAATCGACGATTTTCAGGCGCTCGAGGGATTTGGTGATGTAGCGAACCCGGCGGTCAATTTCACGCAGGCGTTTTTTGTTGTATTGGTAGTCGGCGTTTTCGCTGCGATCGCCGAGGCTGGCGGCCCAGGTCACTTTTTTGGTCACTTCGGGGCGCTCTTCACGCCACAGATAATCCAGCTCTTTTTTGAGCTTTTCGTAGCCTTCACGGGTGATTAACGGCGTTTTCATCTTTCTGCCCTGCAGCCTGTAAAATCAGAGTGTGATTTAAACCGATGCTCAATGAGGAATGCAACCGGCGCATTTTGGGAAGCAAGTCACCAAATTTTGATTTAAAACGTTGATAACCGACTGTTTAATATGCTTTGTAACAATTTCGACTAGAATGTATACCAGAATTGACTGGTTGTATTAGCGCAGTTTTTTAAGAATACACACTCAACTGTTCGAGCCTTTGGGAGTACAAACGATGCAAGAGAACTATAAAATTCTGGTGGTCGATGACGACATGCGTCTGCGCGCGCTGTTAGAGCGTTATCTCACCGAACAGGGCTTCCAGGTTCGCAGCGTCGCTAACGCCGAACAAATGGATCGCCTGCTGACCCGTGAATCCTTCCACCTGATGGTGCTGGACCTCATGCTGCCGGGCGAGGATGGTCTTTCTATTTGCCGCCGTCTGCGCAGCCAGAGTAACCCAATGCCGATCATTATGGTGACCGCGAAAGGCGAAGAAGTTGACCGTATCGTCGGCCTGGAAATCGGCGCTGATGACTATATTCCTAAGCCGTTTAACCCGCGTGAACTGCTGGCCCGAATTCGTGCCGTGCTTCGTCGTCAGGCCAACGAGCTGCCGGGTGCGCCTTCCCAGGAAGAAGCGGTTATCGCTTTCGGTAAGTTCAAGCTGAATCTCGGCACCCGCGAAATGTTCCGTGAAGACGAGCCTATGCCGTTGACCAGCGGTGAATTTGCGGTGCTGAAAGCGCTGGTCAGCCACCCGCGCGAGCCGCTTTCCCGCGACAAACTGATGAACCTGGCCCGTGGCCGCGAATATTCCGCGATGGAGCGTTCCATTGACGTGCAAATCTCCCGCCTGCGCCGCATGGTGGAAGAGGACCCGGCGCATCCGCGTTATATCCAGACCGTTTGGGGTCTTGGCTACGTCTTTGTCCCGGACGGCGCTAAGGCATGAGGCGAGTTCGCTTCTCCCCCAGAAGCTCGTTTGCCCGTACGCTGTTGCTGATCGTCACCTTGCTGTTCGTCAGCCTGGTGACGACTTATCTTGTCGTTCTGAACTTCGCGATTTTGCCGAGCCTGCAGCAGTTTAATAAGGTGCTGGCGTACGAAGTCAGAATGCTAATGACCGACAAACTGCAGCTTGAAGACGGCACCCAGCTTGTGGTGCCGCCTGCGTTTCGTCGTGAGATTTATCGTGAGCTGGGCATTTCACTTTATTCCAACGAGGCGGCGGAAGACGCTGGCCTGCGCTGGGCGCAGCACTACGAATTTCTGAGCCAGCAAATGGCGCAGCAGCTTGGTGGCCCGACCGAAGTGCGCGTTGAGGTGAACAAAAGCTCCCCGGTTGTCTGGCTGAAAACCTGGCTGTCGCCGAATATCTGGGTCCGCGTTCCGCTGACTGAAATCCATCAGGGTGATTTCTCCCCGCTGTTCCGCTATACGCTGGCGATCATGCTGTTGGCGATAGGCGGCGCATGGCTGTTTATTCGAATACAGAACCGACCGCTGGTCGACCTGGAGCACGCTGCGCTGCAGGTCGGTAAAGGGATTATTCCTCCTCCTTTGCGCGAATATGGCGCTTCGGAAGTGCGATCGGTGACTCGCGCATTTAACCATATGGCCGCGGGCGTGAAACAGCTGGCCGACGATCGCACGCTGCTGATGGCGGGCGTCAGCCACGATCTGCGCACTCCGCTGACGCGTATTCGCCTGGCGACCGAAATGATGGGGCAGGAGGATGGCTATCTGGCCGAGTCGATTAACAAAGATATCGAAGAGTGTAATGCGATTATCGAACAATTTATCGACTACCTGCGCACCGGGCAGGAGATGCCGCTGGAGATGGCGGATCTCAACAGCGTACTCGGGGAAGTGATTGCGGCAGAAAGCGGCTACGAGCGTGAAATTGACACTGACCTGCAGGCCGGTGAAATCCGCCTGAATATCCATCCGCTGTCTATCAAGCGTGCGGTTGCCAACATGGTGGTGAATGCGGCGCGCTACGGCAATGGCTGGATCAAAGTCAGTAGCGGCAGCGAGTTAAACCGCGCCTGGTTCCAGGTGGAAGATGACGGTCCGGGCATTGAACCAGATCAGCTGCAGCATTTGTTCCAGCCGTTTGTGCGCGGCGATAGCGCCCGCAGTACCAGCGGCACCGGGCTGGGCCTGGCCATCGTGCAGCGTATCATCGACAACCATAATGGGATGCTGGATCTCGGGAAGAGCGAGCGAGGAGGGCTGCGTATCAGGGCTTATCTCCCGCTGCCGATAACCCGGGTGGTGACTCATCGGGAAAGCTAGTTTCCCTGTGGCCCAATAAAAAACGAACCCCGAAGGGTTCGTTTTTTTTCGCCTAATACTTCAGATTTACAGCTTCGGACCAGCTTCGACCAGGGCCGCCCCGGCAGGGGTGTCGGTGTATTTCTCGAAGTTTTCGACAAACAGCTTCGCCAGCTGCTCCGCTTTTTCCTGCCACTGCTCCGGAGAGGCGTAGGTATTACGTGGGTCCAGAATCTGGGTGTCCACGCCTGCGAGAGCGGTTGGAATAGCGAGGTTAAACATCGGCAGCGTAAAGGTTTCTGCGTCGTCCAGTGAGCCGTCGAGAATAGCGTCGATGATCGCGCGGGTGTCTTTGATCGAAATGCGTTTGCCGGTGCCGTTCCAGCCGGTATTCACCAGGTACGCCTGCGCGCCGGATGCCTGCATACGTTTCACCAGCACTTCCGCATACTGGGTTGGGTGCAGCGACAGGAATGCCGCGCCGAAGCAGGCGGAGAAGGTTGGCGTTGGCTCAGTCACGCCGCGCTCGGTGCCCGCCAGTTTGGCGGTAAAACCGGACAGGAAGTGGTACTGAGTCTGGTTCGCGGTGAGACGGGAAACCGGCGGCAATACGCCGAAGGCATCCGCAGTCAGGAAGATGACTTTGGTGGCGTGGCCCGCTTTCGACACCGGCTTAACGATGTTGTCGATGTGATAAATCGGGTAAGAAACGCGGGTGTTTTCCGTTTTGGACGCATCGTCGAAGTCGATTGTGCCGTCAGCACGGACGGTGACGTTTTCCAGCAGCGCATCGCGGCGGATCGCGTGATAGATATCCGGCTCTGCCTCTTCCGACAGGCGAATAGTTTTGGCGTAGCAGCCGCCTTCAAAGTTAAACACACCGTCGTCGTCCCAGCCGTGCTCATCGTCGCCAATCAGGCGGCGTTTCGGGTCGGTAGACAGCGTTGTTTTACCGGTGCCGGACAGCCCGAAGAACACCGCCACATCGCCTTTTTCACCGACGTTTGCCGAGCAGTGCATGGAAGCGATGCCCTTCAGCGGCAGCAGGTAGTTCATAATAGAGAACATCCCTTTCTTCATCTCGCCGCCGTACCAGGTGCCGCCGATAAGCTGCATGCGTTCAGTCAGGTTAAACGCTACAAAGTTTTCGGAGTTCAGGCCCTGTTCTTTCCAGTTTGGATTGGTACATTTAGCTCCGTTCATCACCACAAAATCAGGCTCAAACGTCTCCAGCTCTTCGTCCGTTGGGCGAATAAACATGTTTTTCACGAAGTGGGCCTGCCAGGCAACTTCGGTGATAAAACGTACTGACAGGCGGGTATCGGCGTTGGCGCCGCAGAAAGCGTCAATAATAAACAGGCGCTTGCCCGACAGTTGATGAGTGACGAGCCCTTTAAGCTGGTGCCAGGTTTCTTCGGAAAGCGGTTTGTTATCGTTTTTGCCTTTACCGTTGTCGGCCCACCATAAGGTGTCGCGGGTGGTGTCATCGCGGACGATGTATTTATCTTTTGGAGAGCGGCCGGTGAAGATCCCGGTATCTACGGAGACAGCGCCTAAGTTAGTGACCACACCGCGCTCAAAACCCTGCAGGTTAGGGTCGAGTTCTTCGCGGTAAAGGGTGTCGTAATCGGGGTTATAGACGACTTCGCTGACGTCATGAATGCCATAAGCCTTGAGATCTTGCGGGGTTATGCCTTTAACTCGCATTTCACTGCTCCTTAGCCAATTTATACTGCCGAATATTGTAGGGTTGTTTAGGGGGTGTTAACCGCGACCACTATCATAAATTTACGCGCCTGCTTAAATTTAACAGGGGAAATGCACAGGGGATGCCGCAACGGGGGCAGAGTATGGCAGGAATTCGCTGGCTTTCGGGGAAAATATAGCGGATATGTTAATAATTAGGATAATAACGGAGAACTTTGTGAATGAACGCGCTCTCATACGCAACTCAATGAAACAAGACCGTCATTTGCAAGTCGCAGCAGTCCGTTACACTAAGTCCAAAATGAGTTAATAAGGGATGACAACCATGTTCATGTCTGAACCGTTACCTAAGGCGACCCGCTGGGGGATTTTGCTGGTGGGGTTTCTTTTAGGCGTGGTGCTGTACCTCACCGAAGGAGACAGGGTGAGTAGCCTCTGGCTGCGAGGGGATAATCAGGCCCTGTATCTGCGCTCTCTGTCCGTGGTGCTGGCGGCGACGCTGGCGCTTATCACCGTGCGTTTCAATGGTCTGCGATTTTGGGGCCTGGCGCTACTCCCCTTGCCGATTGTGGCGTTGATGAGCGGCTGGGTGAACTGGACGACTCAGGGACTGGAAAGCTGGAACCGGCACGATATTGTGCTGGGGTATCTCTGTTCGCTGGCGGCGATGCTGTTTCTGGCCCTGCCCTGGCTGCAGGGACGGCTGCACTCGAATCGCGGTTGGGGAGGCTGGCAGGTATTCTACGGCCAGCTCTGGCGGAACGGTATTACTCTGCTGCTGACCGGGCTGTTGGTGCTCTTTTTCTGGGGCGTGCTGGCGCTTTGGGCCGGCTTATTCAAGCTGGTGGATATCACCTTCTTTGATCGCCTGTTTTTCAGTTCGTCGGCATTTGGCTGGATTGCTACCTGTACGGCAGCGGCGCTGGCGGTCACGCTTTGCCGTGACCAGGTTCGGGCTATTAACGCGGTAAAACATTTCTTCAGCGTTTTTGCGACGGGGCTTTTACCGCTGCTTTCGCTGATTTCTCTGATGTTTTTAGCGACGCTGCCGGTGGTCGGTCTGGGGTCTATTTCACTGCACTTTTCCTGTAATGCGCTGCTCAACACGCTGACGCTGATGGTGATGGGCACTGCCGCAGTGGCTTATCACCCGGAAAGAGAAACCCGACCTTATCCCGCTTTGCTTGATGGCGCGATAAAGCTGACGTTATTGCTGTCGCCGGTTTACGCCTTGCTGGCAAGCTATGCGCTGTGGTTGCGCGTTTCGTCATACGGCTGGACGCCGACAAGGGTATATGCGGCACTGATAACCTTCACCGTATTGGTGTGGGCCTTTGGCTATATCGCCACGATTATTCGCCAGCGTTGGGAGCCTGTTCTACAGCCGGGAGGGATTAACCGCGCGGTGCTTTTGCTGGCGCTGGCCTTGTTGGTTGCGGTGAATTCTCCGCTTCTGGACCCTTACCGGATCAGCGTTAATAACCAAATGGCGCGTTACCACAGCGGCATCCTGAAGCCCGAGAAGGTGAGTATGACCATGCTGCAATATGCCGGGCGGCGGGGCTATGATGCGCTCAGCGAGCTGCAAAAAGACCCGGTGTTTGTCGCCAGCCCTGACCGCAGAAGACAATTGGCAATGTTGTTGAGCAACGGCAAAGCGGGCGGTGTGGCGGTTGCGAAGCTGACGGTTGAATCTCTGCGTCAGCGTATCGTGCTGGCGGATAAAAACCGCGTGCCGGAAAACGCGTGGTGGCAGGCCATGGTAAAAGATGAAAGTTACCAGGCCCGTGAATGCCTGGATGACGAGGATAAGTGTCTGCTGGTTGGGATGGATCTGAACGGCGATGGGCAGGATGAATGGCTGCTGTGCCAGCCGGAAATGAGCTACTGCAAAGTGTATGGCAAGGTCGACGGAAGCTGGAAGGATATCGGCCAGGCCCGTGATTTGGACAAAAACCAGATGATGTCAGCGCTGAAGCAGGCTGCTTCTGAAGGAAAACTGACGGCGGCGGCGAAGGTCTGGCAGGACGTGATGGTGCAGGGGCAGCGGGTTAAAATTGACTATTACCGCTGAAAATAAAACGCCTCCGATTGGAGGCGTTTTGCAAACTTAGTGAACTTGCGGATCCGCCGGAGAGGCATTGTTGCGGATCGCTGCGATGTCCATGGAGTCAAACACATAGCGGCTGCCACAGTAATCGCAGTTCATGTCGATTTCGCCGTCTTCGGCCAGAATGCTGTCGACTTCTTCATCCGGCAGCGTGCGCAGCGCGTCAGCACAGCGCTCGCGTGAGCAGGTGCATTTGAACTCTACGTCCTGCGGATCGTACAGCGTGACTTCTTCTTCGTGGTACAGGCGCCATAACACATCGGTCGCTGGCAGCGTCAGCAGCTCTTCGGCCTTAATGGTTTCGGTCAGCGTCGCCAGGTGGTTGAAGTCGTCGGTTTCAGCGTTTTGCGCCGGCAGAACCTGCAGCAGCATGCCGCCCGCAGCTGCTTTACCGTCAACTTCGCCGGTACGAATAAACAGGCGAGTTGGCAACTGCTCGGAACGCATGAAGTAATCTTCCAGGCAGGCGGCCAGCGTATCCCCTTCCAGACCGACTACGCCCTGATAGCGCTCGCCTTCGGCTGGGGTGATGGTGATCACCAGATAACCATTACCCACCAGATCTTTTAATGCCGCATCTGCCGGGATATCACCCTGTACGCGAGCCACGCCGCGCATTTGCTGTTTGTTATTACCGTTAATCACGGCCAGCGTCATTGGGCCATCCCCCTGGAGCTGAACGGTGATATCGCCGTCAAACTTCAGCGTGGCTGTCAGCAGGCTGGTGGCGACCAGCAGTTCGCCCAGAATTTTTTTGACCGGCTGCGGATAATCATGGTTTTCCATGATCTGCTGCCAGGTTTCGGAAACCGTCACCAGCTCGCCGCGCACGGCGTGGTTTTCAAACAGATAGCGGTGTAGTTGGTCGTGTTGAGTCATCGTCATCTCTCTTACTGGTCGGCGAATTTAGTCTTCGCCACCGTGTTTAAATTTCATCAAATCTCGCCGCTCTTTTTTGTCCGGGCGGCGATCGGGATGCGGCATGGTCAGCGCGTTCATTTTGCGCGCCAGCGCCACTTTCTCCCGTTTGGCGATGCTTTCCGCCGTCTCTTCATAAAGCTGAGTGGCTTCTGTGGCTGGCCTGCGCTGTTCGGTAATACCCAGTACGGTTACGGTGCGCTCGTCGTTTCCCTGACGCAGCGTGAGAACCGCGTTCAGCTCAATCAGTTTGCTCGGCTTGCTGCGCTGGCCGTTGTAGTGCACTTTCCCGCCTTCAATCATTTCCCGCGCAACCGCACGGGTTTTGTAAAAGCGTGCGGCCCATAGCCATTTATCCAGGCGTACGCCCTCGGCGGTTTTTTCTTTCATTGCGCCTCCTTAAGCGGAAAGCGAAGGAATCAGGCTGCGGTAATCGCTCAGGCCTGGGTGGCGCTCAAACGTTTTTTCCGCTTCACCTGAATCCGGGTTCAGAACGCCAAAGCAGTAGCGAATCCCAAACGTTGCGGCTGCATCAAGAATGGCTTCGCTGTCGTCGATAAAGACGGTTCGGGCCGCATCGAATCCGGTATGTCCGGCCACCGCCTGCCATAAACGCTGATCTTCTTTCGGATAACCAAATGTGTGGGTAGAAAGTAATAAATCAAGGTGCTGGTTCAAACCCGTATGCTCAAGCTTCACCGCCAGGTTATGCGGGTGCGCGTTGGTGAGCAAAATTCTGCGCTTGCCGCTGGCTTTCGCCGCCTCAAGAAACGGCACGGTATCTTCACGCAGCGCGGCTTTTGGCCCCTGTTCTGTGGTCATGGCACAGATATCCAGCCCGAGGCGTTCGCTCCAGTAGTCGAGACAGTACCAGTTTAGCGTATGCTGCACGGCGTGGTATTCGCGGGAAATTAATTCATAGGCATCCTGCAGGGGAATACCGCGCTCAAGGCTAAGGGTTTCCGGTACCAGCTTTTTCCAGAAATGGTTATCAAAGGCCAGGTCCAACAGGGTCCCGTCCATATCCAGCAACAGGGTGTCAACATCCTGCCAGGCAATAGCACCAGACATAGCTTTAGTCTCGATTGAGGGAAAATAGCGTACCAGGGTAGCACAACCCGGTACGCAAAGTTTACCCGTAGCGGCTACTTCAGCGGCGTGGGCGGAGTCAGTGTGGGGTTGAGGCAGCTATCATAATAGCGCTGAATTTCAGCCAGCCGCGTACTGGCACGGCGATAGCGAGTCACCGCCAGAACGCCGTTTATCGCGGCGCAGGCCAGCATCGCAATCAGCATCAGAGAAATACCGATGTAGCTCCAGAGGCTGTGTGTATCGGAAATCCGATGCAGGGTGACGTGCTGTGTGCCGTTAGCGTCCGTGTAGATGCCGGTAATGATACCTTCGGCGTGGAACGGTGTTTGCAGCAACATTTCCGCCAGCCGCTGGAATTCGGTCCATTGTTCCTGAGCCGGGAAGTCATACAGCGACATTGGCGGCAGCGGTTGGTCCACGAGATCGCCGCCTTCATCGTTGATGATGATGTAGCCGCCCGGCGCCGGGCTGTTTAACGCCTGAGCTGCGCGGGCGGTTTCACGGATAAAGAATGGCGCGGTTGAGGTGGTCACCAGGTTATCCAGCGACTCGGCGCTAACCGGCCGTAGAAGGACATTCACCCCGGTCAGTTTTCCTGAATCCGCACGCTTGATCAGAGAATCCCAGTCTTTAGTGTTGCCCAGGTTTACGAGCGCATTTTTCAGGCGCACACACTCTTCCTCTGCGGTACACAGCGCCTGCGTTTTTTTCACAATCCCGGCAAAATCATCCAGCAGGACCATGCCTGATTTCTGAATGGCGTCCGCGAGCTGGGGGTTTACCTTGCTGTCAGCTTCGCCACCCTGAGGATGGATTTGCCCGCTGACAGCTTTGGTCAGGGCGACCGCTTTGTCCATGATTTCCGACTCAGGCAAGGGCAGAGGACGGGCGGTATTCCAGATAATTTGTGAACAGTCGAAGGGGGTGAACGGGAAATTTTGCCGCGCGTGATAACCGCCGGGCGTTTGAATATTACACATCCCCGTGCCGTTGACTCTAAGCGTATCGCCAACCTGCAGCTTGTATTTGGCGAGGTCTTCAACGCTGGTGGCTTCGATGGACTGAGCGCCCTTTAACCATGAGGCGCTGAGCTTAATGGGCATTTCCAGTGGCACCCAAATGGTCATCATCAGCAGGACCAACAGCGCACCAGCGGCAATAAGAAGGTTGCGCACCCAGTGCTGTAGCGGGAAGTTACGCACTTCATCATGCAGCGAAAGGAAACGCCCCTGACGCACTACATGGCGGTCAAGGTAGATATCGATGTCGGTTTTCTGCCCCAAATCCTGCGCCACAAAAGGCTGCCAGTGCGGTGGATAAACCAGGTCGATAATCCCCAGGGAGATATTGCTCATCTGATCCTGGTTGGATTCACCAAACAGCCCCCAGCGCTTAGGTGTGCCGCGCAGGCAATGGATTTCGCGCAATGCCGTTTTTGCCGGAGGAGCCAAGAGGCCCCATAACCCGGCGGCAATGAGCAAAACGGCACCGCCAATGAGCCAGGGCAGGAACACGGGCGGCGTCACGAGACTCAGGAACAGCATGATAAAAGCGATGCAAATAAGTGCGGCTTCACGGACGCCGTCAGGGCGGCTCAGGGAATATTCTTCCTGGGTTTCCTGGCGAATATTTAGCAGCTCAATTTGCTCGCTTTCTTCGCCCCGGATGGATGCCTGAGTGCCTGGATAACCTTCCAGGGCATACTGCTGCGTGTCCAGCGTATCGTTTTGCAGCGTATTGCCATTGAGTGAAATCACCAGCGGGATGCTGCTTGTCCGAATCAGCTCCACGTCGTTATCGTTGGTGATGTATTGCTCCCAGAATGGCGGCAAATGCACTTCAACAGAATCAAGATAATAACGCCATTTATTGGCGTCATCGGCAGAGAGGCCGTAGCGAGTGATAGATCGGGTCAGGGAGAAAACCATGCTGCTTTGCGCGGTGAGCGTTAACCTTGGCGGTGGATTGCTTGCACCGGATGGGCCGATCAGTTCCTGAGAACGCGAATAGCGCTCGAGGTAATTTTCGACGGCAACGCGCTCTTCTGGGGTCAGTTTACGCGTGGTGGCACCGGAGAAGGAACGATCGTGCGAAACCCGGGCACGAAGCCTCAGGCTTCGCCAAATCAGCCATCCGGCAATCAGTACGCAGGCCAGCATAGCAGCTAACAGAAATAATAAGGTGCTCATGCTTTCCCCATCAAACAATCGTCTTTTTCATCAAAATCGGCAAAAGATCGGCCTTTCAAAAGGTTAAGACGCCAGAAGTCATTATCGGCAGGTAAAGCTGCAAACTTGAGCTGTTTTTAAGGCGACCGGCCTACAGTAACACAATGTTAGCAAAGCGACTTCGTCCGAAATACAAGTAAATTCCTATTCAATAGTACCTGCCTTGACAGGGGGCTGCATTGCGTGTTTTGGCTCAATAGAAGTTACAAAAATGTAAATAATAGCCAATGCTCGTTGCACGATATGTGCGGCATGCCGCACAATAACTTACCTCTTTCACTGTTGATCCCGGCCACATGAGCAAATCACTAATAAAACCAACGATTTTAAATGTCGAAACCGTGGCGCGTTCGCGGCTTTTTAACGTCGAAACGGTGGATCTGGAATTTAGCAATGGCGTTCGCCGCGTCTACGAACGCATGAAACCGTCTTCACGTGAGGCGGTTATGATAGTACCTGTTGTTGATGACCACTTGATCTTAATCCGTGAATACGCGGTTGGCACAGAATCCTATGAGCTAGGGTTTTCTAAAGGGCTGATCGACCCGGGTGAAACGGTGTTTGAGGCCGCCAACCGCGAGCTGAAAGAAGAAGTGGGTTTTGGCGCGAACGAGCTGACGTTTTTGAAAACGCTGACGATGGCACCGTCCTATTTTTCGAGCAAAATGAACATTGTGGTTGCAGAAGATCTGTATCCCGAGTCGCTTGAAGGGGACGAGCCGGAAGAACTGCCGCAGGTACGGTGGCCGCTGGCGAAAATGATGGATTTGCTCAATGAAGATGATTTCAGCGAGGCGCGTAACGTCAGCGCTTTGTTCCTGGTTCGCGAATGGTTAAGGCAACAGGGTCGACTGTAAATCTGACTGCAAAAGAATAAAAAGGGCCGCTTAGCGGCCCTTTTTATTTTGGCTCGGGTTAGAACAACTCGTGCTCTTCCCCGTTATCGATAAGCGTCGTGCCTACTTCATGCACGGCCTGCTGCGTAGGCTGCGTGCCTTCGATGAAATACTCTTCACGACTGTTGCCGCCGTTGGCTAACTGCCCGGTACTCCGGTCAATATTGACGGTGACGATCCCTGGTGGAGGTGTCATTGGCTCTTCTGGCACGCCTGACAGAGCAATTTTCATGAAATCATCCCACGCTGGCTGGGCGCTCTTTGCGCCGCCTTCGTAGCCGGAAATCTGATCTTTAATTGCACCTGAAGCTGTGGTGCGGCCAAGGTCGCGGCGATGATCGTCGAAGCCAATCCAGACCGACGTGACCACGCCTGGACCGTAGCCGGAGAACCAGGCGTCTTTCGAACTGTTGGTTGTCCCGGTTTTGCCGCCGATATCCTTACGCTTCAAATCACGGCCAGCGCGCCAGCCGGTTCCCTGCCAGCCTGGTTCACCATAAATGTTGCTGTTAAGCGCGCTTTTGATCAGGAACGCCAACGGCGTGTTGATCACGTGTGGGGCGTACTCCTCACCTTGCGCTTTTGCTACCAGAGCGCTGTTAGCCTGCTCCAGTTGCGGCATTGGCACGCTGCTGTTTTGCGGCGTTTGCGAGACGGCAACGTCTTCTACGTCCTGGTTTTCCAGTACCGTTGATTTCGGCGTATCACCGTAAATGACCGGAATATCACAGCTGGCGCAGGCAACTTTGGGCTTCGTCTCAAACACGGTGTTCCCTGCGTCATCGACAATTTTGGTGATGTAGTAAGGATCAACCAGGAAGCCGCCGTTTGCCATGACGGAGTAACCGCGGGCAACCTGCATTGGCGTAAATGAGGCGGAGCCCAGCGCCAGTGATTCGGTATGAACAATATTTGCGGCAGGGAAGCCAAAGCGCTGCAGATATTCAGCGGCATAATCGACGCCCATCGCCCGCATTGCTCGTACCATCACCACGTTCTTGGACTCGCCCAACCCCTGACGCAGACGGATCGGCCCGGCGTATTGGGCCGGAGAGTTCTTCGGCCGCCAGTCGGAACCCGCCCCGGCATCCCAGCGTGAAATCGGCACATCATTAAGAATGCTCGCCAGCGTCAGGCCTTTGTCCATTGCCGCGGTATACAGGAATGGCTTGATGTTTGAACCAACCTGCCGCAGAGCCTGGGTCGCACGGTTGAACTTGCTTTGGTTAAAGTCAAAACCGCCGACCAGCGCCAGCACGGCGCCATCGTGTGGATTGAGCGAAACCAGCGCCGAGTTAACGTCAGGCACCTGGCTAAGCCACCAGGCATCGTCCACCTTGCGTACCCAAATCTGCTGTCCGGCCTGTACCACGTCCGTTACTTTGCGTGGCGTAGCGCCTTGCGCGGTGTCGGAACGATACGGACGCGCCCAGCGCATGCCTTCCATACCCAGCGAAACGGAGCTGCCGTCGGCCAGCATCGCCGATGCTTCATCAGGCGTGGCAAGGGTGACAACCGCCGGGAATAATGGGCCATAGACCGGGAGATTTTTCAGCGAGGCGGTGATTTTTTTCTTATCCCACGCGCTTTCTCCCACTTTCCACAGCACATTAGATGGGCCGCGGTAGCCATGGCGCATATCGTAGGCCATGACGTTGTTGCGAACGGCTTCCTGGGCACCTTGCTGAATTTTACGACTCAGCGTGGTGTAAACCTTGTAGCCATCTTCGTAAGCTTTGTCGCCGTAGCGGGCGACCATATCCTGACGTACAAGCTCTGAAAGGTATGGCGCTGAGAAGGCGATTTCAGGCGTGTGATAGCTGGCGTCAATCGGCTGACTGCGCGCTTCATCGTACTGGCTTTGGCTGATGTAACCTTCGCTCAGCATACGCGACAGCACCACGTTACGACGTGCCGTTGAACGATCCATGGAGTACAGCGGGTTAAACGTTGACGGCGCTTTAGGCAGCCCCGCAATCACCGCTATCTCGCTCAGGGTCAGCTGATCGACCGTTTTGCCGAAGTAAACCTGAGCGGCAGCGCCGACGCCATAGGCGCGGTAACCGAGGTAGATTTTGTTCAGGTAGAGCTCAAGGATCTCGTCTTTGTTCAGCATCTGTTCAATGCGAACCGCAAGAAACGCTTCCTTAATTTTACGCATCAGGGTGCGTTCGGGGCTAAGGAAGAAGTTACGCGCTAACTGCTGCGTAATGGTACTTGCGCCCTGAGAAGCATGGCCCGAGAACAGCGCTACGCTTGCAGCACGGAAGATGCCCACCGGGTCAACGCCGTGGTGCTCGTAAAAGCGGCTGTCTTCTGTCGCGATAAATGCTTTTACCATCACCGGAGGGATCTGGTTCAGGGTCAGTGGAATACGTCGTTTTTCGCCGTACTGAGCGATCAGCTCGCCGTCAGCGCTGTAAACCTGCATTGGAATCTGCAGCCGCACATCTCTCAATGTTGCCACGTCGGGCAGCTGGGGCTCGATGTATTTGTATAAACCGTAAATCGAGCCAGCTCCCAGCAGAACGCAACAGACTGCAAGGATTAATAAATACTTTACGAACTTCACCTTAAATTTCCCATCAGGTTTCAATTGGGCAGTTTCTAAACAACCGCGCGGTAGTATAAAGGCAAGCCAGGAGCTTTGATATACCCGTTACTGTTTCGGGGTCAGGGCTGTTTATTATCCGGATAAGGAGATCGAAACCATGATGTTTCCTGGTTGGCGGATTGGCCTGGATATCCAGGCGGAAGGCGTGCGTGCCGCGGCGGTACAGTGGCACCGGCAAGGGTGGCAGTTGCGCCATTGGTGGTATTTACCTTTCCCGAAACAAACACTTGCGGACGGCATGTTACCCGAACCTGACACCCTGCGCGAGGCACTTGCTGCATGGCGTAAAGAAATCCCGGTGCGCCATCATCTGCGGGTTGGTTTTCCGGCACAGCGGGCTTTGCAACGTCAGGTACCCAGACCGCCACGGCGATTGCAGGAATCAGCTCAAGAAAAGTATATCGCGGGTGCAACGGCTCGCCAGCTACAAATGCCCACGGAGCAACTCTGTTATGACTACCTGACGGAGGATTCATCATTTTGCGTGACGGCGGTGAAACAGGCGGATATTGCTGCACTGCAGGCCATTTTTGCCAGTATGAATCTCTTTCCCCGGACGATAACGCCGGGAGACAAAATTCTGAGCGCCTTGCCTCAGGGTTGCTATCCAGCACACTGTCGTTTTCTTGTTCATGAAGAGCGAGGCTACTGGCTGTGGGCGTCAGTGAATAATCGCGAACGCTCCGGCTGGTTGGATAAACGGCAGGCAGTGGATTTCCCGGCCCTATGTCAGCAACTAGAGGCCAGCGCCTGCGACATTGCCTTTAGTCACGCTGACGTTGAAAGCACTTGTCCTGCCGGAGCAGAAAAACTGAATGCGTGGCAACCCATTGTCCGCCAGCTACCACCTCTGCCACGTCACGGTGAACTTTATACACTCGCATTGGGGCTGGCCCTGGGATCCGAACGCTAATGATGCCGCTGATAAATCTCCTGCCGTGGCGGCCGCTGAGACGCCGGCATCGGCTCAAAATCTGGGGCTGCATTCTGTTGTTTGGCGTGCTGTTGATTACGGGGTCTATGCTGCTTTGGACACATTCTCTCGCCGTAAAAGTGCGCTGGCAACAGGCTAAGGCTACCCAGTTGGAGGTGCAGGAATCCGCCCTGAAGGCGCTGTTATCGCGTCAACAAAAAGAGTTGAAGGAGCGTCAGCAGCGGCTGGCGATCTTGCAGGCGGAGGTGACGCGGAAAGACAATATTTCACGCTGGGAAAATGTGCTGAATATGCTGGCCTCACGGTTGCCTGAAAATAGCTGGCTGCAGAGGGTTAGTTGGCAAAATGAAAGCGCAACCATCTCCGGCGTGGCGGGCGATGCACGAGAACTGGATCGGTTTGAGGCAGTTCTGGCCGATTTACCAGGAGCGTTCAAGGTCAAGTCTGGTGAGCTGCGTGATGAAAAAGGCAAAGGTCTGGTCTTTACCTTCACCTTGACCCCCATGGGTGGCGAACATGCTGAATAACCTGGATCGCCTTATGGATGGGCATGTTGCATATCGGGTGTTGAGCCTGTTGGGGTGCCTTTTTGCCACCGCGTTAATCTGTTTGTGGCTGTGGATTTGGCCCCTGCGGCAAGAGTTGCGGATGCAAGAACCGCACTATCGGCAGCGCTGGCAGCATGTGCTTTCCCTGCAGCGGCAAATCGCAGCTTTGCCGAAGCCAGAGCCGCTGCCTGATAGCGTTCCTCTGGAGGTGTTTTCTGCCATGGAGGCTATAAAACGGTCTGGCGGGAGACTGGTGAAGTGGCAGCCCGATTCGCGGCATTCAACGTTGGAAATCCTGCTTCCATGGCCCAGAGTGCCGTCGTTTTTTAGAGCGTTGGCCGGCTATGCCAGCCTGAAACTGCCGACCTTTATCTTGAGCGAAGCCGGGGAACATGTGCGGGTTGTGATCACTCTGGAGTTTACCGATGAAAGTCGTTAGCTGGATGTTACTGGCCGTGCTCAGTGCGCCGCTGCAGGCGTTGCCGCGTAATCCCTTTCTTTTGCCCGCATCGCCTTGTGAAGCGCTGCTTAAGCGTCTGGATAGCTGGCAGTTGCGTGGTGTGTTTTACCCGACGGGCTCTGCAGAAAGCATTGCCTTAATGCAATTCTCGGGGAAACGCTGGCAAAGGGTAAAAGAAGGTTTGTTTCTGGAGCCAGATGTGCAGGTGACCACGCTTCTTGAGCGGCAACTGAGAGTTTCGCTCAACGGTGCCTGCGAAGGGCGCTACTACCACTGGAAAATACAGGGAGGGATCAATGATAAGGCATATCGTGGGAAGCGTACTGATACTGACGTCCCTGATGGGGCGGGCGAACGATCGCGTTACTCTGACGTTAGATGAAACGCCGGTCGTGCAGGTTCTGCAGGCGTTGGCCGAGCAGCAAAACTTCAACGTGATGATTGCGCCTGAGGTGGCGGGAAATCTCTCGCTACGTTTGGCTGATGTGCCATGGGAGCAGGCTTTCCAACAGGTACTCAGATTGGCAAACCTGACTTCATCTAAGACGGGCAATATTCTTCAAATCCAGCAAAAACAGGATCCGGCGCAACGGCGAGCTCAGCAAGAGGCCGCTCGTAAGCAAAAAGCGCTCGATCAGCCGTTGGTACAAGCGGTTTATACGCCGCGCTACGCTGAAGTGGCCGACCTTGCTGCAGGGATCAAAGCTAATGAAGAAAAACTGCTTGGGCCGAGGGGCAGCATTACCGTAGATAAGCGCACAAATCGGCTGGTAGTCCGCGACAGTCAGCAGGCACAAAAACGCGTTGCGGCCTGGATTAAAGAGATGGATGTATCGATGGGGCAGGTCGAGCTGTCCGCGCATATTGTCACCATTAACCAGGACAAGCTACGCGAGCTCGGCGTGAAGTGGAGTGCTCCGGCAGGTGAAACTGCATCAGGGCAATACCAAACCACAACCGTCTCAAGTGAGTTAGCGGTGAAAGCGGCAACCACGACAGTGGGGTTTAATATTGGCCGCATTAACGGCCGGATGCTTGAGCTGGAGCTCAGCGCGCTTGAACAGCAACAGCAGTTGGAAATCATCGCCAGCCCACGCCTGCTGGTGGCACATCAACAGTCTGCCAGCATCAAACAGGGCACAGAAATTCCCTATCAAGTCTCTAATGGCAAATAATGAAGCCACGTCGGTGGAATTTAAGGAGGCGGTGTTGGGTATGGAGGTCATGCCGACGATAAGTCACCACGGAACCATTCGCCTGCAGCTTCGCATCAGCCAAAATATGCCAGGACGCAGCATCCAGCACGCAGATGGGGAAGCGCTCGCCATTGATAAGCAAGAGATTGAAACGCAGGTCGAGGTGAAGGACGGTGAGACGCTGGCGTTAGGCGGAATCTTCCAGCAGCAGAACAACCACACCCGGGATAGCGTCCCTTTACTTGGAAATATTCCTTTTATCGGCCAATTGTTCCGGCACGACGGGAAAAAGCACCAACGTCGGGAATTAGTCGTGTTCATCACGCCCAGGTTGATTGCGTTGCCTTAGCGTCTTTCCTCTTCAGCCTGCGGGTTTTTCTGCCAAACAGCGCCCAGGTGTTTGACGGCAGAGAGGAATTAGCTTACAAGGTGTACCGTTTCGGGAGGCTGGGTATTAAGAGCCTGTGGCCGGTAAAGCTGGCGCACGCTTTTCGTCCCGAGCCGGGCGCCAGGTGATTTATTCGGTTGCCAAACCCCCTTGAGTGTTGAGATAATTTTTAGTCTGATTCTCGAACTCACGCTTATGAGGTTTCAGTTCATGTCCCGCCGCAGCAAGTTGTTACCGGGCGGGTTTATCATCAACGAATTGTCTTAGTAGTACCGAAAAAATGGCAGAGAAACGCAATATCTTTCTGGTTGGGCCTATGGGTGCCGGCAAAAGCACTATTGGGCGTCAGTTAGCTCAGCAACTCAATATGGAATTTTTCGATTCTGATCAAGAGATTGAGAAACGTACCGGAGCTGATGTGGGCTGGGTATTCGACGTTGAAGGCGAAGAAGGCTTCCGCGATCGCGAAGAAAAAATCATCAACGAACTCACTGAAAAACAGGGCATCGTGCTGGCTACCGGCGGCGGTTCCGTGAAGTCTCGTGAAACCCGCAATCGTCTTTCCGCCCGTGGCGTAGTGGTTTACCTTGAAACCACCATTGAGAAACAGCTTGCACGTACTCAGCGCGATAAAAAACGTCCGCTGCTGCAGGTTGAGACTCCACCTCGTGAAGTGCTGGAAGCGCTGGCTGGCGAACGCAATCCGCTGTATGAAGAGATTGCAGATGTCACGATTCGCACCGATGATCAAAGCGCCAAAGTGGTCGCAAACCAGATCATCCATATGCTGGAAAGCAACTGATTCTGGCTTAATCATGAAACGCCTGCGGGCAAAGCAACGATAAGGTGGGCTCCGCGTAATGGAGAGGCTGACAGTCACTCTCGGGGAACGTAGTTACCCTATTACCATTGCCGCCGGGTTATTCAATGACCCGGCTTCCTTTTGGCCGCTGAAGGCTGGCGACCAGACCATGCTGGTTACCAATGAAACCCTTGCACCGCTTTATCTAGACAAGGTTCGTGGTCTTCTGGAACAGGCAGGCGTTAAAGTGGATACCGTCATTCTCCCGGATGGCGAGCAGTTTAAAAGCCTTGCGGTGCTTGATACCGTCTTTACGGCGCTGTTGGAAAAACCTCACGGCCGCGACACCACTTTGATTGCTTTAGGTGGTGGCGTTGTGGGCGATTTAACCGGTTTTGCCGCAGCGAGCTATCAGCGCGGGGTGCGTTTTATTCAGGTCCCTACCACACTGCTTTCGCAGGTGGATTCCTCCGTTGGCGGCAAAACGGCCGTTAACCATCCCCTTGGTAAAAATATGATTGGCGCGTTCTACCAGCCAGCTTCGGTGGTGGTGGATCTCGATTGCCTGTCGACTTTACCTGCGCGGGAGCTGGCTTCGGGCCTGGCGGAAGTTATTAAATACGGCATCATTCTGGACGGCGAGTTCTTTGACTGGCTGGAAGAGAATATCGACGCATTGTTGAGGCTGGACGGCAAGGCAATGGCGTATTGCATTCGTCGTTGTTGTGAGCTGAAAGCCGAAGTTGTTGCCGCAGACGAGCGAGAAAGCGGCTTACGTGCTTTACTGAATCTGGGTCATACGTTTGGCCATGCCATTGAAGCTGAAATGGGCTATGGCAACTGGCTGCATGGCGAAGCCGTAGCTGCCGGGATGGTGATGGCGGCGCGTACCGCTCAGCGCCTGGGTCAATTCAGTGAGGCAGAAGTTCAGCGCGTGATCGCGCTGCTGGTGCGAGCCGGGTTACCGGTTAACGGGCCGCAGGAAATGTCCCCTGACGCGTATATGCCCCACATGATGCGTGACAAAAAAGTATTAGCCGGTGAGCTGCGTTTGATTCTGCCGCTGGCGATAGGGAAGAGTGAAGTGCGCGGTGGAGTACCGCACGATGTCGTTCTATCAGCCATTGCTGATTGCCAGCAGGCTTAAAACTAGAATTTTTATAGTATTTAACTTCGGGCGTGATGCAGAGATGAGCATACGCCTTTGAGTGGGGTGTTAAATGGATGAATTTAAACCAGAAGACGAGCTGAAACCCGATCCAAGCGATCGTCGTCCTGGGCGTTCCCGCAAACCTGACGAGTTCGATAAAGAACCGCAGATCAACGTTGATGACGTCGATCTTGATGCGGACGAACGCCGTCCTTCTCGTTCACGTCGTGAGCGTGAAGAAGAGGTTGAGGAAGAGTACGAAGGTGATGACGGTCTGGCCGCAGAACCTCGTCCGGCGCGTGGGCGTAAAAAGGCAGCAAAACAGAAAGCACCTGCTTCTCGTCAGCACATCATGATGGGCGTCGGGATTCTGGTTCTATTGCTGCTTATCATCGGCATTGGTTCTGCCCTGAAAGCGCCTTCATCCACCCCAGATACAGCCGAGCAAAAACCAGGCGCAGAGAAGAATATCGATCTCTCCGGTTCCAACGGTGCGGCACCTGCCGACCAGGCAAACGCTGCTCAGCCACAGCCAGGGAATACCCCAACTGCTGGTCAGCAGAATCCGCAGGATGTTTCCTTGCCGCCTATTTCCTCTACGCCAACCCAGGCGCAGACCCAGCCGCAGCCGGAAGGGCAGCAGCGTGTTGAAGTCCCTGGGAACCTGAATAACGCGCTTACTCAGCCTCAGCAGCAGGGCCAGATTGACAACGTGGTCAGTAATTCCACGCTGCCAACTGAACCGGCTACCGTTGCGCCAATCGCGGGCAGCAAAACCGAGCCGCGTAAGCTGGCCGGTACCCAGGAACCAACCCGCACCGTTGAATCTCGCCCTGAACGCAAGAAAACGGTGATTGAGCCTGTGCGTAAAGCCGAGCCTAAACCGCAGGTGAAAGCTGAAAGCAAACCAGTGGCAACGGTGAAACGTAGCGAACCTGCCCCGGCGGTGTCTGCTCCGGTCACCGCACCATCAACCAGTGCTGCCACTTCAACCCCGGCACCGAAAGCGACAGCGTCTACTGCGCCTAAAGCGACACCGCAGGCTGCAGCGACGGCCAGCACTGGCGGCACGGTAACGGGTGATGCGAGCGCCATTAAGAGTGCGCCAGGTAGCCACTACACGCTGCAGCTGAGCTCTTCTTCAAACTCCGCAAACCTGAATGCGTGGGCGAAAAAAGAGAACCTGCAGCACTATATGGTTTACCAGACTCAGCGTAACGGCCAACCCTGGTTCGTGCTGGTGAGCGGTGTTTATGCCACGAAAGATGATGCCAAACGCGCGGTGACAAGCCTGCCGGCAGACGTTCAGGCTAAGAATCCGTGGGCAAAACCTATTCATCAGGTGCAGTCTGACCTCAAGTGAAAATAAGCGCAGTCGCTGTCGGAGCCTTTCCACAGCTGGATAAGGTGTAAATAGTAAGACAGCATGAAAAAAAATCGCGCTTTTCTGAAATGGGCAGGGGGGAAATTCCCCCTGCTGGACGACATAAAAAAGCATCTGCCGGAAGGCGACTGTCTGATTGAGCCTTTTGTTGGCGCCGGGTCGGTATTTCTTAATACCGACTATTCGCGCTACATCCTCGCCGATATCAATAGCGACCTGATTAACCTCTACGACATTGTCAAAAATCGCGCGGATGAATACGTGCGGGAGTCTCGTTTGCTCTTTACCAAAGCGCAAAACGAAGAAGCGATTTATTACGCCTGCCGGACCGAGTTTAACCAGTGCACCGACAAGTTCCGGCGCGCGGTGTTGTTTTTGTACCTCAACCGTCATTGTTACAACGGCCTGTGTCGTTATAATCTGCGCGGTGAATTTAACGTGCCGTTTGGCCGCTACAGCAAACCTTACTTCCCGGAAGAGGAGCTGTACAACTTTGCCGAACGGGCTAAAAATGCCACTTTTGTCTGCCAGTCTTATGATGTCAGCATGGTAAACGTTGCTGCGGGTTCCGTAGTGTATTGCGATCCGCCCTATGCGCCGCTTTCCGCCACCGCCAACTTTACCGCTTATCACACGGACAGCTTCAGCATGGTGCAGCAGCAGCATCTGGCCGAACTGGCTGAAAGGCTGCGGGAGCAGAGTATTCCGGTGCTGATTTCGAATCATGACACCGAGCTGACTCGCCAGTGGTATCAGAACGCCACCGATTTCCATAAGCTGCAGGTTCGCCGCAGCATCAGCCGAAACGGTGGTAAACGTAACAAGGTGGACGAACTTCTGGCCCTTTATAAAGGAAAGGTTGCCTGAGCCGTTTCGCCCGCCGCCGAAAGATGAATGACTCCTGGAGAAGCGGATGAAACAGTATTTGATTGCCCCCTCAATCCTCTCTGCCGACTTCGCCCGCCTGGGCGAGGATACGGCTAAAGCGCTTGCCGCAGGTGGTGACGTCGTCCATTTTGACGTCATGGACAACCACTACGTCCCCAACCTGACGATGGGGCCGATGGTGCTCAAGGCACTGCGCGATTACGGCATTACGGTGCCTATCGACGTTCATCTGATGGTGAAACCGGTTGACCGCATCATTCCTGATTTCGCCGCTGCCGGTGCCAGCATTATTACTTTCCATCCAGAAGCCTCTGAACATGTCGATCGCTCTCTGCAGCTGATCAAAGAGCACGGCTGTAAAGCGGGCCTGGTACTGAACCCGGCGACCTCGCTTTCCTGGCTGGATCACGTCATGGACAAACTGGATGTGATTTTACTGATGTCCGTCAACCCTGGGTTTGGTGGCCAGTCGTTTATTCCACACACGCTTGAAAAACTGCGCCAGGTTCGCGAGCGCATTGATGCATCCGGCTATGATATTCGCCTTGAAGTAGACGGTGGCGTAAAAGCCGACAACATTGCGGAAATCGCCGCAGCGGGCGCGGATATGTTCGTCGCGGGTTCCGCGATTTTCGGCCAGCCTGATTATAAAGCGGTTGTTGACCGCATGCGTTCTGAACTGGCTAAGGTAAGTCATGGATAAGTTTCAAAAAATTCGGGGTATTGCCTTCGATCTTGACGGCACGCTCATCGACACGGCGCTTGGCCTCAGTCAGGCCGTTGATCTGGCGCTTTATGCGCTTGAACTGCCAGTGGCGGGCGAAGATCGTGTTGTTACCTGGATTGGTAACGGCGCAGATATCATGATGCAGCGGGCGCTTAAGTGGTCGCTGAAGGATAAAGAGCCCGACCTCGCGCAGCTGAATATGGCGCGCAAACTGTTCGATCGCTACTATGCGGAAACGGTTGAAGAGGGGAGCTTCTTGTTCCCAGGCGTAGCCGCAACACTTGCTGCTCTGAAAGAGAAAGGCTTGCCGCTCGCCGTGGTTACCAACAAACCTACGCCTTTTGTTACGCCGCTGCTGGAAGATCTGGGCATCGCCCATTATTTCCAGACCATTATCGGTGGTGACGATGTGAAAGAGAAAAAGCCGCACCCGGAAGCGCTGTACAAAGTCATGGAAGCGCTGGGGCTGGCGGCTGATGAGCTGCTTTTTGTCGGTGATTCCCGCAATGACATTCAGGCTGCACAGGCGGCCGGCTGCCCAAGCGTCGGCCTGACCTGGGGCTATAACTACGGCGAAGCGATTGGGTTGAGTAACCCGGACGTTGTGTTCGATCGTTTCGAAGACTTATTGCCCGCTTTCGGGCTACCACCTTTAGCAAATCAGGAAGCAGAACATGAGTAAGCCCATCGTATTTAGCGGCGCCCAGCCGTCTGGCGAATTAACTATCGGTAACTACATGGGTGCGTTGCGTCAGTGGGTAAACATGCAGGATGATTACCACTGCATTTACTGCATCGTTGACCAGCATGCGATCACCGTTCGCCAGGACCCAACCGCGCTGCGCAAAGCGACGCTGGACACTCTGGCGCTGTATCTGGCCTGCGGCATTGACCCGAAAAAAAGCACCATCTTCGTTCAGTCCCACGTGCCTGAACACGCGCAGCTGGGCTGGGTGCTGAACTGCTACACCTATTTCGGTGAGCTGAGCCGCATGACTCAGTTCAAGGACAAATCTGCCCGCTATGAAGAAAACATCAACGCAGGTCTGTTTGACTACCCGGTGCTGATGGCCGCAGACATTCTGCTGTACCAGACCAATCAGGTCCCGGTGGGTGAAGACCAGAAGCAGCATCTGGAGCTGAGCCGCGACGTGGCCAGCCGCTTCAACGCGCTGTACGGTGACATCTTCAAAGTGCCGGAGCCGTTCATTCCTAAGTCTGGTGCCCGCGTGATGTCCCTGCTGGAGCCGACCAAGAAGATGTCTAAGTCGGACGATAACCGCAATAACGTCATCGGCCTGCTGGAAGACCCGAAATCCGTAGTGAAGAAGATCAAGCGCGCGGTGACCGATTCCGAAGAGCCGCCTGTCGTTCGCTACGACGTGAAAGAGAAAGCGGGCGTTTCTAACCTGCTGGACATTCTTTCCGGCGTCACCGGCAAAGCGATTCCTGAGCTGGAAGCCAGCTTTGAAGGCAAAATGTATGGTCATCTGAAGGGCGAAGTGGCGGAAGCCGTGTCCGGTATGCTGACCGAGCTTCAGGAGCGCTACCACCGTTACCGTAACGACGAAGCTTTCCTGCAGCAGGTCATGAAAGAAGGTTCAGAAAAAGCCCGTGCTCGTGCCGGTGAGACGCTGAAAAAGGTCTACGAAGCGATCGGTTTCGTCGCTCACCCATAATCTTTCCCTATGAATAACCCGCCGCCTGGCGGGTTATTTCTTTTTTGTGACTGCATTCTCCTTTTGTCATTTTCCCCTTTGCCATCTATATTCAATTTTATGAAGATATATTCATTCAATAAATTGAAGATAACCGATGAGCCGCAGCTTTATTAAAAAAGAGGGCGTTGCCCAATCCAGTCTGGCCCGTTATTTACTGGGTGAGAAATGTGGTAACAGACTGAAAACCATAGATGAATTGGCAGGGGAGTGCGGCTTTTCCGTTGGCCTGACGCAGGCCGCTTTGAAGACGCTGGAGAAGGCCGGAGCGGTGAGTGTTGAACGCCGTGGCCGCAACGGTAGCTACCTGTTGAGCATGGATAACAAAGCCCTATTGGCGTTCGCGGACATCGGCAATGTAGTGTGTGCTATGCCGCTGCCGTACACCCGGCTTTATGAAGGGCTGGCCAGCGGTTTGAAGGCGCAGTTTGACGGGATCCCGTTTTATTACGCCCATATGCGTGGCTCGGATGTTCGCGTGGAATGTTTGCTGAATGGGGTTTATGACCTGGCCGTCGTATCCAGGCTGGCTGCGGACAGTTACCTCAGCAACCCGGATCTTTTTATCGCGCTGGCACTGGGGCCGCACACTTACGTGGGTGAGCATAAGCTCATTTGCCGAGCCGGGCAGCAGGAGAGTATTCGCCGTATTGGGATTGATCCGCGTTCGGCGGATCAGCGCATCATGACGGATGTTTATTTCGCCGGGCAGGATGTGGAATTGCTCGACGTGTCCTACCACGAGTGCCTGCACAGAATCGCGAAGGGCAGCGTGGATGCAGTGATTTGGAACGTTAGCAACGAGGCCGATTTAACGGCCCTGGGGTTGACCGCCCTCCCGTTAAACGGGGACAAATGCTTCCTGACGGCATCGGAAGCGGTGGTGCTGACGCGCAGCGAAGATATCCCCATTCAGCAATTGCTGCGAACGGTGGTGGATAAGAATGCCCTGCTGGCTCATCAGCAAAGCGTGCTGAGCGGTGAACAGGAACCAAGCTATTGACAGAGGTAATCAGTATGGAAGACCGGCTCAATCTGCTGTGTGAAGCAGGCGTCATCGACCGGGATATTTGTGATGGCATGAAAGCGGTTGTGACGCAGCTCGAGAGCCACTGGGCTATCCCGCTGCAGAACGACCAGGGGGCAATGGCGATCACCCACATGGCTAACGCACTGATGCGCAGCCGTCGTGGGGAAGAGGTGAACCCGTTGGATGCCGAACTGTTGGCGGAGATTAAAAGCGACAGCGTCTTTGGCGAAGTGGAGCAGGCCCACCACGCATTACTGTCGCCGTTCAACGTGCAGTTGCACCCGAACGAAGAAGGGTATCTGCTGGCTAACCTGTTCAGCCTGTGGCTGATTCATAAGAGCTAACGGATTTATCGGCAGCGTTTTTTCTCAACTTAAATATTCAAAAAAATGATTATTTAAGAGGTTTATTTCTCAGGTCGCGAGGCAAGGCATGTTTATTGAGGCACTCAAGGCACAGAACCCGGCGTTGATTGATGCCGCCAGAACGCTTTGGCGGCAGGGCGCAGTACTTCCCGATACCTGGATCATCGATGTCGATCAGGTTCTGGAGAACGGCCGGAAGCTGCTCGCGGCCGCGCAGAAGCACGGCATCACGCTCTACTTTATGACCAAGCAAATCGGGCGTAACCCGTGGCTTGCCAACAAGCTGATTGAGCTGGGCTTTAAAGGCGCCGTGGCCGTTGATTTTAAAGAAGCCCGCACGCTGCGTGAAGCCAATGTGCCCGTTTCGCATGTGGGCCATCTGGTGCAGGTGCCGGTGGCCCTGGTTGAAGAAAATGTGAACAGTGAGACGGAAATCATCACTCTTTTTTCGCTGGAAAAAGCCCGTGAAGTTTCTGATGCCGCGCTGGCGAGCGGGCGCGTTCAGGCTGTGATGCTGAAGGTGTTCGCCGAGTACGACCGACTTTACCCGGGTCAGGAAGCCGGTTTCCCGCTGGGTGAATTGGATGATGTGGTAGGTGCCATTCGCGCTATGCCGGGCATTCGGCTTGCCGGGCTGACGCATTTCCCCTGCCTGCTCTGGAACGAAGAGCAGCAACAGACGCAGCCCACCCGCAACTTGATCACGCTGCTGAAAGCGCGGGACCTGCTGCACGAACAGGGGATTGAGATCGAGCAAATCAACGCGCCGTCGGCCTCAAGCTGCAGCACTTTTTCGATTCTGGCGGAGCACGGGGTCACTCATGCCGAACCGGGCCACGCGCTGACCGGCACCATTCCGGCGAACCAGCATGGTGACCAGCCGGAGGCGATTGCGATGCTCTATCTGACGGAAGTTTCCCACCAGTTTCAGGGCAAAAGCTATTGCTTCGGCGGCGGATATTATCGTCGTGGCCATGCGCAGAATGCGCTGGTGTTCAGCAGTGATACACAGCTCGAGCAGGCACGATTGCTGCCGCCAGATATCACCAGCATTGACTATCACCTGGCGCTGGAAGGCAGCTATCCCGTTGGCAGCCCGGTGGTGATGTGCTTCCGCACGCAGATTTTTGTCACCCGCAGCGATGTGGCGCTGGTGTCCGGCATCCAAAGCGGGAACCCGGTACTTGAAGCGCTGTACGACAGCCTTGGGCATCCTATTCCGGGAGGTCAACATGAGTAAGTTTCTGGTGCTGGTGATAGACAGCTTTGGCGTAGGCTCGATGGATGATGTGCCGGAGGTCAGGCCGCAGGACATCGGCGCGAACACCTGCGGACATATCCTGCAGCATTTTCCCGACCTGCGTTTACCCATGCTTGAGAAGCTGGGCCTGATTAACGCGCTGGGCTTTACGGCCAATGTGATGCAGCCGAGCGCCGATGCCGTGTATGGCACTGCGGCACTGCAGCATGAGGGCGGTGACACCTTTATGGGGCATCAGGAAATTTTGGGTACTCGGCCACAAACGCCACTCCGTATGCCGTTTTCTGCAGTGATCGACGACGTTGAACGTGAACTAAGCGCTGCAGGTTGGCAGGTTGAACGCAAAGGCGCTGAACTGCAGTTTCTGTGGGTAAATCAGGCCGTCGCCGTGGGCGATAATCTTGAGGCCGATCTCGGGCAGGTGTTTAACATCAGTGCCAACCTCAGCGCCATACCGTTTGAGCAAGTACGTGCCATTGGCGAAGTCGTGCGCCGCTGCGTCAAAGTGGGTCGGGTCATTGCGTTTGGTGGCTTGCTTGAGAGCAGCGAGCAGCTGATTAACGCCGCGGAAGAGAAACAGGGGCTTTATGTCGGCATTAACGCCCCGCGTTCCGGGGTATACAAAAGTGGGTTCCAGGTGGTGCATATGGGTTACGGCGTGGATGCCAGCGTTCAGGCTCCGCAGCAGCTGCATAATGTCGGCGTTAAAACCGTGCTGGTAGGCAAAGTGGCGGATATTGCCATTAACCCACACGGAACCAGCTACCAGAATCTGGTCGACTCACAGCACATTCTCGATATCACTCGGGATGAGCTGAATAAACCTGGCAGCGCCTTTATTTGCACCAATATTCAGGAAACCGATCTGGCGGGACACGCAGAAGACGTTGTGCGCTACGCCGAGCGGCTTGAGCTGGTAGACAAAAACCTGGCTCTGCTGATGGCCGATATGCAGGTCGGGGATTGCCTTGTTGTGATGGCGGATCACGGGAACGACCCGACGATTGGCCACAGTAAACACACCCGTGAAAACGTGCCGTTGCTGGTTTGGCAGCCCGGTATAACAGGCACTTATCTGGGCGCACGCGCTACGCTTTCAGATGTGGGCGCCACAGTTTGTGACTTTTTTAGGGCAGCCGCGCCGCAGAACGGAACGTCGTTCCTGCCGCTGCTGAATATCTCTTCAACAGGTGGAGTGAACCATGACGGGGCATAAGCATATCGACCCATCGGGCTATACCTATGCCCACGAGCATCTTCATATCGATCTTTCCAGCTTCAAGGACAACATCGATTGCCGACTGGATCAGTACGAGCTGATTTGCGGTGAGATGAAGTCACTCTACGCGCATGGTGTGCGCAATATCATTGAAATGACCAACCGCTACATGGGGCGTAACCCACAGTTCCTGCTGGATATCATCCGTGATACCGGGATGAACGTGATGGCCTGCACCGGTTATTACCAGCACGATTTCTTCCCGCCGCATGTAGCCACCACGCCAGTGAAAGTGCTGGCGCAGGAGATGATCGATGAAATTGAAATCGGTATCGACGGCACGGCATTAAAAGCCGGGATCATCGCGGAAATTGGCTCCAGTGTGGACGTTATCACCCCGGTGGAGAAGCGAGTTTTCCAGGCGGCAGCCATCGCCCATCATGAAACCGGCAGGCCGATCTCTACCCACACGTCATTCAGCACCATGGGCCTTGAACAGCTCGCGTTGCTGAAGTCATGGTGCGTGGATCTTTCCCGCGTCACCGTCGGGCACTGCGATCTGAAAGACAATCTGGACAACATCCTGCGGATGATCGATCAGGGCGCCTACGTCCAGTTCGATACCATCGGCAAAAACAGCTATTACCCGGACGAAAAACGCATTGCGATGCTGAGCGCGCTCAAAGATCGCGGGCTGCTCGACCACGTCATGCTGTCGATGGACATTACTCGTCGCTCCCATTTGAAAGCGAACGGCGGGCCTGGTTTTGACTATTTGCTTACCACGTTTGTGCCGATGCTGCTGGAGGCCGGTTTCAGCCAGCCAGACGTCGATTTGATGTTACGTGACAACCCCTCTGTCTTTTATAAGTAAGGATTTCCCATGAAAAAGATCGGTGTCGCTGGCCTACAGCGCGAACTCATCAAACAGACCATCGAAACCGCTGCGCCGGGCAGCTTCGAAGTGTTTATCTATAACGACATGGACGCCGCGCTGAAGGTGAAATCCGGCCAGCTTGATTACTACATTGGGGCCTGTAATACCGGGGCGGGTGCGGCATTGTCTATCGCCATCGCGGTGATTGGCTACAACCGCAGTTGCACCATCGCCAAGCCCGGTATTAAAGCGAAAGAAGAGCAAATCGCCCGCCTGGTCTCAGAAGGCAAAGTGGCGTTTGGCCTTTCCGTTGAGCATATCGAGCACGCCATCCCACTGCTCGTTAACCATTTAAAATAAAGGCATCCGTATGGAATTCTACCTTCACCTTGTTGTTGTTGCCTTGCTGACCGGGATGACGGCTTTACTGGCGCACCGCTCCGCGGCGGTGTTCCACGACGGGATTCGACCGATTCTGCCGCAGCTTATTGAAGGCAATATGAACCGTCGCGAGGCGGGGAGTATCGCTTTCGGCCTGAGCATCGGGTTTGTGGCTTCCGTCGGGATCTCCTTCACCCTGAAAACCGGGCTGCTCAACAGCTGGCTGCTGTTCCTGCCGACCGACATCCTCGGCGTGCTGGCGGCCAACAGCGTGCTGGCGTTTGGACTGGGTGCCGTCTGGGGGATTTTGATTCTTACTTGCCTGGTGCCGGTGAACCACCTGCTGACCGCGTTGCCGGTAGATGTTCTCGGCTCGTTGGGTGAGCTGAGCTCTCCGGTGGTCTCTGCCTTTGCGCTGTTCCCATTGGTGGCGATTTTCTACCAATTTGGCTGGAAGAACAGCCTGTTCGCGGCGGTGGTTGTACTGCTGACCCGCGTGCTGGTGGTACGTTTCTTCCCGCAGCTGAACCCGGAATCCATCGAGATCTTCGTGGGCATGATTATGCTGCTGGCGATTGCGATTTTTCAGGATCTGCGCTCCCGCGGTGAACATGAACACGATGCTCACGGGCAGTCGGTGTTTGAAGAGCGGACGTCCCGGATTATCAAGAATCTGCCGTATATCGCCATCGTTGGCGGGCTGATTGCCACCGTTGCCAGCATGAAGCTGTTTGCGGGCAGCGAGGTGTCCATCTTTACGCTGGAGAAAGCCTACAAGATTGGCCTGGATCCGACGCAGTCTCAAAGCCTGATTGATCAGGCCGCATTGGCCGAGTTTATGCGTGGTCTGGGCTTTATGCCGATGATTGCCACGACGGCGCTGGCGACAGGCGTTTACGCCGTGGCCGGGTTCACCTTTGTCTTTGCCGTCGGCTACCTGATTGCTAACCCGCTGCTCGCTTTTGTGGTCGGGGCGCTGGTGATTTCTGCCGAAGTTCTGTTGCTGCGCTCCATCGGGAAATGGCTTGGCCGTTACCCTTCGGTACGTAACGCCTCGGACAACATCCGCAACGCAATGAACATGCTGATGGAGATGGCGCTGCTGATTGGCTCTATCTTTGCCGCCATCAAGATGGCGGGCTATACCGGCTTCACCATTGCGACGGCGCTGTACTTCCTGAACGAATCACTGGGCCGCCCGGTGCAGAAAATGGCCGCGCCGGTTGTGGCGGTGATGATAACCGGCATTGTGTTGAATATTCTGTTCTTCTGCGGCCTGTTTATCCCGGCCTAAGGGGGGTGTGTGGAAAGCTGGCCATTGCAAAGCCTGAGCCTGGCTCAAGCCCAGCAGAAGCAGTTCGCCTTGGTGGATATTATCTGCCGGCATTTTCCAGGCGCTGATTTTTTGAGCCTGGGGGATGTCGGCCTGGTACCTGGCCTGAATCAGCCCAACAGCACGCAGCGGGTTGAGGCCGTACTGGCTGATTTCTTTTCTGCGCCAGCCGCCGCGCTGGTGCAGGGGGCCGGAACCGGTGCGATTCGTAGCGGGCTGATGGCATTGCTAAACGCTGGCGATAAGCTGCTGATTCATCAGGCTCCTCTGTACCCTACGTCGGCAGTTATCGCCGAACAGATGGGGCTTGAGCTAATCAGGGCGGATTTCAATAAGTTAAATGACGTGGAGGCCGCTATTGTGGCTCATCGTCCGGCTGCAGCCTTGATTCAGCATACCCGCCAGACATTGGATGACGCTTATTCGCTCGCTGAGGTGGTGACCTGCTTTAATCGCCACGCTTTGCCGTCGCTGGCCGACGATAACTATGCGGTGATGAAGGTCGACAAAATCGGCTGCGAGTGTGGGGCCACGTTGTCGACTTTCTCCTGCTTTAAACTGTTTGGCCCGGTGGGCGTCGGCGTTGTGGTCGGCGACAAATCGGCCGTTCAGGCGGTGCGCCAGAGCATGTACTCCGGCGGCAGCCAGGTGCAGGGCTTTCAGGCTATGGAGGTGCTGCGCGGTTTGGTCTTCGCCCCGGTGATGCATGCCGTTCAGGCAGAGGTGAACGATACGCTGGTTGAGCTATTGTCTCAGGGCGCTGTGCCTCAGGTTAAAAGTGCATTTATCGCCAATGCGCAGTCGAAGGTGCTGCTGGTGGAGTTTCATCGACCGATTGCCGAAAAAGTGTTGGCCGCCGCACAAACGCTGGGCGCATTACCTTACCCGGTAGGGGCGGAATCTAAGTATGAAATCCCGCCGCTCTTTTATCGGCTTTCCGGAACGTTCAGGCAGGCCGAGCCGGAGCTTGAAAAGCGGATGATCCGCATTAACCCGAACCGCAGCGGGGCGGAAACCGTGCTGCGAATTTTGCGGGAAAGTTGTGCTGAGGCAGAAAAGTGAAAGGGAGGCGAAAGCCTCCCTTGGTATTTAGTGGTTTGAGAACCAGTTTAGCCTGTCGCGAAGACCCACCACGCGGCCCACGATAATCAATGCCGGGCTGCCGACCTGGGTGGCCAGCTCGCCTAATTGGTTCAGCGTGCCGTCCACGACGCGCTGATTCACTGCCGTGCCGTTTTCTACCAGCGCCACCGGCATACTCTCTTCCATCCCGTGGGCGATCAGCTGTTGCTGAATGGCCGAGGCCTGGTTCAGACCCATGTAAAACACCAGCGTTTGCTTCTCTGCCGCCAGATTCGCCCAGTCGAGTTCGCCGCCGGTTTTCAAATGGCCGGTGACCAGGCGCACGCTTTGCGCGTAATCCCGGTGAGTAAGCGGAATACCTGAGTAGGCGGAACAGCCGGAAGCGGCGGTAATTCCGGGTACGACAGAGAACGGAATTCCGCCGTTGCACAGCGTTTCCAGCTCTTCACCGCCGCGCCCGAAGATAAACGGATCGCCACCTTTCAGGCGAACCACGCGCTTACCTTTTTGCGCTTCACGCAGCAGGATTTGGTTAATCTCTTCCTGCGGCACGCAATGGTAGCCCGCGCGCTTGCCTACGAACACGCGATCGGCATCGCGACGGACCAGATTCATGATGTCGTCCGACACCAGGCGGTCGTAAACCACGACGTCAGCCTGCTGAATTTGCTGCAGGCCTTTCAGCGTCAGCAAGCCTGCATCGCCGGGGCCAGCGCCAACAAGCACGACTTCGCCACGGTGATCGAGTGGGGTGGAGAACAGTGATTCCGTCTCTTTTTCAACGGCAAGCTGGTCTTCGTTGGCCAGATACTGCGCCAGACGATCGTTAGTAAAGAATTTTTCCCAGAAGCGGCGACGCTCGCCCATGGTGGCAAAAGTTTGCTTCACGCGACCGCGCAGAGTGCCAGCAAAGGCGGCAATTTTACCCAGATGCAGCGGCAGGCTGGCTTCCAGCTTTTCGCGTAGCAGCCGGGCCAGAACAGGGGACGTACCGCCGGAAGAGACGGCGACCATCAGCGGGGAGCGGTCGATAATCGACGGCATAATGAAGCTCGCCTGTTTCGGCGCATCGACCACGTTGCAGAAGATTCGACGGGATTCAGCGGCATCGCTAACTTGCTGATTCACCTCGTCGTCGTCGGTGGCTGCAATCGCCAGCCAGCTTTCGTCCAGCAGCGTTTCAGAGAACGCCCCTTCGGCCAGCGTCAGCATATTTTGCTCAGCCCACACCTTAAACTGTGGGCTGAATTCGAGGGCGTTAACGGTGATGCGCGCACCTGCCTCCAGCAACAAACGCGCTTTGCGTTCAGCGACATCGCCACCGCCTACCAGCAGGCAGGCGCGGCCACGTAACTGACAAAATATCGGCAGGTGATCCACGGTCAATCCTCAATTAATTACGGGCGGTTTCCGCTGCGCCTGCGGCGGCAGGCTGCGGGCGTTCGGCTTTCGGCGTAGCATACCAATAACCCAGACCCATGAATACCACGCCGGAAAGGGTGTTCCCCAGCGTGACCCACAGCAGGTTATGGCCGATGCCGGACAGCGTGTAAGCCTCGCTATGATGGCCAAACCAGGACAGGGCAAACAGCGTCATGTTGGCGATGGAGTGCTCGTAGCCGGAGGCGATAAACGCCAGCAGGCACCACCAGATTGCGAGGAACTTCGCCGTGCCTTCGGTACGGATTGCCATCCAGATTGCTAAGCAAACCAGCCAGTTACACAGCGCCCCTTTAAAGAAAAGCACCATCGCTGGTGCAGTCGTTTTTGCCAGCGCGACGGTGTGCACAATGCTGGTATCTACCGGCAGCAGGCTACCGCCGCCCCAGCTATACAGCAGCGCGACAAATACCGAACCGACCAGGTTGCCCAGCCAGGTTTGCGGCAGAATTGCCCACATCTGGCCGTGAGAGATAGTGCCAGCTTTCACGCCGAAGGTCAGGAACATGGTGTGGCCGGTGAACAGCTCTGAACCGGCAATAATCACCAGCGTCAGGGCGATCCCGAAGGTCGCACCCATCACCAGCGGACGAATGGCCGGATCGAGTAAATTACCAAGGGTGAAAATCAGTATGATGCCAAGGCCAACGTAGGCGCCCGCCATGGCGGAACTCACCCAGAAGCCCAGAGGGTTTGTCTGTGAGAGACGATTAATACGCGCGGCATTCGCCGCACACTTATTGATGGTATCGGTGAACATTTTTGCTATCCCAATGAAGTTAAAAAATAAAAATTAAAAAAAGAACTGATTTCCCCTCACCCTAACCCTCTCCCAGGGGGAGAGGGGATCGCCGGAGAAGCCTTTGTGACTTTCTCCCTCTCCTGGAGGGAGAGGGCCGGGGTGAGGGCGAATGGATTACGCTTTTATCTGCACCAGCCCGTCCTGCACGCGAGCTTCATAGTGCGGTACGGAGCGGCTTTCATCTTCCATGCACAGGCCGTCCCGCAGGCGGAAGTGTTGCTTTTTCAGCGGGCTGGCAACCCACAGCTCGGCCTGATGTTCTGCAATCAGCCCGCGGGAAAGTACGCTGGCTTCAAAGAACGGGTCGATATTGCTGATGGCGTAAACCTGCTCGTCTTTACGTGGGCGGAAAATAGCCACTTGTGTCGAACCGACCAGGGCGCAAACGCCGGTTGCTGGCAGGATATCGTCTAGCTGACAAACGGTTGTCCACTGGCTCATGCGTGTTCCTCCACTTCTACCAGAGTGACCGGAATACGCTCATACGGCGTGGCCGGACGGTGTTGATCGCGCTCGCTAACTGTCTGCACATTCGGATCGCGCTGCGGGCTGTTGATAAAGTGTTTGAAGCGAACCTGCGCCTGCGGCGTATTCACTGTTTCTGTCCACTCGCAGATTACTTTTTCGCGCAGGCGGTTGAGCTCTGCTTCAAGCTGATCGTTCAAGCCGAGCTTATCGTCGACAATCACGCTACGCAGGTAATCAATGCCGCCTTCCAGGTTCTCCAGCCACACGGAAGTACGGGTGAGTTTGTCGGCGGTGCGGATGTAGAACATCATGAAGCGGTCGAGATACTTGATGATGGTATCGTGGTCGAGATCCGCCGCCAGCAGGTCCGCGTGGCGCGGTTTCATACCGCCGTTACCACATACATACAGGTTCCAGCCCTTCTCTGTGGCGATAATGCCGACGTCTTTGCCCTGCGCTTCCGCACACTCGCGGGTACAGCCAGAGACGCCAAACTTCATTTTGTGTGGGGTGCGGATGCCTTTGTAGCGGTTTTCCAGCTCGACGCCGAACCCTACGCTGTCGCCCACGCCGTAGCGGCACCAGGTGCTGCCGACGCAGGTTTTCGCCATACGCAACGCTTTGGCATAGGCGTGGCCGGTTTCGAACCCGGCTTCAATCAGCTGACGCCAGATTTCCGGCAGATCGTCCTTTTGTGCGCCGAACAGGCCGATGCGCTGGGAGCCGGTGATTTTGGTGTAAAGGTTATATTCGCGGGCGATACGGCCCACTTCCATCAGCCCTTCAGGCGTGATTTCGCCGCCTGCTGAGCGCGGGATCACCGAGTAGGTGCCGTCTTTCTGGATGTTGCCGAGGAAGTTATCGTTAGTGTCCTGCAGCGGCGTTAGCTCCGGCTGCAGCACATAGTCATTCCAGCAGGACGCCAGCAGTGAACCCACGGTAGGTTTACACACTTCGCAGCCGTAACCCTTGCCGTATTTTTGCAGTAGCTGGTCGAAGGATTTGATTCCTTCCACGCGGATCAGGTGGTACAGCTCCTGGCGCGAGAAGGCGAAGTGTTCGCACAGGTTGTTGTTCACTTCGATACCGGCTTTGGCCAGCTCGGCGTTCAGCACCTGAGTTACCAGTGGAATACAGCCGCCGCAGCCGGTCCCGGCTTTGGTTTCGGCCTTCAGCGCGGCTACTGTGTGGCAGCCTTTATTGATGGCTTTGATCAGATCACCTTTGGTGACGTCAAAGCAGGAGCAGATTTGCGCGCTTTCTGGCAGTTTATCGACGCCAATTGAAGGTTTGCCGCTGCTGGCGTGTGCCGGCAGGATCAGCGAATCCGGGTTCTCCGGCAGCTCAATCGCGTTCAACACCAGCTGCAGCAGGTTACCGTAGTCGCTGGTGTCGCCCACCAGCACTGCGCCGAGCAGGGTTTTGTTGTCTTCGCTGACCACCAGACGTTTGTAAACCTCTTTGCTTTCATCGAGGTAAACATAGCTGCGGGCGTTTGGCGTGCGGCCGTGAGCATCGCCAATACCGCCGACGTCAACGCCGAGCAGTTTCAGCTTGGCGCTCATGTCCGCACCTTCAAAGGCGTTTTCGCTCCCGAGCAGGTGGTCTGCGGTAACCTGAGCCATTTTATAACCCGGCGCAACGAGCCCGAAGACGCGGTTATTCCAACTGGCGCACTCTCCGATGGCATAAATATCCGGATCGGAAGTCTGGCACTTGTCGTTGATGGTTATCCCACCACGCTGGGCTGTTTCGAGCCCACATTGTGTGGCCAGCTTGTCTTGAGGACGAATACCGGTGGAGAAAACGATGAAATCCACTTCCAGCTCGCTGCCGTCGGCAAAACGCATTGTTTTGCGAGCTTCGGTGCCCTGCTGGACGATTTCCTGGGTATTTTTGCCGGTATGGACACGCACGCCCATACGCTCGATTTTGCTGCGCAGCTGCTCGCCGCCCATGCGGTCAAGCTGTTCGGCCATCAGCATTGGCGCGAACTCGATAACGTGGGTTTCCACGCCGAGGTTTTTCAGCGCCCCGGCCGCTTCCAGCCCCAGCAGGCCGCCGCCGACGACGGCACCGCGTTTGCTGCGGCGGGCGCAAGATTCAATGGCGTTAAGGTCTTCGATGGTGCGATAAACGAAACAGTCCTGGGTTTCAGAGCCTTTAATCGGTGGGATCCACGGGTAAGAACCCGTCGCCATCACCAGTTTGTCGTAATAAACGGTGCGGCCGGTATTGGAGTGGATCACTTTTTCCTGGCGGTTGATGGTGATGGCGCGTTCGCCAATCAGGACTTTTACGCCATGTTTTTCGTAGTAGCCGTCGCGGACCAGGGAGAGTTCTTCAGCGGTATGATGGGAGAAATAAGAAGAAAGGTGCACGCGATCGTAGGCTTTACGCGGCTCTTCACAAAATACGGTGATGTCGAACTGGTCCGGCGGGGCTTTATCAAGTAAGTCTTCGATAAAGCGATGGCCGACCATGCCATTACCGATCACTGCGATTCTGACTTTGCTCATAATTGCCTCAATTTCTTTTCTATTATCGCCTACCTTAACGATTCAGCCGTGGTGATTATTGATGCAAATCAAATGCGCCTTTATATACCCATTAAGAGGTATATCATTGATTTTGATGTATTTTTGTAAGTTATGGAATTGACTGGTTTTTCGCCAGGGCAGAGATGAGGGGATATTCAGTTCAGCAAAGGGTTCGCGCGGAGCCGGGCAACAATCAGATCAACAAAAGTGCGTACTTTTGCAGAAACGTGGCGGCCTTCGGTATGCACCACATGTATGGGGAATGGCTCAAGCTCGTAATCGCTTAGTACGATTTGCAGTGTGCCGTCGCGCAGGGCCGACGCTATCTGATAATCCAGGACTCGCGTCAATCCCCACCCCGCTTTTGCGGTGGCAATTGATGACTCGTTGTTGTTGCACTGGAGCGCGGCATTGATCATGACGCGTTGCTCACCCGCAAAGCGCCACTCCGGTGAGGCCCAGGCGCTGGCCGAAGAGGCAATACGATGGTTTTTAAGATCCGCAGGTGTTATCGGCGTGCCGTATTTTTCCAGGTAGCCCGGCGAAGCACATACGACCCGGCGAACGGTACCGACTTTGGTTGCCGTCAGTCCTGAGTCGGGCAGGTGCCCAATACGTACGGCAACGTCAATGCCTTCTTCGATGATGTTCACCTGGCGATCAACGAACAACGACCTGGCGCGCATGGTTGGCCATGCATCAAGGTAATCAGTGATGACAGGCAGGACGAATTTCTGGCCGAACAGAACAGAGGCGGTGACCGACAGGATCCCGGACGGCGTGGCATAGGAGCCTGCCGCTGCAGCCTCGGCTTCCTCTATGCTGGTGAGAATCGTGCGGCAGTCGTTGAGGTATTGCAGGCCAGGCTCGGTCAACTTCACTGTGCGTGTGGTGCGAATAAATAGCCGGGTTCCGATGACCTCTTCCAGCGCGGCAATCGCGCGGGTGACCACCGGGGCACTGATATGGAGCTGGCGCGCTGCAGCGGCAAAACTCTCGGTTTCTGCGACTTTGACGAAAATTTTCATCGCCTGCCAACGATCCATGGTCAACCTCATGCCTGACGAAAAGGGGGCTTCAGTATTCGCTATTCGCCGGGTATCACGCAACCGCGGTGTTATAACTCAAGCTGAATGCGGTTTTCTTCACCTACGGGCAGCTGTGCCGGAACTGCGCAGCAAATCAGTACCTCATCATTTGCCATGCTTGCGGACGGGATTTTCGGGTAGGTGACTGAGCCTTTGAGGAGTTTAGTCCGACAGGTTCCACAGTGGCCTTCCCGACAGCTGAATTCCGGGGTTAATCCCCTGGCTTCGGCCAGTTCTAAAAGCGAACCTGAATCCGGCAGCCAGCGAGCTTCTTTTAGCGAACTCATAAAAGCAATCGGTATGGGGCTGGTGGAAGGCTGTAGGGCGCCAGGTTTTGCCGTTTGGCTGTCTGTGGTGCGAACCAGCGCTGAGGGGCCAAAGGCTTCAGCATGGATTCTGTCATCGCCGATGTTGTATTTCCGCAGTCCGTCGTAGAGGGATTGGGGGAACGTCGCCGGACCGCAAAGGTAGAAATCGTGGTCGTTAAACGGCAGACGACTGGTCAGCAAAGGCATATCGATATGGCCATGAACATCATAGTCCACACCAGGTTGAGCACTTCCAGGACGACTGAGGACGCGAATCACTTGCACGGCACCTTTGGCTGCCGCGACCAGCTCGCCAATCTCCTGAGTAAAAGGCAAATCTTCCACCTGTCTTGCTGCCTGGAACAAAAATGTTTGTCGAATACGTTGTTTGCGTAACCCTTCATAGACAATGTGCCGCAGCATGGCGAGCATCGGGGTAATGCCCACGCCGCCGGCCAGCAATACGGCAGGGCGTGGCGCATGCGCATCAAGGATGAAACCACCCGCCGGAGCACGAACGTCAATAATATCGCCAATGGAAACGCCGTTGTGCAGGTGGCTGGAGACACTTCCTTCCCGCTTGACGCTAATGCGATAAAAGCCGTCGGACGGAGCCGATGAAAGCGTGTAAGTACGGATTGCAGGGGCTTCTGCGCCGTGAAGTTTCACGCGAATGGGCAAGTGCTGTCCGGCGAGATGGGGTTGCAGACCCGCGCCATCATCCGGCTGAAGATAGAAGGAGCGGATCGAGCGGCTCTCATCGACAATGTTTACCACGCGAAATGGTCGCCAGCGTGTTGCCAGCTCTGTGGCTTTTATCTTGCTCGCAGCTTCCTGCCAACTGCCGGTCATCAGTGAATGAGGGGAATGCCCTTCAGCCTCAGACTTCCAGCGCAATGCCAGCGCGTTGCGGCGGCGTACAACCCGGTGGGCTTTAAACGTCCACAGCCGTTCTGCGCCCTGGAAGGCGGCGATTTCCGGTGAGTCCAGAATGACTTTTGCTTCGCCGGTCATTTGCAGCATGTCGCCGCTGATAAAGTCCACGAAAAGCAGACCAGCCTGGCCGTTAAGCAGAATATTACCGAGCGTGGCAAAAAAGAGATTGCCGTTGAAGTCAGGAATGGTCAGCGTGCCGTCGTTGTTAACCCGGATGAAGCCTGGTTTGCCGCCACGGTGGGAAACATCTGCCTGCTGTTTACCGTCTCTTTCGGCCCAGGAGGCGACAAAAAAGGCATCCGCTGCCTGAATCATTGCGCTTGCTTCAGCGTCCAGCCCCGGAAGCGTCTCTACCGTACCACCTGCATGACTACCGGGCGCACGGGTAAAAGTGAATTCACGTAGTTGAATATAGCGCGGGCAGTTACCGAAGCTTTGGTCGACTTCAACCTGAAGGGCGCCCTCCGTCTGCAGCAGCGTGCCGTTCATCCGGTTACGCCGTCGGGTATGAAGCTCGATTCCCAGCAGGCCAATAGATGCGTTGGGCACCATCCCTTCTCTGGCCGGATCTTCACCTGGCACCGACGCTGTAATCGTCAGGTGGGTTGAGGTCGGAGATAAGACAAAACCAGGCTCACCTTCCAGAAATGTTGCCCACGCTTCGCCATTCGGGGCGATGCTGCCGATGACGATAAAAGGCAACTGAGCGTAGAAGTCACGATGCTGTTCAGGCATGTAGTCGCGTATCACTCGCTGGCCCACTTCAGCCATGCGTTCGGTTACGCCAGCCTTATCCTGCAGGAATATTTCACCTTCATGCCAGACCGACTTTTTCGTTATCTTCTCGCTCATTTTTTTCTCCCCGAAAGCGTGAGGCTAGGCTACGGCGTTAAGGCCTGCGGCCGTTTTGACGAAAGGTACAAATCCAGGTAGTGCTTCAATACGGCGCAGGAAAGCCATAACGGCTGGATAACCGGAGAGATCTACATTCCCCTCAGGTGCGCTGGAGGTATAGCTGTAAATGGCGACATCAGCGATGGTTGGATGATCGCCGACCAGCCATTCCCGGTTGGCGAGATGCTGCTCAAGGCGTCCCAGGAAGATGTGAGCACGCGCAATCACCTCGTCGGGGTTAAATTTGGCACCGAAAACCGTTACCAGGCGGGCTGCGGCAGGACCAAAGGCGAGGTCTCCGGCGGCGACGGAAAGCCAGCGTTGAACGGCTGCCGCGCCCTGTGGGTCTTCCGGCAGCCAGGCACTTTGGCCACTTTTTTTCGCCAGATAGACAAGAATGGCGTTGGAGTCAGGGATCAGCGTGCCTTCATCGTCCAGCAGAGGGACCTGCCCAAACGGGTTCAGCGCAAGATATTCCGGCTGCTTATGGGCGCCGGCCTTCAGGTCCAGCTCAACAAGCTCATGGGGCAGGCCGAGCAGGGAAAGAAACAGACGAGCGCGGTGGGCATGGCCTGACAGAGGGAAGTCATAGAGTTTCATAAATCGGTTCCTGATTGGCTGAACGGGAAAGGCCCCGAACGATGCAAACAGGTTGCCACAGGCAATAGTGGGCAGGAATAAGCCTTATCGGCAATTCATTATTGCGAAAATCGTAATAATAGCGGGAGAGTCAAGGAACCCCCTCCCGGCTGGGAGAGGGCAAATCTCAGGGCGATTAGTGCGCAGCAGCCTCTGCGCCATGACGACGGTGTTTGGTGACGAAACCAAGCAGCAGGCACATGACGAAGACGACAGCGTACAGGCCATTGGCGGTGTGCAGCGCAGCCAGAGGGCCGCTGTGCGCGACAATTGGACCGGTGACGATGAAGGTCAGCATGGTGCCCACGGTGCCACAGGTCAGGACAAAGTTAACCAGCTTCGGTGAAGACACTTTGGTCTGCTGTGAACCCAGGGTGATGATGGTGGTATAAATGGCGCTGGAGAAGAAACCAAGCGACAGAATAAACCAGGCCAGATGAGCCGGGTCACCGTGGTTAAACAGGTACATCAGCACGGTGGCTGCGCCGGCGAGCACGGTCAGAATGCGCTGCAGGTCGAAGAAACGCAGGATGAAGCTGAACGCCCACATGCCGAACATGTAAGACATCCAGAAGTCACTCACCAGCTTGCCGGCATCGTTGATGCTCATGCCCAGGCCTTTGGCGTATTCTGGTACCCAGGAAATAAAGCCCAACTGGCCGAGGATGTAGCACAGCGCCGCGATGGACAGGAACAGCACGCCAACGCCCCATTTTTCTTTGGTGACAGGCTGGTCGTCTTTCTTCGCATGTTTGCCCAGCGCCGGGAACTCACAGCCCAGGGTCAGCAGGAAGATAGCAACATAAACCAGGCCGATACACACGTAGACCCAGTACCAGTTGATGCTCCGAGCCAGCAGAATAGCGGCGACCATCGGGAAAATCATCCCGGCCATGCTGAAGAAGGAGTCGGTAAACAGCAGGCGGGAACCGCGCTGACGCCCTTCATACATGTGGGTGATCAGGAAGGTACCAATCGACATGGTTATCCCGCTCACCAGCCCCAGAACGAACATGGAAGCGGAGAAGATCGCGAGGTTATGACCGAAGATCAGGCCAGCGACGGCCAGCACCATCAGCAGGAAACCAAATCGCAGCTGGGTTTTCAGCGGCACGATTTCCATCAGCCAGGCGTTCAGGAAGATAGAGATTAAAATACCGGCATTAAGGAACGTAAAGGTATTACTCATGCTGGACACCGGCAGATTAAAGTACTCTGCGATGTTTCCCATCACCATCCCGGTGACGATCACCAACGCCCCGGTCAGGGCGTAGGAGAAGAAGCTAATCCATAAGAGCTTGGTTCGGTTGCTGTTAGTCATAACGAGCCTGTGCAAGGAAATGTAAAGCGCATTGACAGCGCGGCGGACGGGCAGATTTTAGTCATTTGCGTGATCTATTTAAATGAATTATGAATTTATTGCTGAAATAAACTGAGTGAATCATGAAGTGCATCACATATTTCAATCTATTTCAGCGTGTTGGCGCGGCAACTTGTTGATTTGCGTGTAAGTAAAAAACCGTAAATGGCTGGCGTCGGCTGCGGTGCCTCTTTACAATCAAGCCACTTGCTTCACTCACTGCCTTCGTAAGGAATTGTTCATGCTCAAATCGACACTGGCGGCTGTTGCAGCTGTATTCGCCCTCTCTGCGCTTTCACCTGCGGCGCTGGCTGCAAAAGGCGATCCGCACGTCCTGTTGACCACCTCGGCTGGCAATATTGAGCTTGAGTTAAATAGCCAGAAAGCGCCGGTTTCGGTCAAAAACTTCGTGGATTACGTCAATAGCGGTTTTTATAACAACACCACCTTCCACCGCGTGATTCCGGGCTTTATGATTCAGGGCGGTGGCTTCACCGAAGATATGAATCAGAAGCAGCCTAACGCGCCGATTAAGAACGAAGCGGACAATGGCCTGCGTAACACTCGTGGCACCATTTCTATGGCGCGCACCGCAGACAAAGACAGCGCAACCAGCCAGTTCTTTATTAACGTGGCTGATAACGCCTTCCTGGACCACGGCCAGCGCGACTTTGGCTATGCCGTGTTTGGTAAAGTGGTCAAAGGCCTGGACGTTGCCGATAAAATTTCCCAGGCGCCAAGCCATGACGTTGGCCCGTACCAGAATGTGCCGACGAAACCTATCGTGATCCTTTCTGCGAAGGTTCTGCCGTAAGTATCCCCGCGCGGGCGTTTTTCGCCCGCTCTGTCCCTTCCCCGAAGCAGCGAATTTCAATAAGTGGTGAGCCAGGCGTCAGAAAGCGTCTAGAATAGCGCGTTCTTTTTTGCCCTGGAGCCGCCATGTTACTGCTTATCGACAACTATGATTCCTTCACCTGGAACCTCTACCAGTATTTTTGCGAGCTGGGTGAGGAGGTGTTGGTGAAGCGTAACGACGAAATTGGGCTGGACGATATTGAGCGTCTGGCTCCGGGCAAGCTGGTGATCTCTCCTGGCCCTTGCACCCCGACTGAGGCAGGTATCTCCCTTGCCGCCATTCATCACTTCGCTGGACAACTCCCTATTCTGGGTGTTTGCCTCGGACATCAGGCTATCGCACAGGCGTTTGGCGCGAGTATTGTGCGGGCAGAGCAGGTAATGCATGGTAAGACGTCCGCCATCAGCCACAACGGTAGCGGCGTGTTCCGTGGGCTGAATAATCCGCTGACGGTGACGCGCTATCATTCGCTGCTCATTGATCCCGATACTCTGCCTGACTGTTTTGAGGTCACGGCCAGGACGGATAAACAGGAAATCATGGGTATCCGTCACCGTTCGCTGGATCTGGAAGGCGTGCAGTTCCACCCGGAAAGTATTCTCAGTGAACAGGGGCATGCGCTGCTGGCGAATTTCCTCCAGAGGTGAATTGTCACTTGCCTGCATTTGGTTTTTTATGCATATTTCGTGATTATATTTTCATTCATGTCTAACGCATAAAAACGGGTGGGGAATAAATGGGAACTGAACAATCAGCGGTTACGCGGGCAACCTTCGATGAAGTGATTCTGCCGATTTATGCACCAGCAGAATTTATTCCAGTGAAAGGAAAAGGCAGCCGCGTGTGGGATTCCGCCGGGAAGGAATACGTAGACTTTGCCGGAGGTATCGCCGTGACCGCGCTGGGGCATTGCCACCCCGCGCTGGTGGAGGCGCTGAAAACCCAGGGCGAAACTCTGTGGCACACCAGCAACGTTTTTACTAATGAGCCTGCCCTGAAGCTTGCCCGTAAGCTGATTGATGCCACTTTTGCCGAGCGCGTTGTGTTCATGAACTCCGGTACGGAAGCCAACGAAACGGCCTTTAAGCTGGCCCGCTATTATGCTTCGACCCGCCACAGCCCGTACAAAAGCAAAATCATCGCCTTCTACAATGCGTTTCACGGGCGTTCGCTGTTCACCGTTTCCGTGGGGGGACAGGCTAAATACTCCGACGGCTTCGGCCCGAAGCCTGCCGATATTATCCATGTGCCGTATAACGACCTTGCTGCAGTGAAAGCGGTAATGGACGATCATACCTGCGCGGTGGTGGTGGAGCCAATTCAGGGCGAGGGCGGAGTGACCGCCGCAACGCCAGAATTCCTGCAGGGGCTGCGCGATTTGTGTGATGAGCACCAGGCACTGTTGGTCTTTGATGAAGTGCAGTCCGGTATGGGCCGCACGGGCGAGCTTTTCGCTTATATCAACTACGGCGTCACACCGGATATTTTGACCAGCGCCAAAGCCCTGGGCGGCGGTTTCCCGGTGAGCGCGATGCTGACAACCAATGAAATTGCCTCCGCGTTCCACGTCGGCAGTCACGGCTCGACCTACGGCGGTAACCCGCTGGCGTGTGCGGTGGCCGGGGCGGCTTTCGATATCATCAACACGCCAGAAGTCCTTAAAGGCGTAGCAGCCAAACGTCAGCTTTTCGTCGAGCAACTGCAAAAGATAAACGCACAGTTTGATCTGTTCAGCGACATTCGCGGCATGGGACTGTTGATTGGCGCAGAGCTTAACGAGAAGTACAAAGGGCGCGCCCGCGAGTTTCTCTATGCGGGCGCGACAGAAGGTGTGATGGTGTTGAACGCCGGGCCGGATGTTATGCGCTTCGCGCCTTCGCTTATTGTCGAGGACGCGGATATCCAGGAAGGGATGCAGCGCTTCGCCAAAGCCGTTGCCCACGTGGTGGCGGGGTAAAACTAACCCGAGCGCCGCAGGCGGCGGCTCAGCCAGATCCCATGATGAGGCCGCTGGCGCCAGGCTACCGATGAGATGGTATGCATGGTGTTCAGATGGCCAATAATCCGCTGTAAATGCTGCTCCATGGTGCTTAACGGCCCCGTGGGCAGCGTATCCGGTTCCAGAATATTGGCGTCGTTCGACCCCCCAGGCCCGTCATACTCCAGCCTTTGCTGGCAGCGCTGTAACCCAATTTCACAAGACTGCAGATACTTTTGCGCCAGGTCCGGCGTCAGCATGTTGTGCTCGCGCGCCAGTGTGGTCATGGCGTTGATATGCTCGACGATGAACTGGCTGTGCGTCACCCAGAGTTTCATGTCTGCCAGGTAGTGAGAGTTAAATCCTGGCTCTTGCATCGCCTGATTGAGCGAGTTGAACAGCGCGTTGTGCGCCTGGTTGACCCGCATACGCTGCCAGGCCAGCGGGGTGGGCTCCGGATCGTTGCTTAATATCAGCCGAATAGCGTCCTGATCCGCCTCCAATGCGTCGTGGGCGTTCTGGCGCAGCAGGCCGGTTTGCCACTGTGGCCAGAGCCAGATCATGCCGCCAAAGGCAATCAGGCAGCCGAGCAGGGTGTCTATGAGCCGGGGAATGATGTAACTCTCGGCGCTGAGGGTGATGAGCTGCAGGGTATATACCGCCGTGACGGTGAAACCGATGGTGGCCCAGCCGTAGCTTTTGCGGATAAACAGGTAGCTCACCAGCGTAATCATTAACATCGCCAGCAGGGTGTAGCTGTCCGGGACGTGGAAGTGCAGGGTGATACCCGCTATACACAGCCCTGCCATGGTGCCTGCCGCCCTGTGAACGATGCGCACCCGCGTTGCACCATAGCCGTTTTGCGTCACGAACATCACCGTCATCAGGATCCAATACGGCTTTGGCAAGTGTAAGAAGGAGCCCAGCAGGCTGGCAATGGTCAGCATCACGCCTAAACGTGCGGAGCTGCGCAAAGCGGAGGATTTGAACGAGAGATAGCTTTTCAGGGCCGGGAAAAACGGTAAACGGCGTTCCCTGTCCTCCATTAAATCCCTCACGTACAGCGGCCGCTGGGTTTTCAGTACCCGGGCAATGCGGCTGAAGTGGTAATGGCAGAACTGCCCCACAGGATTGTCCGGGTTCTGGCGGGCGATTTTTTCCAGCGCGTCGATTTGCTTGTCCATGGTAAAACGCGTTGGGTAGCGGTGATAAAGAATATCGTCTGCCAGCACGCGCAGGCGCGCGGCGATGGTTTGGGCATTCCAGCGGATCACGGCTTCCGCATGGCTCTGCTCGACCAGCTTCTGAACCTCTTCCGGCTGATGCAGGCTAACCGAAATGTGCTCCTGCAAATCCAGCGCGACCTGGAAAGCACGTAACAGGCGCTTGTAGCCGTTTTGCTGGTTGGCGGACAGCATATGCAACTGCTGATAACAGGTGGTTATCAGGTCGACGGCTTTTTGCTGGCGGGCAAGCAGCGGCGGCAGCGCCTTTTCCGGATCGGTGTGCTGGGTTAGCAGGCTGTATTTTGCTTCGCAGTAATCTGCAAGCTGGCGATACAACAGGCTGAGCGACTCTCTGAGCGGCTGTTCACGCCATAGCCGGAACCAAAACCAGTTGAAGGCGCCGTACCAGATGGTGCCGAAGATATAGAGCACCATGGGTTTCCAGATCGGCATATTCCCGGCCATGCTGAGCGTAAAAATAGCGGCGATCAGCGACGCGGGCAGCAGGCGTGCGTGAAGTGAGCTGATTTCCGCCGTGACGCCGAGCAGCAGAGCCATGACGATCAATATCGCCGGCAGCGGGATGTGGGTATAAAGCAGCAGAAGCTGCAGGATAAGGCTGCTGAGGGCGAACAGGCTGCCGCCGATAATCAAACGTTTGAAGAAGCGTTTGTGCGGTGTGTCCAGCCCGGCAATGTTGCAGCAGGCGGGAACTAACGAGAAGAGCAGGCCGTTTTGCAGGCTGCCAAGCAGTAGGCCGATAGCCACGGGAAGACACAGCACCAGCGTTTGCCTCAGCGCGTAGTTAACTTCCGGGTGGTAAATTAATCTCTTCCACATAGCCTGAATTGTAGAGACAAAAAAGGCGTGTTACCGAAGCCACACGCCTTTATAAGGGCTAATTAACGTGTGCCGTAAACGACAATCGTTTTACCGTGGGCGGAAATGAGGTTCTGATCTTCCAGCATTTTCAGAATACGGCCAACGGTTTCGCGGGAGCAGCCCACGATCTGACCGATTTCCTGGCGGGTGATTTTGATTTGCATCCCGTCCGGGTGGGTCATGGCATCCGGCTGTTTAGCCAGGTTAAGCAACGTCTGAGCGATACGGCCGGTCACGTCGAGGAACGCGAGGTTGCCGACTTTCTCAGAGGTGACCTGCAGGCGGCGTGCCATCTGGGAAGAAAGGCGCATCAGGATGTCCGGGTTGACCTGAATCAGCTGACGGAATTTTTTATAGGAAATTTCAGCTACTTCACAGGCGGTCTTGGCACGAACCCAGGCGCTACGCTCCTGACCTTCTTCGAATAAACCTAATTCACCAATGAAATCACCCTGATTCAGATAAGAAAGGATCATCTCCTTGCCTTCTTCATCTTTAATCAGAACAGCTACGGAGCCTTTGACGATGTAGTACAGCGTCTCCGCCTTTTCACCCTGGTGAATCAGCGTGCTCTTCGACGGATACTTATGAATGTGGCAATGAGACAAGAACCATTCGAGAGTCGGGTCTGTTTGCGGTTTGCCAAGCACCATGCGCGGTTATCCTCTGTTATAAACTGGCTACCAAAGACAAGACGTGAAACCTCTTGTCTGGCGTTGCAATCGTGAAATTTTCCCAAGCCCTGGGAGCTGGCGGGCAGGTTAACCCTGCGGCCTGTAATTAGTCGTTTCCTCTGCTTACGGCATAAACGTCTCTGTATCGCAGCAGCATCCGGATTGTTTTAGCATAGCTTTTGGTAAGTGTCTTGTATTGTCTCGTTTCAGCATGACCTGGATCGCCTTACGTTGCCAGTTTTCACGTAGACGCGTAATCTGAAAGAATATTTTCTCAACGGGAGTAAGTAAAATGCAGGCAAGAGTTAAATGGGTGGAAGGCATGACTTTCCTCGGTGAATCCGCTTCTGGCCACCAAATTCTGATGGACGGCAACTCCGGGGATAAAGCGCCAAGTCCGATGGAAATGCTGCTGATGGCCGCGGGTGGTTGTAGCTCAATTGACGTGGTGTCGATTCTGCAAAAAGGCCGTCATGAGGTGACGGATTGTGAGGTGAAACTGACTTCCGAACGTCGTGAAGAAGCGCCACGCCTGTTTACCCACATCCATCTGCATTTTGTTGTGAGTGGTAAAGAGCTGAAAGAAAGTGCGGTTGCCCGCGCCGTTGAGCTGACTGCAGAGAAATATTGCTCGGTGACGTTGATGCTGGAGAAAGCCGCAGAGATTAGCCACAGCTACGAACTTATTGAAGCATAAGTAGAAAAGGGCGGTGTACAAACCGCCCTTACGCCATCAGGCAATTTTCCTGCCTTCCGCCAGCCTCTGCACCAACGGGGCCATGATCAGCTCCATCGCCAGCCCCATTTTCCCTCCCGGCACCACCAATGTATTAATGTGGGAGATAAACGACCCCTGCAACATCGCCAGCAAATAAGGGAAGTCGATGTCGTCCAGCCCGCGGAAGTGAATGACCACGAAGCTTTCGTCCAGCGACGGAATGGCCCGGGCGGCAAACGGGTTAGAAGTATCCACCGTCGGAACGCGCTGGAAGTTGATATGGGTACGTGAGAATTGTGGGGTAATGAAGTTGATGTAATCATCCATGGAGCGCACAACGGAATCCATCACCGCTTCCCGCGAATGCCCACGCTCGCTGGTGTCGCGCACCAGTTTCTGGATCCATTCCAGGTTAACGATGGGCACCACGCCTACCAATAAATCGACGCAGTCGGCGACGTTATGCTGAGGGGTGACCACGCCGCCGTGAAGACCTTCATAAAACAGGACGTCAGTGGGCTCCGGGAGCGGCTGCCAGGGGGTAAACGTTCCCGGTACCTGATTCCACGGCACGGCTTCATCGTAGGTATGCAGGTATTTACGCGATTGCCCTTTGCCGGTCTGGCCGTACTCGATAAAGGTTTGTTCCAATAGCCCGAAATCGTTGGCTTCTGGCCCAAAGTAACTAATATGGCGGCCGGCATCCCGTGCCTTGCGGATAGCCATGTCCATTTCCGGACGGGTATAACGGTGGAAACTGTCGCCTTCAACTTCGGCGGCGCGCAGGTTGAGCTGCTGGAAAATTTTGCGAAAAGCGAGGCTGGTGGTTGTCGTTCCGGCGCCGCTGGAACCTGTGACCGCAATAACCGGGTGTTTGGCTGACATAGGGTGAAAACTCCGTGAGGGATCGGAAAAGAGAGCTGTATCTGCTTGTTATACTTTTCAGCCAGTATAGATCACCCTGCCAGTTAGCGGTCAGCCGCGAAACTGCCCGCGCGGCATAATGTTCACCGTTTCATGGAGTTCAGACCAAACCAGCACGGCCTCGCCGCTTTGTAACTGGCGCTTCACGTCGGCGACTTTTTGCGTCAGCGAGCGCTCCTGCTCACCATAATCTGTGCCTTCCCGTAATACAAAAGATTCAATCAAATTGTCGAGCGTTTCGGGGTCGAGATCTTGCCAGGGGATGATCATTTCAATGGTCCAGGAAACGGGTTAGCCAGTCGGGAATACGCTGCTCAAGCCACATTTGTGGGCGCAGCAGAGTGCCGCCAACAAAGCCAACGTGGCCGCCATAAGTCGTGAGCTGATACTGGATATTGGGCGGTAGCGTTTCACGGTCCGGGATGACGTGGTGATCCATGAACGGGTCGTCTTTGGCATGGATAATCAGCGTCGGAGCGGCGATTTCCGGCAAAAGCGGCATGGCGCTGCACTGGCGATAGTAGTCCAGCGCGTCGGCAAAGCCATGGATCTTCGAGGTAATTAAGTCATCGAACTCGCGAATGCGGCGCAGGCTTTTCAGCTTGCGCAGGTCGATAGGCAGCGAGCCTGGGTAGCTCTTCAGCTTGCGGGCGGCATTTTTCTTCAGCAGGTTCAGCAGGTAATGCTGATAAACGCGGGAGAAGCCCTGTTCCATGTGGTAGCAACACTGCTCGAGCATCAACGGGGCGGAAACAATCACGCCGGCTTTCAGGGTGCAGGCTGCGCCCTGTTTTGCCATCAGGCAGGCGAGCATATTCCCACCCAGCGAAAAACCAACGGCGGCGGTGGGGACTTCACCGTAACGCTGATTCAACCATTCGAGGAAGTAAGTGCCGTCTTCCGTTTCGCCGGAGTGGTAAATGCGTTCTTTGCGATTTGGCACGCCACTGCAGCCGCGAAAATGCATCACCACGCCCAGCCAGCCGCGTTTTTTCGCCGCTTCTATCATGCCATGGGCGTAGGGGCTGTGGAGGCTGCCTTCCAGCCCGTGAAACACCACCAGACGCGGTTTGTGCAGGGCGGTTTGCGGATCTTCGCTCCACGCAAGATCGACAAAATCTCCGTCCGGCATGTCCAGCCGCTGCCAGTGGGGTTTGAAATTGATTCGACGACGAATCAAACGTGGGATCATGGTTTGCAGATGCGGGTTACTGAGTCCGCGCATCGGGCGGAAATCGTCACCTTCATCATGATGAATATTCAATTCTAAAGGACTTGTACTGGCCATATCACACTGTTAGTTTCGTTTAGTTCGCTAATTATTCTTCGGGTGTGGAGCACCCAATTCATGGACTTAACGCTTTTTCTTTCGATGCTGGGCTTTCTCTGGGTCGCCGCCATCACACCTGGCCCTAATAATACGCTACTTACCGCATCCGGGGCGAATTACGGTTTCTTCCGCAGCCTGCCGCTGATGATTGGCATCATGCTCGGAATGCAGTGCATTTTAGTGCTTGTTGCCTTTGGCGTGGGTAGCTTAATCCTGCTTTACCCTGCTCTGCACCTTATCCTGAAGATTGCCGGGAGCGTTTACCTTTTGTGGCTGGCCTGGAAAATTGGCACCGCGAAATACGAGCGATTAGAGACGGATGCGGCGCCGCCGTCTCCGGTACCTTTCTGGCAGGGCGGCCTGCTGCAGGTAATTAACCCTAAAGCCTGGCTGATGGCGCTGGGCGCGGTAGCCAGTTTCAGCCTGGCGGGCGCAGCCTACCTGCATTCCGTGGCGATGATTAGCGTAGGGATTGCGCTGGTCAACATTGTGGCCGGAGTTATCTGGATAGCCTTTGGTAGCCTGATTGGCCTGTTCCTGCGCAGCCGTCGTTCCTGGGCTATTTTCAACGTCAGCATGGGCGTGTTAACCGCCGCCTGCGTGCTGCTTATCTGGCGCTGAGGGCAAACCCTCTCCCCGCGAGGAGAGGGAAAACCTGGGGTTTAGTCGGCCTGTAGCATCTGTTCAAGCTGTTCCTGAGCGTCCAGCCATTCCATTTCGCACTCTTCCAGCGCCGACTTCACTTTTACCTGCGTTTGCAGGCATTCGTTCATCTCGGCTTTACGGCTCTGGTCGTAGATAGCGCTGTCTGCCAGCTTCTCTTCTACCTCTGCAAGCTGGGCGTTCAGCTTTTCCATCTGTTTTTCGAGCTGGGTGATTTGCTTGCGCAGCGGTTGGGTCTGTGTGCGAAGTTCGGCCTCACGGCGCTTTTGGTCCTTGCGGGCCTGGGCGCTGTTAGCGTTATCCTTCATGGATTCAGCGGGCTGATTTTCCTGTTTTTGCAGGTCGCTCAGCCACTGCTGGTAATCCTCAAGGTCACCATCGAAAGCTTCCACTTTGCCGTCATGCACCAGGTACAGATCGTCCGTGGTGGAACGCAGCAGGTGACGGTCGTGCGAAACCACAACCAGCGCGCCTTCAAAGTCGATTAGCGCTTCGGTCAGCGCCTGGCGCATGTCGAGATCAAGGTGGTTCGTCGGTTCATCGAGCAGCAGCAGGTTAGGGCGCTGCCAGACAATCAGCGCCAGTACCAGCCGGGCTTTTTCACCGCCGGAGAAACGTGCCGTCTGCTCCGTGACTTTATCGCCCTGGAAACCAAAGCCGCCCAGATAGTCGCGCAGTTGCTGTTCCAATTCGCGTGGGGCAATGCGAGCCAGGTGCTGAAGTGGCGATTCATCGGCGCGCAGGTATTCCAACTGATGCTGGGCGAAGTAGCCGAGCTTGATGCCTTTGGCCAGGCCAATATCACCCTGCAGCGGCTGTAACTCACCGGCCAGCAGTTTGATTAACGTGGATTTACCCGCGCCGTTTCGGCCCAACAGGCCAATGCGTGAGCCAGGAACAAGGTTCAGCTTGATGGAGTTGAGGATCACCCGCTCGCCGTAGCCCGCGCTGACCTTTTCCATCCGCAGCAGCGGGTTGGGCAGGTTTTCTGGCGCACGGAAGCTGAAGTGGAACGGGTTATCGACGTGCGCCGGAGCAATCAGCTCCATGCGCTCCAGCATTTTCACGCGGCTCTGCGCCTGCTTGGCTTTGGACGCTTTAGCTTTGAAGCGATCGATAAAGCTTTGCAGGTGAGCCACTTTTTGCTGCTGGCTTTCGTACATCGACTGCTGCTGAGACAGGCGAGTTGCGCGCTGGATCTCAAACGACGAATAGTTGCCGGTGTACTCGAACATATTTTCCTGTTCGATGTGGATAATTTTATCGACCACCGGGTCGAGGAAGTCCCGGTCGTGAGAGATAAGAATCAGGGTACCCTGATAGCTTTTTAGCCAGCGTTCCAGCCAGATGACCGCGTCCAGATCGAGGTGGTTAGTCGGTTCATCGAGCAGCAGCAAGTCGGAACGGCAAATCAGCGCCTGGGCAAGGTTAAGACGCATGCGCCAGCCGCCCGAGAAATCGCTTACCGGGCGTTCCAGCTGTTCATTGCTGAAGCCCAGACCGTGCAGCAGGCTGGAGGCGCGGGAGCGAATGGTCCACGCATCTACCGCATCCAGCTTGCCGTGAACCAGCGCAATGGCGTGACCGTCGTTGCGTTCGTTGGCGGCGTTTAGCTCGGCTTCCAGCTTGCGGAATTCGCGGTCACCGTCGATGACATACTCTATCGCCGGCATCGCAAGGGCGGGCGTTTCCTGATTCACCCAGGCAAGCTGCCAGTTGCCGGGGAAGCTTGCGCTTCCGCCGTCGGCGCTTATCTCGTTTTTCAGCAACGCCAGCAGCGTGGATTTTCCACAGCCGTTTTTACCCACCAGGCCGACTTTTTGCCCGGGGTTGATGGTGGCGGTGGCGTTATCCAGCAGAACGCGGGTGCCGCGACGAATTTGTAACGAGGAGAAAACAATCATAAAGCGCCGTATGTTCAGAGTATGTTAAATTGTCATTGTAATTCGTTAACATGTCGCCTGGGCAACAGGTCGGGCTGCATGGTAGCCCAAAATAATGACTATGACGACGCCCTGGAGGGTAATGATGTCGCAGCCGCCGAAAGTTTTGCTGCTGTATGCCCATCCGGAATCCCAGGACTCGGTGGCTAACCGGGTTTTGCTTCAGCCGGCTCTGCAGCTTGAAAATGTGACCGTGCACGATCTCTACGCGCACTATCCCGATTTCTTTATCGATATTTATCACGAACAGTCATTGCTGCTGGAGCACGATGTCATTGTTTTTCAACACCCTCTCTATACCTACAGCTGCCCTGCGTTGCTGAAAGAGTGGATGGATCGCGTCTTAAGTCGGGACTTTGCCAGCGGCATCGGAGGCAACGCGCTGGCGGGAAAGTACTGGCGCAGCGTGATCACCACCGGTGAGCCGGAAGGGGCCTATCGCTATGACGGCTATAACCGCTTTCCTTTAACCGAAATTTTGCGACCGTTTGAACTCACCGCCGCGATGTGCAAGATGCACTGGCTGATGCCGATTATCGTTTATTGGGCTCGCCGCCAGTCTAAGCCGGAGCTGCAAAGCCATGCGAAAGCCTACGGTGAGTGGCTGGCGAATCCGCTGCAGATGGGAGGGCGCTGATGGAAGGGTCTGATTTACTGCTGGCGGGGGTGTTGTTTCTTTTCGCCGCGGTTGTTGCCGTGCCCGTTGCCGCACGTTTAGGCATTGGCGCCGTGCTGGGCTATTTGCTGGCAGGTATCGCCATTGGCCCCTGGGGCTTAGGGTTTATCAGCGATGTTGATGAGATCCTTCACTTCTCTGAGCTGGGCGTGGTGTTCCTGATGTTTATCATCGGGCTGGAGCTGAATCCGTCGAAGCTATGGCAGCTGAGGCGCTCTATCTTTGGCGTTGGGGCGGCGCAGGTCATTCTCAGCGCGGTGGTGCTCGCGGGCCTGCTGATGCTGACGAATTTCTCCTGGCAGGCTGCGGTAGTGGGTGGTATCGGCCTTGCGATGTCCTCCACGGCGATGGCGCTGCAGCTGATGCGCGATAAAAGCATGAACCGCAGCGAATCCGGCCAGTTAGGTTTTTCGGTGCTCTTGTTCCAGGATCTGGCGGTGATCCCGGCGCTGGCGCTGGTGCCACTGCTGGCCGGAAACGGCGACGATCATACAGACTGGATTAAAGTTGGCCTGAAGGCGCTGGCGTTTATCGGCATGTTGTTGGGCGGGCGATATCTGCTTCGCCCTGTTTTCCGCTTTATTGCCGGTTCTGGGGTGCGTGAAGTCTTTACCGCCGCTTCTCTTTTGCTGGTACTAGGCTCGGCGCTGTTTATGGACGCGCTGGGGTTTTCTATGGCGCTGGGGACATTTCTGGCCGGCGTGTTGTTGGCAGAAAGCGAATATCGTCACGAGCTTGAAATTGCCATCGACCCGTTTAAAGGTCTGTTGCTGGGGTTGTTCTTTATCTCTGTTGGCATGGCGCTGAACCTGGGCGTTTTGTTCACCCATTTGCTGTGGATTGCCGTGAGCGTGGTTGCGTTGGTGGCGGTGAAAGCCACCATTTTGTACGGCCTGTCGCGGGTTTATGGTTTGCGCAGCTCTGAGCGTCTGCAGTTTGCCGGCGTGCTAAGCCAGGGCGGCGAGTTTGCCTTCGTGCTGTTTTCCGCGGCGGCTTCGCAGAAGCTGTTCCAGGGCGATCAAATGCCGCTGCTGCTGGTGACGGTGACGCTGTCGATGATGACCACGCCGCTGCTGATGAAAGGCGTTGATGCGATTCTTGCCCGGCGCTTTAATCCCGGCGAGGAAACTGAGGAGACGCCTTACGTTGAGGACGATCATCCGCAGGTCATCATCGTCGGATTTGGGCGTTTTGGTCAGGTGATTGGCCGCCTGCTGATGGCGAATAAGATGCGTATCACCGTTCTTGAACGGGATATTAGCGCCGTGAGCCTGATGAGAAAATACGGCTATAAAGTGTATTACGGCGATGCGACGGAAGTGGAACTGCTGCGTTCGGCGGGAGCGGAAGAGGCCAAATCCATTGTTATCACCTGCAATGAGCCGGAAGATACGATGCGGATTGTCCACCTCTGTCAACAACACTTTCCACATCTGGCGATACTGGCGCGTGCTCGCGGCCGCGTGGAAGCACATGAATTGCTGCAGGCCGGCGTTAAGCTGTTCTCGCGTGAAACATTCTCAAGCGCCCTTGAGCTTGGGCGTAAGGCCTTGCTCACGCTGGGTATGCATCCGCACCAGGCGCATCGAGCTCAATTGCATTTCCGTCGGCTGGATATGCGTATGCTGCGTGAATTGATGCCAATTCACACGGACAGCGCGCAGATTTCCAGGGTGCGGGAAGCGCGGCGTGAACTGGAAGATATTTTTGAGCGTGAAATGCAGCAAGAGCGTCGGCAGCTGGACGGCTGGGACGAATTTGAATAAAGGTGAAGCCAATGTCAGTGCGTAAGCGTTTTATTGCCGGGGCGGTTTGCCCTAAGTGTCAGGCTAAGGATTCCCTCGCGCTATGGCGTGAGAACAATGTTGATATCGTTGAGTGCGTTAAGTGCGGCCATCAGATGCGTGAAGCCGATAAGCAGGTTCGCGAGCACGTTCGTGAGCAGGAGCAAGTGATAGGGATTTTCCATCCCGACTAGCGAGATGGAGCAGCTTTTTTTAAGCTAGAGGGTACAGCGGCGCAGATTTCCGCTACAATCGGCGCCAGTTTTTTCCCTACGCTCGTTCAGGAGATATCATGAAAGTAGCAAAAGACCTGGTGGTCAGCCTGGCCTATCAGGTACGTACAGAAGACGGTGTGTTGGTCGATGAGTCTCCGGTGAGCGCGCCGCTGGACTACCTGCACGGTCACGGCTCCCTGATCTCTGGCCTGGAAACGGCGCTGGATGGTCACGAAGTTGGCGACAAGTTTGACGTTGAAGTGGGCGCGAACGACGCTTACGGTCAGTACGACGAAAACCTGGTGCAGCGCGTACCGAAAGACGTCTTCATGGGCGTTGACGAGCTGCAGGTTGGTATGCGCTTTATGGCGGAAACCGATCAGGATCCAGTGCCGGTCGAAATTACCGAAGTGGAAGACGAGCACGTTGTGGTTGACGGTAACCACATGCTGGCTGGCCAGAACCTGAAATTCAACGTGGAAGTTGTTGCTATCCGCGAAGCGACTGCTGAAGAGCTGGCCCATGGCCACGTTCACGGTGAGCACGACCATCATCACGACCACGATCACGATGGTTGCTGCGGTGGTCACGGCCACGATCACGACCATGGCCACGAGCATGGTAAAGGTGGTTGCGGTAACGGCGGCTGTGGTTGCCACTGATCGCTGTGAAAGAGAAAAGGCCGCATTAGCGGCCTTTTTTACATCTGTTATTCAGTAATGCGGCGGTGGCGTCTCTTCGGACTCTGAAGCGATCATCGACGGCTGACTTGCCTTCAGCTTTTCAACCAGCAGGCGGAAATGCTCGCGAAGTTTGACCATCTCAAGCTCGTGCGCCGTCACGGTCTGGTTCAGCTCTTCAATCGTAATCTCCTGAAAAGCGAGACGACTCTCGAGATCTTCCAGCCGTTGTTCGGTGGATTTAGTGTGCATGGCGGTTCCTCTTTTGCCTGCGCGATGGACAATATGCGGTGATTTTACTGAAAATGACCAAGCTTTACAGCGCAGAAGCACGTTGAAGGAAACTTCTTTAAACAAAAAGAATCTCAATTTGACTCGATAACTCGCTGAGAGATTGTGTAGATTTCTTTCACGACGTTATAGTACGTCACTTAGTTTATTTGAAACCCTGGGGTGAGAGGCCCCGGCCCTTGGAGAAATGGATGAAATCATTATTTAAAGTAACGCTTCTGGCGACCACAATGGCCGTTGCCCTTAATGCCCCTGCTTTTGCGGCGCCTGCTGCTGCGAAAGATGCACCTGCGGCTCAGGCTGACAGCAAAGCGGCCTTTAAGAACGACGACCAGAAAGCGGCCTATGCACTGGGCGCATCGCTCGGGCGTTACATGGAAAACTCCCTGAAAGAGCAAGAGAAACTGGGGATCACCCTGGACAAAGCTCAGCTGATCGCGGGCGTACAGGATGCATTTGCGGATAAGAGCAAACTGTCTGACCAGGAAATTGAACAAACTCTGCAGGCGTTTGAGACTCGCGTAAAAGCCTCCGCTCAGGAGAAAATGGAGAAAGACGCTAAAGAGAACGCGGACAAAGGCAAAGCCTTCCGTGATGCTTTCGCGAAAGAGAAAGGCGTTAAAACCTCTTCTACCGGCCTGATGTATAAAGTTGAGAAAGACGGTACTGGTGATGCGCCGAAGGATACCGATACCGTTGTGGTTAACTACAAAGGTACGCTGATCGACGGTAAAGAGTTTGATAACTCTTATACCCGCGGTGAGCCACTGTCCTTCCGCCTTGACGGTGTTATCCCTGGCTGGACCGAAGGCCTGAAAAACATCAAGAAAGGCGGCAAGATCAAGTTGGTAATTCCACCAGAACTGGCTTACGGCAAAACCGGCGTGCCGGGGATCCCTGCCAACTCTACGCTGGTATTTGAAGTTGAGCTGCTGGACATTAAACAAGCGCCAAAAGCTGACGCTAAGCCAGCCGCTGCTGCAGATGCTAAAGCCGCTGACGCTGCTAAAAGCAAGTAATTAGCAGGTTGTTTGAGCCGCCGCCCACCGGGCGGCGGTTTTGTTTTTGCCGCCGGTGTTTATTCCCCCCACGCGTAATGAGGAGAATAAAGACTGGAAAGCACGTCTTACGTTGTATTACCTTAGCGGGCAGCGTTTCAATCGAGTATGAGTCTGCCCTGACACCATCAAAGCGCGACAGGCTCTCTTTAGAGTAAATTGCTGGCAACGTCTTTTATCCATAACACGCTCAATTTGCAGCAATAAAAATAATGGACGAAGTCTGCTGATTTACCCCAAACGCCCGAGAACCCCGTTGTCCGGACGTTTGTCATCAATCTGAGAGGGTGGTATTTTTTCATGTCCAATTCGCTTTTAACCAACGAAACCAGTGAACTTGATTTGCTGGACCAGCGTCCTTTTGAACAAACCGACTTCGAAATATTAAAATCCTATGAAGCGGTCGTGGACGGGTTAGCGATGCTGATTGGCTCCCATTGCGAAATCGTTCTGCACTCCCTGCAGGACCTGAAATGTTCAGCCATTCGTATCGCTAATGGTGAACATACCGGGCGAAAAATAGGCTCGCCAATTACCGACTTGGCTTTGCGCATGCTGCACGATATGACCGGTGCCGACAGCAGCGTCTCTAAATGCTACTTCACTCGCGCAAAAAGTGGCGTACTGATGAAGTCGGTGACGATCGCGATCCGCAACCGTGACCAGCGGGTGATTGGTTTGCTTTGCATTAACATGAATCTCGACGTGCCGTTCTCCCAGATCATGTCGACCTTCATTCCACCAGAAACGCAGGATCAGGAAGTCCCATCTTCGGTGAACTTTGCGTCCTCCGTAGAGGATCTTGTGATGCAAACGCTGGAATTCACGATTGAAGAAGTGAATGCCGATCGCAACGTCTCAAACAACGCCAAGAACCGCCAGATAGTGCTCAACCTCTATGAGAAAGGCATCTTCGACATCAAAGATGCCATCAACCAGGTTGCCGATCGGCTGAACATTTCCAAACATACCGTTTATCTCTACATTCGCCAGTTCAAAAACGGCGACTTCCTCGGTCAGGATAAGTAATGCGCTTTGCCTTGATGGTCACTGGCCCGGCTTATGGGACGCAGCAGGCGAGCAGCGCATTGCTGTTTGCCAGGGCGTTGCTGGCGGAAGGACACACGCTTGAGAGCGTTTTTTTCTACCGTGAGGGGATTTATAACGCCAATCAGCTGACCGCCCCGGCAAGCGATGAGGTTGACCTTGTCCGCGAGTGGCAGAGCCTGAACGCGCAGCACGATGTGGCACTGCATATCTGCGTGGCAGCGGCATTGCGTCGCGGCGTCACTGATGAAGAACAGGCCAAATCTTTGGGGCTCAACGTGAGTAATCTCCAGCCTGGCTTTACGCTTAGTGGCCTGGGAGCGCTGGCAGAAGCCGCGCTTACCTGTGAAAGAATGGTGCAGTTCTAATGAAGCGCGTTGCTTTTGTTTTTCGATCTGCGCCGCACGGCAGCACTTCTGGCCGGGAAGGGCTGGATGCCTTATTGGCGACATCGGCCCTGTCAGAAGATATCGGCGTGTTCTTTGTTGGCGATGGTGTTTTACAACTGCTGCCGGGGCAACAGCCTGCCAAAGTACTGGGCAGGGATTACATCGCCACCTTCCGCATTTTGCCGCTGTACGATATCGAACAGTGCTTCCTTTGCGCAGCGTCATTAAGGGAAAGAGGGCTTTCGGATCAGGCATCCAGGGTTATTGATGCTGAAGTGTTGGCACCTGATGTGCTGAGGGAAAAATTAAACCAGTACGACGTTGTACTCACTTTCTGAGGCGCTCATGTTGCATACCTTACGTCACTCGCCCTTTCAGTGCGATATCACCGAGATTCTGCGTTATACCCAGCCAGGCGACGATTTACTGCTGATTGAAGATGGCGTGATTGCCGCGCTGAATGGCAGCCGGGCGCTTGAATTACTGCTTTCTGCCCCCATTACTGTTCACGCTCTGCAAGAAGATGTTGAGGCCAGAGGTCTTGTTGCTCAAATTTCGTCCAAAGTTGAGCGTGTCGGCTATACTGATTTCGTCAGATTAACGATAAAACATAGCCAGCAGTTCGCTTGGTGACGGTGGATCGCTGTATATTTCTTGACACCTTTTCGGCTCAGCCCTAAAATTCTGCGTCCTCATATTATATGAGGCCGTTTTATTACGTGTTTACGAAGCAAAAGCTAAAACCAGGAGCTATTTAATGGCAACAGTTAACCAGCTGGTTCGCAAACCACGCGTACGCAAAGTTGCAAAAAGCAACGTGCCTGCGCTGGAAGCTTGCCCGCAAAAACGTGGTGTATGTACCCGTGTATATACCACCACTCCTAAAAAACCAAACTCCGCACTGCGTAAAGTTTGCCGTGTGCGTTTGACTAACGGTTTTGAAGTCACCTCCTACATCGGCGGTGAAGGTCACAACCTGCAGGAACACTCCGTGATCCTGATCCGTGGTGGTCGTGTTAAAGACCTGCCAGGTGTTCGCTACCACACCGTTCGTGGTGCGCTTGACTGCTCCGGCGTTAAAGACCGTAAGCAATCTCGCTCCAAGTATGGCGTGAAGCGTCCTAAGGCTTAATGGTTCTCCGTTAAGTAAGGCCAAACGTTTTAAATTAATGTCAAAATAAACTCTTTGAGTTTTGGACAATCCTGAATTAACAACGGAGTATTCCTATGCCACGTCGTCGCGTGATTGGTCAGCGTAAAATTCTGCCGGATCCTAAGTTCGGATCAGAGCTGCTGGCTAAATTTGTAAATATCCTGATGGTAGATGGTAAAAAATCTACTGCAGAATCTATCGTTTATACCGCGCTGGAAACCCTGGCTCAGCGTTCTGGTAAAAACGAGCTGGAAGCTTTCGAAGTCGCTCTGGACAACGTCCGTCCGACCGTCGAAGTTAAGTCCCGCCGTGTAGGTGGTTCTACTTATCAGGTTCCAGTTGAAGTTCGTCCGGTTCGTCGTAATGCTCTGGCAATGCGTTGGATCGTTGAAGCTGCTCGTAAACGCGGTGATAAATCCATGGCTCTTCGCCTGGCGAATGAACTGTCTGATGCTGCAGAAAACAAAGGCACTGCAGTGAAGAAACGTGAAGACGTTCACCGTATGGCTGAAGCCAACAAGGCGTTCGCTCACTATCGTTGGTAATAAATCCTTCGTAGTGTTACCCAAGCGGGCGCTTCATGAAGCTGCCCGCTTTGGGTTACTTAACTTGAACGTCCCAGGATATAGAGGAATCAAATGGCTCGTACAACACCCATTGCACGCTACCGTAACATCGGTATCAGTGCACACATCGACGCCGGTAAAACCACGACTACCGAACGTATTCTGTTCTACACCGGTGTAAACCACAAAATCGGTGAAGTTCATGACGGCGCTGCAACCATGGACTGGATGGAACAGGAGCAGGAGCGTGGTATCACCATTACCTCCGCTGCAACTACTGCATTCTGGTCTGGTATGGCTAAGCAGTATGAACCGCACCGCGTAAACATCATCGACACCCCAGGGCACGTTGACTTCACCATCGAAGTAGAACGTTCCATGCGTGTTCTTGACGGTGCAGTAATGGTTTACTGCGCAGTTGGTGGTGTTCAGCCACAGTCTGAAACCGTATGGCGTCAGGCTAACAAATACAAAGTTCCACGCATCGCGTTCGTTAACAAAATGGACCGTATGGGTGCAAACTTCCTGAAAGTTGTAGGCCAGATCAAATCCCGTCTGGGCGCGAATCCTGTTCCGCTTCAGCTGGCGATTGGTGCTGAAGAAGGTTTCACCGGCGTTATCGACCTGGTGAAAATGAAAGCCATCAACTGGAACGATGCAGATCAGGGCGTTACCTTCGAATACGAAGATATCCCAGCTGACATGCAGGACCTGGCTGACGAATGGCACCAGAACCTGATCGAGTCCGCTGCAGAAGCCTCTGAAGAGCTGATGGAAAAATACCTGGGCGGCGAAGAGCTGACCGAGGAAGAAATCAAGAAAGCTCTGCGTCAGCGCGTTCTGAACAACGAAATCATCCTGGTTACCTGTGGTTCTGCATTTAAGAACAAAGGTGTTCAGGCGATGCTGGATGCGGTAATCGATTACCTGCCAGCACCAACCGACGTACCGGCAATCAACGGTATTCTGGATGACGGTAAAGACACTCCGGCTGAGCGTCACGCAACTGACGACGAGCCGTTTGCTGCTCTGGCATTCAAAATCGCAACTGACCCGTTCGTTGGTAACCTGACCTTCTTCCGCGTTTACTCCGGCGTTGTTAACTCCGGTGATACCGTGCTGAACTCCGTTAAAGCTGCTCGTGAGCGCTTTGGCCGTATCGTTCAGATGCACGCTAACAAACGTGAAGAGATCAAAGAAGTTCGCGCAGGTGACATCGCGGCTGCTATCGGTCTGAAAGACGTAACTACTGGTGACACCCTGTGTGATCCAGATTCGCCTATCATTCTGGAGCGTATGGAATTCCCAGAGCCGGTAATCTCCATCGCCGTTGAACCAAAAACCAAAGCTGACCAGGAAAAAATGGGTCTGGCTCTGGGCCGTCTGGCTAAAGAAGACCCATCATTCCGCGTATGGACTGATGAAGAATCTAACCAGACCATCATCGCCGGTATGGGTGAGCTGCACCTCGACATCATCGTTGACCGTATGAAGCGTGAATTCAACGTTGAAGCGAACGTCGGTAAACCTCAGGTTGCTTACCGCGAAGCGATTCGCGCTAAAGTTACCGATATCGAAGGTAAACACGCCAAGCAGTCTGGTGGTCGTGGTCAGTACGGTCATGTTGTTATCGACATGTACCCACTGGAGCCGGGCTCTAACCCTAAAGGTTACGAGTTCATCAACGACATCAAAGGCGGCGTAATTCCTGGCGAATACGTTCCTGCCGTTGATAAAGGCATCCAGGAGCAGCTGAAATCTGGTCCACTGGCGGGTTACCCGGTTGTTGATCTCGGCGTGCGTCTGCACTTCGGTTCTTACCATGACGTTGACTCCTCCGAACTGGCGTTTAAACTGGCCGCTTCTATTGCCTTCAAAGATGGCTTTAAGAAAGCTAAACCAGTTCTGCTTGAGCCTATCATGAAGGTTGAAGTTGAAACTCCGGAAGAGAACACCGGTGACGTTATCGGTGACCTTAGCCGTCGTCGTGGTCAGCTGAAAGGCCAGGAATCTAACGCTACTGGCGTACAGATTCATGCTGAAGTTCCGTTGTCTGAAATGTTCGGGTACGCAACTCAGCTGCGTTCTCTGACCAAAGGTCGTGCATCTTACTCCATGGAATTCCTGAAGTATGATGACGCACCTAACAACGTTGCTCAGGCCGTAATCGAAGCTCGTGGCAAATAAGCCAACGCTTTTAACACAATGATCCCGTGCTCTCTCCATAAGGTGAGAGCACAATAGTAAGGAATATAGCCGTGTCTAAAGAAAAATTTGAACGTACAAAACCGCACGTTAACGTTGGTACTATCGGCCACGTTGACCACGGTAAAACCACTCTGACCGCTGCAATCACTACCGTTCTGGCTAAAACCTACGGTGGTTCTGCTCGTGCATTCGACCAGATCGATAACGCACCAGAAGAAAAAGCTCG
>NZ_FXAS01000035.1:0-37022 GCF_900177785.1 Cedecea sp. NFIX57 | reverse complement strand
CTTGACAGAAATCATACGGCGAACGGGGAAATATCTCCGGTACGCTATGAACAGATGTCTGATAAAAAAGTGTCCTGATTAACTTGACCAGAACACCTGGCTACCACCTGAGTGATGAGCAGGCTTTTCTTTCTGAAAGGATTTTCACGTTCCGGTGTGACTGAAATGACCGGCATGCATGGCTGAGAGATCAATCGCTGCCTGCGCGAACTGATAATCGCTTTCGGTGTGCGAAATTACAATGAAGTTATTTCGGTTTGTTACAGGAAAGGTTTTTATAACCTGATCCCGGTGCAGGCTCTTATTCAATAGAGTTACTGGACACGGTTGTTCAACGCATATAAACGATTCAGACTTGCAGCAAATAAACGCTGCACCTGCATGATTTTTGGGGGGAGTACATGAGTATTCAACGGACAGAAATAATCCTGGCGATATCTTATTGCTGTGATAAAGTGACGGTGCAGCATAAAATGATGCTGCCTCAAAATATAACGTTGCGCCCGTATGATGGGTTTAGGCCCCATCATACGAGCTAACCAAAAACCACTCAGTTTAAGGAAGATGGTTATGGCTGCTCTCGATCCTATGGATCTCACCGCCGGATCACAAGGCTTTCATCAGGATTTTTACCGTTTTTATAAAGAATTCAGTGGGGTATGGTACATAAAGTCCGCAGATCATTATCTGATGGATACCAGCCTTGCGTTTTCGGCCCGATTTTTCCCACAGATAACCCCCGTTGCCGGGATGACGGATCAGGACGTTTTTGCTGCCCCGAAGCATAACATCAGGCGGATGCATGAATTTGAAAAGCGAACGATGGCGTCCGGGAAAGAAATGCTTCTTTTCTCGTGGGGGTATTTCAATGACATCAATGGCGTTAAGTCATTCATCGTCAGGCTGGTTCCCCTTCTGCTTGAGGGAAATAAATGTACCCTGATTTTCCTTATAGAACTCTCCTCCCTCGAACAAGCTGTTGACTGGTTGCCGATCATTATTCCGGAAACTAAACAAGAGCCTCTTAATATTATTGGTCGTGGCAAATTTTGTGGTGTGTCACCTACATCTTTTTTGACCGAGAAGGAGTGGGTTGTTGCCTGGCTAACTGTTGCGGACAGATCCAACCGATGGATAGCTGAATATATGAAAGTATCCAGACAGGCGATAGATCAATGTCTCCGTAATATCTATCTGAAGCTTAACATTGCTGACAGGGAGGAGCTCTTACACTTTTCCAAGCTCTATGGCTGGCTCAATATTATTCCTGAGCAGTTTGTTTCTGAGCCCACGCTACTACCGCTTGGATAGGATTATCTCGGTGGGGATATTCCCCGCCGCCTTGCGATAATGAATGGCGCTTCAGCGAAAGCGGCAACTTGGGAATTGATTTTTATCAAAAGCATAGTTGATAGAAAATATATCTTCATGTGTGAAAAAGATATAATTTCTTTTAATTTAATGAGATAGAAAGTGCTGTATAAATTCACATTGGTCAGGTGACCAAGTAACAAAATAAATTTTTTATGAAAGAATTTCTCCACCTAACAAGGAGAAATGTTTATGTCCACACCCATCAACGACCCTGAGCACCCGGCCAATAACCCGGTGAGTACCCGCATTCTGCTGATGCGACCCGCCAGCGACCTGCTGACGCTGGCCGCGAAGAAGGCCGGGCGTACCCGCGCTGTGGAGGCGCAGCTTCGGCTCTACCACAGCCTGAAGACCATTCCCGTGCTGACAGATGATCCACACGACATTCTGACGCTGTAGTGTTCAGCCCGGTCGCCGCGACGGGCTGACACCGGTCGCCGCGACGGGCTGACACCGGTCGCTGTTCGTCCCAAATAACGTGTTTTGCATGACCCGCTTTTTTATTCCCGAAAAAGCGGCGGGCTTCCCTTTGCCCGAACCCCGTCGGGGCAGCGTTGCCCCACGACAGGTGTGACACCCTGGGGCGGTAGCATGCCCGTTTCCCGGCGGGGCTTTTTTCTTATTTCGGCGTTTTTCCCCGGCTTATTTTCACTGGAGGTCTGCATGTCCCCGGAAATAAAACACTGGCGTGAACAGGTGATTGCCCTCTCGGCGCTGAAGCTGCGCTACCAGCGCCTGTGCGGGGATGCGCGCGCCCGCAGTTGCGATATCGCGGACCTCCTGGTGCAGATAGAGCAGTGCCGGGTGAAGTGCCCGTCGGGTAAAGCCGGTTTACGGCGCCCCTGAGACACCATTTTTACAGCGGGCGGGTTAGCGAGTCCGCTGTAACAACGTTGTTTTAACTCACTGTTTCAGAAGGATTCAATAATGGAAGTGGTACTGAATCACCACGGCATGCTGTCCGCCGTGAAGCAAAAGGTGTTCCGCCGGGAGGTGGCGCACATTCTGGTGATGACCCTGCTGGCCTGCGCGCTGTTCCTGGTGCTACAGCACGGTGCCTTTGCGGCGGCGACCAAAGACCTGCTCAAGGTCGGGGATGACGCGGTGAAGGGCACCTTCGGGCAGGACTCCTCCCTGATGAAGTGGCTGCTGATTGGGGAGGTGGTGGTGGCCATCGCCACCTATATCGGGACCCGCAGCTTCAAGGTGCTGGGCGGCATTATCGTGCTGTCCGTGTTCATTAACGTGGCGTTCGCCATCATCGGATAAGAGGGCGCGTTGTGTCGGGAGATGAACTGAAAAAATTTCTTTTCCCGAAAACGCTCGGGGAGCAGATGCGGGTTTTCGGCATGCCGCTGGATGAGTTTATCCCCTCTGTTCCCCCGTTTCTGATTGCCATCTGGGAGAAGCATGCCCTGGGCGGGCTGATTTACGGGGTGCTCGCCTGGCTCTTCATTCACTGGCTGAAGCGGGGGAAGGGCAGCATGTGGCTGTACAACCTGCTCTACTGGTACCTGCCGACGGAGCTGTTCCGGGTGGTGTACCGCAAAATTCCCGGGTCCTGTTTTCGGCAATGGATTAAATAAAGGCGGTAATCATGTCCTTAAAAGCGAAGGTGTCCGGTGCCACGGTGGTGGGATACCTGGTCGTCGGGCTGTTCAGCCTGCTGGCGCTGTCGATAACCGGCAATATTTACCTCGGCGTGACCAACCGCTCTCTCGTCAACCAGCGGGAGAAAATTGTGGTGCCGATGGCGTTTAACGCCCCGTTCGTGGTCTCGGAGAATCAGGCCAGCGCGCCCTTTCTGCAGATGATGGCCCTCTCCTTCCTTTCCCTGCGTCTCAACGTCTCCCCGCAGACGGTCGACCAGCAGCATGCGTTTCTGCTGTCGTTCGTCCGCGCCGGGGCGCGGGATAAATTTGCCCCGGTGCTGACTCAGGAGGCGAAGCGCATCAAGGACAACGACGTGACCTCGGCCTTCTATCAGGACGCCATTCAGGTGTACCCGGCCGCCGGGGTGGTGGATATCCGGGGCGTGCTGAAGACCTGGATTGGGCACAGTCAGCCGCTGTCGGAAATTCGTCACTACCGGCTGATGCTGGATTACCAGGCCGGGGTGACCACGATAGAGAAGTTCATTGAGGTAAATGATGCAAAAGCTCAGTAAGGCTGCCCTGGCGGTGCTGGCCGGGTTACTCCCGGGAGTGGCGATGGCCACGGGGCCGGTGTCGCTCCGGGGTGAAAATGGCAGCACCTTCACCGTCCCGGTCAGCCAGGATAACCCCAACGTGCTGATGGTGCAGGGGGAACGTATCGCTGCCCTGACCAGTAAGGGCAGCGATATCCCCGGGGCGGAAAAAACCGGGAACGGGGCCATGCTGTTCTACGCGGTGGTCGGACACCCCTTCACCTTTGTGGTGGAGACCGAGTCCGGGCAGGTGTTCTCGCTACGGGCCATGCCGGTGAAAGGGCAGGGGCGGGTCTACCGCATCACGTCTGCCAGCCTGCTAGCCCGTCCGGTGGCGCAGGCCCGGGAGCGCAGCGAGGCGTACGAGTCGCTGCTGATCGCCCTGAGCCGGGGGGTTCTCGACGGGCAGATGCCGGACGGGTATGTGCTGGCTGACGCTGACCCGCAGGACGTGGTGCTCCCGGTGGTCGGGCGGGCCACGCAGTTTCAGGTCTGGCGCGGGGACAGCCTGCAGGTTGAGCGCTATCGCCTCACCAATACCGGGGCACGCCCTCTGGCGCTGCGCGAGCAGGCTCTTCAGGCCCCCGGTGTGCGGGCCGTGATGTTCTGGCCGCGGTCGGCCTCGCTGCCCGCCGGGGCCACAGTCACCCTGACGCTCATCCGTGAGCAGGCGGTGGCTCCATGAAAAACATCAATATTCAGACCAAAAGAAAGCAAGTGGCTATCCTGGTGGCGGTGGTGCTGGGCCTCGGGACGCTCGGGGGCGTGGGCTGGTATGGCATGACCCGACACGCCGAACCGGCGGACAGTCCGCCCCCGGGCGAGCCTGCGCCGGACATGACCGGGGTGGTGAACGCCACCTTTGACGACAAGCTGCAGTCCCATGCCGTCGAGGAAGTCCAGCAGGTGGGGCGCGACGTCAACGAGAAATTTAAAACCATGGAAGGGGAAATCCGCACGCTCTCCGACAGCAATGCAGAGCTGCAGCGGCAGGTGGAGAGCCTGCGGGTGACGAATGACAACCTGAAGCTGGCCGGGGGAGCGGAGAAACCAGCAGGTACTGCCCCGGTGCCGCCGGTCTCTCCGACGACGCCGGGGCAGGCGTACACCGGCAGCACGCCCCTGCCACAGGGCGCCCCCGGGCAGCCGCCGGTGCGCTACGACGGGATGGGTATCCCGCCGGAAGGGCAGGTGACGCTGATGCCCCCTGACAGCGGGCTGCATCGCCAGACGTTTACCCCGCCTGCCGCCCCGGAAAGCTTCCACTTCCCCTACATCCCGTCAGGCAGCTTTGCGCAGTCGGTGGTGCTGGAGGGGGCCGATGCCAATGCGTCGGTAACCGGGGCGCAGAACACCTCGCCGATGCAGCTGCGCCTTACCGGCAAAATCCAGATGCCCAATGACAAAGAGTTCGACCTGACCGGGTGTTTTGTCACGCTCGAAGCCTACGGGGATGTGTCGAGTGAGCGGGCGGAGGTCAGAACGCACAAGCTCAGCTGCAATATTGGCCAGGAGGTCATTGACCAGGCTATTCAGGGACACGTCTCCTTTATGGGCAAGAACGGCATCAAGGGGGAGGTGGTGATGCGTAACGGCAAGGTCCTGGGCTTTGCCTGGGGGGCCGGGTTCCTGGAGGGCATTGGCAAGGGCGTTGAAAGTGCCGGGACAACGACGGTAGGGATGGGGGCCACGGCGTCACCGGGCGCGGGCGATATCCTGAAAAGCGGCATTGGCGGCGGCACCAGTTCGGCGGCGAAGACGCTCTCGGAGTATTACATCAAACGCGCCGAGCAGTACCACCCGGTTATCCCCATCGGGGCGGGGAACGATGTCACCCTGGTCTTCAACGATGGCTTCCAGATACAGACCGTGGCAGAGGCGCTGAAGGCGAAAGCCGGGGCCGCAGCTGCCGGGGACGCCTCTTCAGGCGCAGGCAACGCCGGGAGCGCGATGTCCTCCGCCAGTAATGCGGTGAAGAACACGCTCAATGACCTGCGTCGGTACAAGCTGGGGGACATTGTGTCACCTGATGCCGGGTCCCTGCCGGTGCCGGAGGGTCAGCAGCCATGACGCTCCCCCGGGAACAAAAGCGGCTGGCCTGGCGATGCCTGGGGCAGGATTTGACCGGCCCGCGGGCGCTTTACCACGGACTGAAGCTGCTGCGCCGGAGCCTGCTCTGGTGGGGCAGCCTCAGCGTATTGCTGCTGATGGTGCAGGCCACCGGGTTTCTGCTGCAGGTGGCGGCAATGCCGGCGGCACCAACGGCCTGCGCCCTGCCGCTGATTCTGGCGGCTCGCCACACCATCCAGCTCTGGCAGCTGTCCAGCGCCGGGCGTCTGGCGGGCATGCTTGCCCTCTGGCTGAGCGTGAAGCAGACCCTGGGGGATTATGGCCTGCAGCTGCGCGCAGTCATGGACAGTGCCCGACATCCGTTCGACCCCCGCCGATAACCCCAGGAGTCGCGTATGCCCAGGACGAATGTTGTGGAGGCCGTACCCGGCCTGACGCTTGCTTCCCCGGCGCCCCCGGCCTGCCTGTCGAAAGCCAACCGGCAGGTGATGGCATTCCGGGAGGGCGCGCACAATTACTGCCAGCTGAAAGACCGGCGCCAGAAAGGGGTACTCAAAATCAATGTGGGCCCTTTCTGGCGGCTGTTCAGCCGGAATAACGGCGAATCGTGGGTCCTCATGACTCACGAGCGCTATGACACTGAAAGAAAAAAGAAGAGGTAACAACAATGGATATGAATAAAAGATATCACGTGATTTCCCTGGTGATGGTCGCGTTGCTCTTTGCCCTGACGATTTACCACTACCTGATGCTGCAGGAGATGCGCACCCTCACCGGGCTGCTGATTGATGTGCGCAACAGCGCCATGGAAATACAGTCTGCCCCGCCAGATTGGGGGGTGCCACATCCGCAGCACCCTGCGGTTGCCCCTCGCGGGCATCTGCCTGGCGCGGTGCTTCCTGCCCCGTCGTCTGCGCCATCGCCAGCCTGTGGCGGAGAGTGAGCCGCTCGCCTTCGGCCTCCATATTCCAGCCTTATCGTCTTGTTATCTGAGGAAATTATGATGAATAAAGTCAAACCCTTGCCCCCGTTCACACTGACACATCCGGCCAGCCGCGGTCCGGCAGCCCCCTTATCCGCGACCCGGGCACGGAGGGACAGCGACAGCTCACCGTGCAGGCGGCGCTTCCCGATGTGTCGCCTGTCTCAGCGGCATGGCTGGCCCGCATCATCGAAGAAAACTGTCCCGTACGCATCGTTTACGGGACAGAAAAACATGACGCATAACCTGATGCCCTCCGTGGAGTATGCCCTGCGATGGCTGGGCTGGGGCGTGTTGTGGCTGGTTATTCTCCCTCAGGTCGCCATGATGCCAGCGACACTCCTGGGGTTCTGGTCATCTCATCCTGAGTGCGATCCGATGCGTTTCTATGTTGTGTTCTGGCTGTTGATGGCCCCGGTATGCGCCATCCTGGGCAGGGTAGCGGGGTGGCGGCTGCCCCGACAGCCGGGGGGGAAACATCATGCCGCGTAACCTGATGACCTCTGTGGGGTATGCCCTGCGGTGGCTGGGCTGGGGTGTGCAGTGGCTGGTAATCGCGCCGCTGGGCACCCTGACCCTGGCGGTTGTGGTGCTCGCGGGGCAGGGCGGTGAAACGCCCGGCCAGATGCTGGTGCAGTACGCCGAATCGGTCAGCACAAGCAGCGCCAGCGGCGTCTGGTTTTATGCGCAGTGCGCACCCAGGGATATTCCTGCCCCCGGGGAGCCTCCCGCCCCGACGGCCCCCTGCCCGCAGGTGAAAACCGATGCAGCCGGATATGCCGCGTACATCGACCGGACGCTGGCGCACCTGCTCCGGATTTCCTGGCTCACGTTCGCGGCGCTGTATGCCAGTTTCGCCTGGATGACCGGGCTTGTGCCTTCCCGTGGGAACCGACAGGGTCTGGCGGACGGCCGTTCTGCGCAGTTCAGATACGGGCGCCCTGCGAACGACCCCGCTGAACATGCTGAATATAAGGACAAATAATCTGATGAAAAAATTCCTGCTTCCCCTGCTGGCGGGCGCCTGCCTGCTCGCCGGTTGTACCCGGGCTAACCCGGGCGCTGAGCATCCCACAATGACATCCGGCGAAGACGTGACGCAAAACTGGCTCAACAGCCTGGCGCTCGTCCAGCCCGACGTGACCCGTGTCCTCACCGACGTGCGGGCTACCCGCCAGGCGGCCTGCCATGAGCAGCTGGACAAAGTGGCACTCTTCGCTGTCGCGGAGAACAGCCCGGCCTTTGCCCGACTGCTGCGCCAGGCCACCCTGCATCCCGACGCCCCGCAGGCATACCGGGCCGGGCTCAGGGCGTATGCCCGGTGCGATGTGGCGGCATCATCCATTTGATTTTTCACTGTGGTGAATAAAGGAAAGCGCAATGAAAACGGTTGATAACGATGCAACAGAAACAAAACACCATGTGGTTATCGGGGCCGAACACCCCGTTGTCGGGCCGCTGTATTTTGAACTTATCCCGGACAGCGAGGCCGGGCCGTCGGATATTTATCAGCTGACGGACACCCTCGGGCGGGCCGATGTCTTTGATGCCGACTGGCGGGCGTGGTCGCTCCCGTATACCCATGAGAGTAAGCGTCCGTCTTACGAAGACCTCGTCCTCGCCATGCACATTGAGCATATCGACTGGCATGATAACACCGAAATTCAGCGTATCTGCCAGGTTCACGGCCTCCCGGTTCAGGATTTGAGGCAGTGGAGCCAGGACTTACGCCGCTGGAAAGATATCCCGGTGGTGGCCGACCTGGACTGCACCGGAGATGACTATGAGGCGGTCTCGCTTCTCACGGTCTGAGTGAAACGCGCCTCGTCCTTTCTCACTGTTTGTGCTGTTCATCCCCTTTATTTTCAGGAAAAAACGTCATGACCCGATTGATCCTGCCTTTACTGGCAGGGGTGTGCCTGCTTGCCGGCTGTGCCGGGGCAAAGTCTGATTTTGGCTGCAATGCCACCTCCACCGATAACTGTATGACCATTGAGGCGGCGAACCGCCTGGCGCGCCAGAAAGCGAGGGCGGCGGCCGCAAAGCCGGATGCGACGCGGTTGCCCGCCCCGGCTGAACCTGGTCGTCCCCTGAGCCTCCTGAACGCCGTGCGGGCCGGGCAGCCGGGCCCGGTTCGCCTGCCGGAAGGGACCGCCACCGTCTGGGTGGCCCCGTGGGTGGACAGCCAGGACAGCTTCCATGAGCCGGGCCGCCTGTCGTTTGTGGTGAAACCGGGGGAATGGCAGCCGTGAGTCATCAAACCGACGATGTGTTTACCCAGACGCTCACCCGGCTGTGGCATGCCGTGCGCGCCCCGTCCGGGGCGACGGCGGCCAACCGGGCGCTGGAGAACCTCAACTACCCCCGGCTCAGCAGTCTGCTGCCGTACCGCGGCTTTGATGCGGAGTCCGGGCTGTTTATCAACAAAAGCACGGTGGGTTTCCTGCTGAAGGCCACGCCGCTTATCGGGGCCAACACCCATATTGTGGAGGTGCTGAACGACCTGGTGAAAAGCAAGCTGCCCCGCAAAACGCCCATCAGCTTTCATCTGGTGTCGAGTCCCCTGATAGGGGATGACCTCGATCGGGGGCTGGCGGATTTTGCCTGGCAGGGCAAGGAGGAAAAGAAATTTAACGCCATCACGCGGGCCTACTACCAGCGGGCGGCCCGGACCCGCTTTGCCACCCCCACCGGGCTGCCGCTGACGCTGCGGAACTACGAGCTGTATATCGCGTACGCCGTGAAGCGTAAAGCCAGCCGGGCGGCGACGATCACCACCCTGGCGCACCTGATGAAGGTGGTCCGGGCCACCCTGGACTCGGCGAAGCTGCTCACGGAGGTGGTGGATGAATCCGGCCTGCTGAATCTGGTGAGCAGCCTGGTGAACTATCGCCCGGACCAGCTGTACCCCCCGGCGCTGGAAGTCGCGCCGTATGACGACCTCAACATGCAGTGCGTGGAGAACGGGATTGATTTTGCCGTGCATCCGGCCCACCTCACCGTCACGCTGCCGGAGCCCGAACGCGCGGGCCAGGTCTCCTCCGCCCGGGCGATAAACTTTCTGCTGGATAAAAACCCTGACCTGTTCCTGCTCTGGCAGGGCGGGGAGAACATCAGCAACCTGCTCAACCCGGACCTCTCCATCCCGTTCCCGTTTGTGCTGACCTTTACCCTGGAAGCCGAAGACCAGGTGGCCACCCAGAACGAGGCCAACCGTAAATTCCTCGACCTGGATCGCAAGGCCGCCAGTACGCTGGCCAAACTCCTGCCGAACCTTGTCACCCAGCGGGACGAGTGGCAGGCCATCCGGGGGCGGCTGCTGAGTGGGGACAGCTGCCTGGTCCGCCACTACCTGAACATGACGGTGTTCTGCCGGGACAGCGACGATGACGCCCTGGTCTGCGGGGAAAAGGTCATCAACACCTTCAAAAAGAACGGGCTGAACCTTTATTCCCCCGGTTTTATGCAGCACCGGGACTGGATGGCGATGCTGCCCTTTATGGCCGCCGAAGGGCTGTGGAATGACCTGAAGGCCACCGGGGTGACCCACCGCTGCGAAAGTATTCAGGCGGTGAACCTGATCCCGGCCATCGCCGACAACCGCCTGTGCGAGAAGGGGATGCCGGTGCCGGGGTACCGGGGCCAGCTGGCCTTCCTGGATCTGTTCGGGAAGGGGATGGGGAACACTAACAACAATATGGGCGTGACCGGCACCTCCGGGGCCGGAAAGACCGGCATGGTGCAGCCCCTGCTGCGCAGCATCTTGGACGACGGGGGCCTGGTGTGGGTGTTTGATATGGGGGACGGCTACAAGTCCTTCTGCGAGAACATGGGCGGGACCTACATCAACGCCGCCACGCTGTCGTTTAACCCGTTTGCCGGAGTGACGGATATCAGACTGTCCGGGGAGCGTATCCGCGACCAGCTGTCGGTCCTGGCCAGCCCCGACGGTAATCTGGATGAGGTTCACGAGGATCTGCTCCTGGACGGCGTCATGGCGGCCTGGACGCAGAAAGGCAACGCCGCGCATATTGATGATGTGGTGGACTACCTGAAAGCTGAAGTGGTGCTGACCCGCGAGGCGGGGGCGGAGAGCATTGCCCGGCGGCTGGACGAGATTATTCGCCTGCTCGGCAAATACTGCCGGGGCGGCCTGTACGCCGACTACTTCAACAGCGACAAACCCGCCCTGCAGAATGATGCCCGAATGGTGGTCCTGGAGATGGGCAGCCTGCAGGACCGCCCGGCGCTTCTGGTGGCGGTCATGTTCTCCCTCATTATCTATATCGAGGACCGGATGTACCGTTCCCCGCGCAACCTGAAGAAGTGCTGCACCATCGATGAGGGCTGGAAGCTGCTGAACTTCAAAAACGAGAAGGTGGGGCACTTCATTGAAACCGGCTACCGCACCGTCCGTCGCCACAACGGAGCGTTCATTACCATCACCCAGAACATCAAGGACTTTGACTCGGATGACGCATCCTCCGCGTCGAAAGCGGCCTGGGGTAACTCGGCCTTCAAGGTCATTGCGAAGCAGGATGCGGCGGAGTTTAAAACCTACTGCGAGCGCAATCCCACGCAGTTCAGCGACCATGAGCGGCAGATTATTGAGCGTTTCGGGGATGCAAAGGACCAGTGGTTCTCCGCCTTTATGCTGCGGACCGGGGCGGTCAGTTCGTTCCACCGGCTGTTTGTCGATCCCCTGAGCCGGGCGATGTTCTCCTCGAAGGGGGAGGACTTTGAGTTTCGTGAAGCCCGGCTGGCGGAGGGCTGGCACCTCCACGACGTGGTGTATGCCCTGGCGAAGAGAAATTTCCCTGATGAAATGAAGGAGCTTGAAGCATGGCGCCTCTGAATACGCCTGTTCCGCAGGCGCAGCCTGATGCCCCCGAATCGTCTCCCCGTTCCCCCTCACAACCGCGGCGCAGCCGGGTCGGGTACCGTCGGGGCCTGATGCCGGCGCTGCTGGTCCTGGGGACGGTGGCGATAAACGCCGGCATCACCCTGTGGCTGGTTTCCCGCCATCTGCCTGAGACGGTGACCTTCGACATGAAAACCACCGTGGACCGCTTTATGGACCAGTCGGCCCGTCACCATCTGGACGAGACGGCCAGCCGGGCGCTGACGGCCCGCTTCACCGCCAGCCTGAACCAGAGCCTGACGGCCTGGCAGGCCTCACACCATGCCCTTATCCTCGTGAAACCGGCGGTGGTGGGCGGGGCGGACGATATCACGCCGGCGATCCAGCAGGATGTGGCCCGCCGGATGCGTACTGACCGGGGGCAGCCATGAGGCATAGTGACCATCTGCCCGTCCGTAGCCTGCTGCTTTCTGCCTGCGTCTTACCGGCGCTGTGGCTTTCGCTCCCGGCAGCAGCCCGGGACTTCGGCACCCGGGGCGACCTCTACCCGGTGGCCGAGCAGGATATGCTGGTCTTTATTCAGCAGCGGCTGCACGCCATGCAGGCTGGCGGCACGCTGGCGCAGATGCAGGCGGCGACAGAGAAGCGGATTGCCGCGCACGTCCTGCGCCCGACGCCGGTGCCGGGCCTGCACCGGGCTGTGAAAGCGGCGGTGGACGATATCGACCCGTCCGTGACCGTGGATCACGATATCGCGGATAGCCACGGGGTGGTCTTTGCCCGTCGGGGGGAGCGTATCAACCCCCTGACGCACGTGGCCTTCCGGGAGACGCTGTACTTTATCGACGGGGATGACAAAGCGCAGGTGGCCTGGATGGCGCAGCAGACGCCGGAGACCCTCGCCAGCAAAATTATTCTGGTGAACGGCGACATAAAAACCACCGGCGAGGCGCTGAACGCACAGATGTACTTTGATCAGAACGGGGTGCTCACCCGGAAGCTGCATATCACCGCGCTCCCGGCCCGGGTCACCCTGGCCCCTGACGGGCAGCACCTGCGGGTGGAGACTCTGGTGGTGACGGGGGCGACATCATGACGCTGAAATCACTGGCGCTGGCCACGGGCATGGCGCTCGGCCTGACCCTGTCGGGGGGCGCAACTGCCGACGGCCCGGCCTGCGGGGGGCATTTTGTTAACCCCATCACCGATATCTGCTGGGAGTGCCTGTTCCCGGTTTCGATTGGCAGCGCGGCGGTGTCGACCGGGAAACTGGCCGATACGGAAAACCCGGCCTCGCCCATCCAGCTCTGCCCGGTCCCGCCCCCGGTGTTTAAGCGGGTGGGGCTGGCCATCGGCTTCTGGGAGCCGATGGCCATCACGGACGTCACCCGCTCGCCGTTCTGCATGGTGAACCTGGGCGGCGTGCAGCTGAAAATCGGCCAGGTGGGGCTGGGCGTGGGCACCCAGGAGAGCAAGGATCTGCCCTCGGTCTTCTACCACGTCCACTGGTACAAATACCCGCTGGTCTCGTGGCTCAATATCTTCACGGACATGGGCTGTATGCAGGGCGGGGACATGGATATCGGGTACCTGACAGAGCTTGACCCGTTGTGGAACGATGACGCGCTGGCGCTCATCATCAATCCGGAGGCGGCCCTGTTTGGCAACGTGGTGGCCCAGGGGGCATGTGCGGCGGATGCGGTGGCCAGCATGGTGAAACCGGTTGACCCCCTGTTCTGGTGTGCCGGGGCCCACGGGTCGCTGTACCCGTTCACCGGGACCGTGACCAACCAGTACAGCCCGGCGTCGGCGTCGGTGCTGCTCTCCGAGCGGATGGCCTACAAGCTGCATCGCCAGGGGATGATCATGGAGAGCGTGGGGCACGATGTGGCCGTGTGCTATGAGTACCCGTCCCCGGTTATCCCGAAGAGCCGCTGGCGCTACCAGATGGTGAACATGCTCCCGGACGCGCTCGCTTGCCACCCGTTCGGGCAGAGCACCCTGACCTGGGAGACCGGCCACCTGCCGCCCAATGACCGTGAGAACTACGGCTACCTGATGTGGCGCAAGCGGAACTGCGTGTATCTGTAATCACGATTATTGTTATAGTCCCGTTTTGGGACTATAGTTAACGGGTGAAAATTATATCCGTTAAAACCCTGAAGGATTTTTGGGCGGTGAATCCTGATGCAGAGCAACCGCTGAAAGCCTGGGTGGATGAAGTCAGTAAGGCTGACTGGAAGACACCGGGAGAGATTAAGGCGCAATACCGCCACGCCAGCATACTGAAAAACAGGCGAGTGGTATTCAACATTAAGGGAAATGACTACCGATTAATTGTCGCAATTGCATACCAGAGGGGCTGGATGTTCGTTAAGTTTATCGGCACTCACCGGGATTACGATCGGGTGGATGCTGAAACTGTTGAGCTGGAGTAACACGATGAATATTAAACCTGTCAGAACTGAGCAGGATTACGAAGAAGCGCTTCGGGCCGTTTCTCCCCTGTTTGATAATGAACCTGAGCCAGGCTCACCTGAAGGCGACTTCTTTGAGATCATGTGCTTGCTTATTGAAGAGTATGAAAAAAAACACTACCCCATTGATCCCCCGGAGCCTGTTGAAGCTATCAAATTTCGGATGGATCAAATGGGATTAACGGTCAGGGATCTTGAGCCCGCTATTGGCCAGTCTAACCGGGTGTATGAAGTGCTTAACGGCAAGCGTAATTTAACGCTGCCGATGATCCGCCGCCTGCATAATCAGTTTGGCATTCCCCTGAAAAGCCTGGTGGGGGGCTGCTGATGTTGCCGGGTATCCTGCCCGGCTAATTTGTTTCTCTGTCGTTTTTTATCACGAAGCCACCCGTGCCCCGCGGGTGGCAACACTTTCCGGCCATCCCGATATCACTTTCCCGCTGACCGGGATCTTTTCAGACCTGCTTTAAAGGCTATTCCTCATGAAATCATTGCCTGTCGTACTCCTGGCGGGGTGTGCCTGCCTGTGCCATGCCGGTGTGCCGGATGACCGCGCCTTTCTTTCTCAGCTGCAGGAGAACGCGGCCCGGCTGCGTCATCAGGACTTATCGTCCGTGGTGGGGGCGCTGCCTGCAGGTCAGCTCTCCGGCGCAGACCGGGACTTTATCGCCCGGCTGCAGCAACAGCAGCAGACCCGGCTGGCGCAGGGGGCGGCGAAGCCGCAGCCCGCCATACAGTACTTTGTCTCCTTCTCTATCCCCCGGGAGGGGCTGGCCATCATGCTGGCCGATGCCGACCGGCTGCACATCCCCGTCAGTATTCGCGGGATGATAAACAACAACTTTCGCCAGACCGTCAGCGCGGTCTTCGATATGGCCCGGAACGGCAACCGGGGCGGGGTGCAGATTAACCCGGTGGGGTTCCGGCAGTTCGGCATCACTGCCGTGCCCGCGCTCGTGGTGACCTGCGAGGGGCACACGGACCGGATTGCCGGGGATATCCGCCTGGACGCGCTGCTGGAGAAGGTGGCGAAAGAGGGCGACTGCGCCCCGGTGGCCCGCCATGCGCTGGAGACGGCCAGAAGGGAGGCGACGCGATGAGCCGGGGAAGGCGGGCGGCCGGGATGATGATCCTGGTCCTGCTCCAGGTCGGGGGCTGTCTGGCGCCCCTCCCGGCAGGGGCGAACGACGACTTTAACCGGGGCATGCAATATGCCCGAAGCGTGCAGGGGAAGGGCCTGGACAGCCTGAAAACCTTTAAGCCGGAGGAGACGTTGCCCGGCTATAACAGCCAGCCGGACGCGACAAAATACTACGGCGGCGTGGAAAAGGGGGGCCAGGACATGACGGCCCCGGGCACGTCCACCCTGAATAATGCAGAGTGGGGGAAGGCGGTGCTGGATTCAGGCCGCAGGCAGCCGAAGGACATGGTGACCCCGGACTCCCCCTTTCTGAAGAACGCGCAGGCGGCGCAGACGAATGCGAAGGCGGTCTTCGACCCGAAACTGTGCCAGGAGAAAACGTACCAGAAAAACGTGTTCACGAATGTTGTCTGCGACCGCGACCTGCAGGTCCAGCAGACCTGCACCCGCACGGCCGGGGTGGCGTGGGACAGCGTCAGTGGTACTGCCCGGCAGCAACTGGTTGTCAGCACCTGGACGCTGCCGGCGGTTGTCACCCGCGAATCAATCTCAGGCACCTGGACCGCGCCTGTCTCCGGCCAGATAACCCGCATTACCTACCGCTTTGACGCTCAGAATATGGAGGGAGCTGCCGTGGTGTACTCTGCCTTTGGCAGCAGTTTCAGTATGCCGCTGGACCAGGCGGGTGCCGGGGTACTGAGTTCGCCGCTGCAGGCGGTGACGGCGGGACAACAGGTGGTGTTTTCGCATTCCGGGATTGCCGGGGCGTGGGACCTGACACAGCTGCTACCGGTGCAGTTCATCGTGGATATTGACGTGCCTGCGCAGGTCTGGCAGCCCCGGGTGACGTGGAGTGAAAGCTGCCCGTTTGATAAGGCGGAAGGTCACCTGACGGGGTCTCAGTGTATCCAGCCCGGAGGCGACCGGGTGGTGTACCAGGCCGGTAAGCCCTATACCGTCCACCAGGACTGCTGGCAGTGGCGGGACAGCTATCTTACCCAGAGCGACAGTGAGGGCACCTGCGGGGCGTACCTGCACAACAAAGCCTGCAACGTGGTGAAGCAGCAGTGTGCCGATGCCGCCGACGGGGCCTGCCTGCACGCCAGCGTGACCTTCTCGTGCGCCTCGACCGTGCAGGGCAAAGGGCAGGTGTGCGGGGACGAACTCTTCTGCACCGACGGCAACTGTATGCTGGATAATAACAACAAAAACAAAATGTTTGCGAAAGCGGCCTCAGAGCTGGCGGCGGTGGCCGCCGCCGGGAAGGATGTCGCCGACCTGAACAGCCAGACCGTCCATATTTTCACTGGCAAGGCCCGCACCTGTAAGAAATTCGCCGCCGGGTTCAGCAACTGCTGCCAGGATGACGGCTGGGGGAAACAGGTGGGGCTGGCGAACTGCAGCAGCGAGGAGAAAGCCCTGGGGGAGGCGAAAAACCGGCGCCTGACGGTCTATGTCGGGGAGTACTGCAGTAAGAAGGTGCTCGGCGTGTGTCTGGAGAAGAAGCGGGGCTACTGCGAATTTGAGTCGAAACTGGCTCAGCTGGTGCAGCAGCAGGGCCGGGCCTGGCAGCTGGGGATCGGGTTTGGCTCCGGCGAGTCGCCTGACTGCCGGGGCATGACGCCGGAGGAGCTGCAGCGTATCGACTTCTCCAGAATTGATTTCTCGGTGTTCTACGCCGACCTCAACAGTCACTCGGCTATCCCGCAGGATGAGGCCCTGCAGGCGCGGATGCGTCAGCGTATGGACGCGATGTTCAGCCACGGGAGCAGCCACTGATGCGTAGCCGTTCCTTTCTCTCTCTGCTTTCCCGGCCCTCACGTGGGTTTCGCCCGGCGCTCACCGGTGGGGTACTGACGCTGGTCACCCTGTTCACCGGCGTGGCCCCGGCCAGCGAGGCACAGCCCGACCACCGTCAGGGGGGCTTCCCGGATAAGGTGGCGCAGGGCTGGCACTGGTACAACGAGCCGGTGGCCCCGGTCACGCCGGAGGCGCCCCCGGCGCAGCCTCCGCTGGCGGTGACGCCGGAGAATGCTACGGCGCTGATGACCCGCCTGCAGGCGGCCACCCGCGAGGCGCAGAACCGGGCGCTGATGTTCCCGTCGGCGGAGAACTTCCGCCGCTACAAGCTGCTGCAGGATTTCTGGGTGGAGAAATCCTCCCAGTTTGCCCAGACCTCCAAAGAAGCCCTCCTGAAGTACCCGGAGCTGGACTACAACACCCGCTTCAGCCACTACAACAGCACCGCCGCCGTGCGCCAGGCACAGCACGTGGACCGGCAGAAAAAGGCCATCCGCGAATTATCGGCCCGAAACGGCCTGTTCTACTTCTACCGGGGCCGGGAGCCGGTGGATGTGCTGATGGGTGTGGTGGTGCGCGCGTTTGTCCGGGAGTACGGCATCAGCCTGATTTACGTGACCGTGGACGGCAAGGTGGCCCCTGAGCTTTCTGGCTCCCGGCCGGATAACGGGCAGAGTACGCGGATGCACATCACGCAGTTCCCGGCGCTGTTTCTGGTGAACCCCGGGAATGCGCAGTACCAGCCGCTGGCGTATGGCTTCCACGCCCAGGAAGACCTGGCCGAGCAGTTCCTTCTGGTGGCCTCCGGCTTTGCCCGGGACTTCTGATGCCGGGGTGCAAAAGCGCCTGACGCGCTGCGCTTGTCCCCCGGCGCATCGGCCCGGAAATCATTCCGGGCCTCTCCCCCGGGCCGGATGGCCCGCTTTATTCCTCCACAACAGGTGAGACCTATGCGATTTACTGTCTTTCTTTCCCTGGTCCTGACGGCCTTCACTGTCAGCGCCACTGTCAGCGCCACCACCTGGGATGACATTGCCCGGCTCGAGGCACAAAAGCTGGCGCAGCACTCCCCGCCGGTCGTGTCGCAGGCCGTGCCGTCGCCGGTGAACTGGCGGCTCAGCGACGGCCGGGTCGTGAACCTGCGCGACTGGAAGGTGGTGCTGTTCATGTCCTCCACCTGTCCGCACTGCCGGGCCTTTGACCCGGTGCTGAAGACGGTGGCCCGGGCCTCCGGTCTGTCGGTGTTCCCCTACACCCTGGACGGCCACGGCGATACGTCATGGCCGCAGGCGGTGCCGGCCCCGCCGATGGTGGTGACCGAGTTCTTTGCCCAGGGGCTGCCCATCGCCACCCCCACGCTGTTTCTGGTGAACGCCCACACCATGCAGACGTATCCGGTGCAGCAGGGGGAGAGTGACCAGCCCGCCTTTATTGCCCGCCTCGACGAGGTGTTCCGTTTTGCCCTTGATAACGTAACCCACTAAGAAAATTAAGGAGATACCATGAAATTATCCAGTCGTGATACCCAGACCACCACGGTGTTTGTGCTGACTGGCGTTGCCTTTCTGATGGCGGCCGTGCTGTCCCGGCAGCTGTGGATGGCCATTTTTGGCAGTCTGTATTCCCCGGGAGCGCAGGGGCTGGTCAGCCCTGAACTGGCGGCCCGGACGGGCGCGATAGAGAATGCTATCAACCTGACGATGTACATCATGCCGTCCGCCTTTGCCTGCCTGGGCGTCGGGCTGCTGGTCTCCGGCCTGCTCTGGTATGTGCTGTCGACGCTGGGGGCGTGGTACGGGGAACGTCACGCCCGAAAACTGCAGGCCCGGCTGGTTTATAACGACAATCCGGATGCGGGGGACCGTACTCACCATGAATAAACGGGTGCTTGCGGTACTTGTCGCCTGCCTGTCGGTGTCCACGGCGCACGCCAGCCTGAACGACGACATGAATCACTTCTTTAACCATCTCGGCTATGCGCAGAACACCACCACCCCGAAGGTCTGGCAGGGGCAGGCGGCAGGGTATGCCACCGGCGGCGGGCTGTATGCCCGCACGTCCACCAAAGATATCCAGCTGGTCTCCCTGCAGCTGCCGAGCCTGAACGCCGGGTGCGGGGGCATCGACATGTTCCTCGGCTCCTTCTCCTTTATCAGCAAGGACGAGTTCATCCAGTTCTCCAAATCTATCCTCAGCAACGCCCCCGGCCTGTTCTTTGACCTGGCCCTCAAGACCGTCACGCCCCAGCTGGCGTCGGCGAAAGACTTTCTGCAGAAACTGGCCTCGGACGTGAACGGGGCCAACATGAGCAGCTGCCAGGCCGCCCGGGCCATTGTCGGCGGCCTGTGGCCGCAGACCCAGGAGAACGCCTCCGCCATCTGCGAGACCATCGGGACCGACTCCAGCTTCTTCTCGGACTGGGCGGCGGCCCGGCAGGGCTGCGGGACGGGGAACCAGTACAAAAACATGGCCGGGAAGGCCGGTCCCGCGATGGCCGACCAGGTGCTGCGCGACAAGAACCTGATGTGGGATGCGCTCGACCGCCACGCCATGTTTATGGGGAACAAGGAGCTGAAGGAATTTGCCATGAGTATGACGGGCACCCTGATTTATGACGACGGGGGCAAACCCCGCTGGCTCCCGCCGATGGGGGCGCGGGATGACATTATCCACGCCCTGCTGCACGGCGGCAGCGCCAGTATTTACGTCTGCAACGACAGCAGCTGTCTGAATACCACCGTCGCCAAAGTCACCATCAGCGAGGATAACGGGCTGAGCAAACGGGTGAGCAAACTCCTGACCAGTATCAGCAGTAAAGCGCAGGATGACCTGCCGCTGAGCGAAGAGGAGAAGGGGTTCATCACCTCCACCTCGATACCGGTGCTGCACTATCTGGTTAACCCCCTGGCGCTGGGCGTCTCAAACACGCTGATGCTCCAGCTCGCGGACTACATCAGCTTCGACATTCTGGTGCAGTACCTGCAGGAAATCATGCTGCAGGCGCGGGTGATGCTCTCGGGGCGCAACTACCCCGGGGTGGCGATGCACTCGCTCGAGGACAGCATGCAGGACACCAACCGGCAGATAGCCACCCTCCAGGCACGCGAACAGGTGCAGCAGAGCGCCCTGATGGTGGTGGACCGCCAGATGAGCTATATGCGCCAGCAGCTGTCGGGTCGCCTGCTGGAGCGCTACCAGAGTAACTACCATTTTGTCGGAGGACAGTAACCATGCAGGCGATTTTCACGATCACCGGCGGCGGCTGGCTCGCCGACACGCTGAATGCGGTGGCGGCGTTCACCGCCTCGGCCACCTGGGGCACGCTGCTGAAGTGGGCGGGGATACTCTCGGTGGTGGCCGTGGTCTGGAGTTGGGTGCAACGGCGGAACATTTTCACCCTGCTGAAATGGCTGGCGATGATTATTCTGGTGCCGGGCGTGCTGGTTGTGGGCAAGACGTCGGTGCAGGTCATCGATATCACCGACCCGACGGGCGTGTACGCGGTGGATAACGTCCCGGTCGGCCTGGCGCTGCCCGCCTCGCTGCTGACCGCCGTCGGGTATGGCATGACGGCGGCGTTTGACGACCTCTTTCACCGCCCGGACGCGGTGACCTACAGCCGGACCGGGCTGCTGTTCGGCGCTGAGCTGCTCAGTACCAGCGCGGATTTTACCTTCGCCGACGGCGATGTCTCTGGCCAGTTCTCCGACTACGTCCAGAACTGCGTTATCGGCGATATCTTCCTGAATCACAAGTACTCGATGGAAGACCTGATGAACTCCCCCGACCCGTACGGGCTGATATTCTCCCGGCCCAGCCCGCTGCGTGGGGTGTTTGATAAAGGCGGGAACTTCCTCACCTGCCAGCAGGAGGCGACGATACTCCAGAAAGCCATCGGGAATGAGGTGACCGACGGGCACGGGAAAACCTACACCTTCTGGGTCCGGAAGCTGTTTGGCACCGGCGTGAAATCGGACGCGCTGATGGCCACCCTGCTCAGCGGGAGCTACGACTACTTCTATGGCGGGGGCCGCAGTGCGGCCGATATCATGCGCCAGAACGTGGTGATGAACGGCCTGCGTCAGGGCATCAGCGCGTATGCCGCCCGCAACGGGGATGCGGCGGGGTTGCTGAACATTGCCACGGCGATGGAAACCGAGAAGCAGACCTTGCAGCAGACGGTGGGCGCCCGGGTAGGGATGCGATACCTGCCGATGATGCAGACGATACTGTTCGGGCTGCTGCTAGCCCTGTTCCCGGTGATTGTGATGCTGGCCATCAGCAGCCTGCTGACCTGGACGGTGCTGAAAAACTACCTGCTGGCCATGGCCTCCCTGCAGATGTGGCCGCTGTTGTTCGCGATACTCAATAACGCGATGATGTTTTTCATGAAATCGGCGGGGGGCTATGAGATGACGCTCTCCAACCTGTCTCAAATTCAGCAGCAGCACAGCATGATGGCCAGCACCGCCGGGTGGCTGTCCATCATGATACCGCCGATGTCGTGGATGATAATGAAGGGTCTGGGCAGCGTGGCCGTGCAGGCGGGCGGCAATCTGGTCGGCATGATGCAGGGCGGCACGGCGCACGTCTCGTCCCAGGTGGCTGACGGCTCGTATGCCCTCGACAACATGCAGACCGACAACGTGCAGGGCAGCAAGTGGGACACCAACAGCACCTGGGCCAGCGGAAGGATGGATCGCCAGCTGGCGAACGGGGCCATGGCGGGGACCACGCAGGACGGGACGACCATTATGACGGCGTCACAGTCTAAGCTGCCAATAGACATGAACTTTGGCCGGTCGGTGGGCATGACGGCGCAGCGGCTGGCGCGGGAAAGCCAGGTCCAGGCGGAAACCGCGCTGCACGGGGCGAACCATGCGATGAACAGTGCCTACAGCCAGGCGAAACAGTTCTCTGCCCAGCACGGGAACAGCGACACGCTGGGCCAGCACACGGATAACTCGCAGACCGCGCAGGCCTCAAAAAGCCTGGATGCGATGCAGTCGGCGGCGCATGATTATGCTACCCGGCATGGCATCAGCGAACAGGATGCGTGGGCGGAGATAGAGAGCAAGTCCCGTCAGGGTGAAGCAGAGGCCCATGCAGGGGTATCTGCAGGGAACTCTGCAGTCGGGAAGCTTGCGAAACTGACCTTTGGCGTGGACGCCGGTACATCCGGAAAACTGTCGGCCAGCAGCGGAAGTCAGAGTACCGTCGATCAGCGGCAAACTGGCAGTACGGATCACACCCGCAGTGCCGATGCCAAAGATATGCGGGACTTTAAGGCAGGGATGCAGACCCTGCAGAGCTACCGGGCAACCCATTCGGCTGACCACAACGACAACAGCTCGGCCTCGCAGCTGGAGCAGATTGGGACCACGCTCAGCGTGGCGGACAGCCAGTATCAGCAGTACACCAACAGCCTGAGCCGCAGCCACGAGTACAGCCGGATGGCGTCCCTGTCAGAGAGCGAAACGGCCCAGCAGAACAGCAACCTGTCGCAGGAGTTCGAGGGGTATGTAGAGAAGCTGGCCCCGGCAGAGGCAGAGCGTATTCTGACCAACGCATCGGACGAAAATGTACGTCATGAGCGTGAAGCCCTGGCCGATCGCTTTGTGGAGGAGAAGCTGCGCGCCCGTATTGAGGGAGACTTTGACCAGAGCCGGGCCACGCTGGGGAGCGATATGGCGACCGTTTCACCGGCCACCGGCAGCCCCGGTCAGGCGGTGAGTGACGGTAACGAAGAGATCGCTCGCCGGGCGCAGGGGGCCGGTATTCAGGGCGATCAGCATCAGGCGGTCAGCGCGGAACATGCGCAGGATCAGCAGCATATTCAACAGACCAGCGGAAAAATTGAGCAGGGTCATAAAAGTCTGCAGCAGGAAGGCGATAAGCTGAAAGTCGAGCAGAGTAAAGCGCATAAGGAATTTGCGGACTCTTATAACAACGCGAGTCTTCACCAGGATGCTTTGGATCTTAAAGATAAGGACGGCAATGTTTCCATATTGAATGGCCGAAACCCTGGCAACATTGCAAATGAGGCTAAAAGAATGAAGGAGGGTAAAGAATGATTAATCGCGGACAAGCTGTAATAGTTACGTGCAATGTATTGTTCGCTTTTGCTATTGGCATTTTTACATATATGCATAGTGCTGTAGGAGCAAAATGGTCCTTTGTTTTTTTTGTTATTCCATTGCTGGTATCTACTGTTTTTATTAACTCTGTATATCAGCGGCTTAGTTTTAAGCATAAAGCCGCCTTTATTAAAATCTATTTTTGCGGGACGTTTTTATCGCTGCTATTTGGTGCTGATCGAAATTTAGTCGATTTTGACATAAAGTTTTCCTTGTGTCTGCTTGCCTCAAGTTTACTTGGTTCACTTATTTTTTTATTTCTGGCCTCACATTATGGAGAAGCTGAATTACGAGTGTTGGTAAAGGAAAATGCGCCGAAAAGAATTGTAGATAATCTTATTCAGCATGTTTTAGCTAAAAAAATAGAGAAACAGATTGAAGGTAAAGTCGATCCCCGTGTCACTTCACGGGTGGCCAGTTCGCTGGCTGCAGGGGCGCTTTCTGAAAGTCTGGCCTCAGGGGGCGGCGCGTTGTCCGTTGATCACCTGACGACGCAGGCTGCAGGGCTTGCCGGGGCAATATCCTCTGTCGATATGGGTAGCCACTTTTCCGATGATTTGCTTTCCCGGGCCATGAGTATTGCCGATCACCACATTGCCGCGTTTGATGCCGGGCACTGGCAGACATCCGGCCCGATGGGGATGGACACTAACCCGGCCACCGGGCTTCCCATGATGGGAGGCGGCATTGATATTGGCGGTGATGCCTTTGGTTCTTCCTGGCACCATGACCATTCTCTGTCGTCGCCGTCATTTGATAGCCATTATTCTGACCCGTTTCGTGACAGTTCCGGCGGAATAAACACCGGCAGCAGCTTTGATGATTTCAACCGTTACTGATAAATAACCCGACAGCCCGGCTCCTGGGCTGTCTGATGTTAGTAAAATCATTCGCGTGTGCAGTGCAGCAATAAAAAGGTAAGCCATTTCCGGCTTACCGTCCCTCTCTTTATATCACGATCACGGCCGCCGTGATCTGCCGACAATAATACACATTATGCGACTACTGAATATTCTGACACTGGCCGTTGTCTGCCTGTGTGCCGGGCATGCCCAGGCATATTGTTTTGCCCGCGCCGGACAGCGATACCATATTGATCCGCTGCTGCTCGAGGCCATCGCCATTCACGAAAGCGGCCTGCAGGCGGGCGTGGTGAATAACAACGCCCCCCGGCTCGGGCGTGATTACGGCGTGATGCAGATTAACAGCCATCACGTTCCGGAGCTTGTCCGCCTGGGCGTCATCCGCTCGGCGCAGGATCTGCTGACTGACCCGTGCCTCAACGTGCAGGTGGGGGCCTGGATACTCGCCCGCCACCTGCAGGTGTGCGGGGTGAACTGGAACTGCCTCGGCTCCTATAACGCCGGGTTCGCCGCCCGGACCCGGGGCCGCCGCGACCACTACGCGAGCGACATTTACGCCCTTTATTACCGTCTGAACACCCGTCGCCTGCGCCAGGCAGGCCACCCCGTTATTTAACGCTTCCTCTTCGGAGTACAACATGAGTTTCAAGAGCCGTGATATCACCCAGGGCGGACAGGTCACGTTCATGCGTTTCCGGATGTTCCTCCAGGTGAACAACATCATCTTCTATTACGTCTTCTGCGGCTGGCTGGTTATCTTCGGCCTGCTGCTGTATTGCCGCCTGTCGGTGCAGACCGTGCTCAATGGCCTGGTCTACTGGTGGAGTTACACCTGCATTCCTCTGAAGGTGATTGTCCGCAAGCCCATGGTGTTTCCCGTGCGCTACTACGGGCAGGTCCTTCATTTTCCGTACGACAAAATCCTGACCGACAAATACACCGTCTGGTGCGGGCTCGCCCTGCGCAACGAGACCATTCTCTGCGGGCTGTTCGCGGCCATCGCGGTCTTCCTGATGGTGGTCGGGTTCTTCTGGTATATCGGGCATACGGGGAAGAAGGCCAGCGAGGACGAGGTCATTGGCGGACGCGTGCTGGAAGAGAACCCGCGGCGCGTCGCCCGGCTGATGCGCCGGCAGGGGAAAGCCTCCCCGATGGTGATCGACGGCCTGCCGATGGTCCTGGACGCCGAAATCCAGAACTTCCTGATGCACGGGACGGTCGGGACCGGAAAGTCCACCCTGATACGCAAGAAGCTGCAGTACCTGCGCGCCCTGGGTATCCCGGTCATTATCTATGACAAGGGCTGTACCTATGTGGAGGAGTTCTTCGACGAGTCCCGGGACGTTATTCTGGATCCGATGGATGCCCGCTGTGCCAACTGGGACCTGTGGGCGGAGTGTCCGACGCTGCCCGACCTGGAGGCGGTGACCGAGACGCTTATCCCGATGGGTAACGTGGCCGACCCCTTCTGGCAGGGCTCGGCGCGCACCATCTTTGCTGAGGGGGCGGAGCAGATGCGCGGCGTGAAAGACCGCAGCTATAACGGCTTCCTGCGCACCCTGCTGGCTATCTCCCTTGACCGGCTGCGGGACTTTCTGGTGGGGACCCCGGCCGCGGTGCTGGTTGACGGCAGCATCGAGAAGACCGCCATCTCCATTCGCAGCGTGCTCACCAACTACGTCAAGTCCCTGCGCTACCTGCAGGGTATCGACCGCCAGGGCAAGCCGCCCTTTACCATCCGGGAGTGGATGGTGGGCAACAGCGATAAAAAGCAGAGCGGCTGGCTGTTCATTACCTCTGACCAGCGATACCACGAGTCCCTCAAACCCCTGATATCAATGTGGCTCGGGATTGCCGCCAGCCACCTGCTGTCCCTGCACGAGAACCGCTACCGCCGGGTGTGGTTCTTCTACGACGAGCTGCCCTCCCTGCACAAGCTGCCGAACCTGCCCTACATCATTGCCGAGGCCCGCAAATACGGCGGGTGTTTTGTGCTGGGCTGTCAGTCATATGCCCAGCTGGAGGAGACCTACGGCCTTAAATTCGCGGCGGCTATCTATGACCTGCTGAACACCAAATACTTCTTCCGCTCCCCGAGCTCGGCCATCGCGAAGTTCGTGGCGGAGGATATCGGGGAGACGGTGAAGAAGCGTTTCTCCGAGCAGACGAGCTTCGGTATTGAGGCGGTTCGCGACGGTATCAGCTACGGCAAGGACGAGGAGCGTAACGGCATCGTCAGCTACTCCGACGTGCAGAGCCTGGAGGATTTGCAGTGCTTCGTCACCCTCCCGGGGAAATACCCGGTGGTTCGCCTCACGCTGACGTATACCGCCCTGCCGAAAGTGGCGGAGGGGATGCTGGGCCGGGAGGTGAAAACCTCCCTTGATCCGGATATCGAAAACGCGCTCAGCGAGCGCGACATGGCCGCCCGCGTCGCCGCCCGGGCGCTGTTCAGTGGCGGGGTGGACGATACCGCCGGAGGGGCTGAGGCCGCGGGTGTGCCTGTCGGGGCGCAGACGTCGCCTGCCGGTCAACCGGAGGGGACTTCGCCTGTTCCCGTCCCTGACGGCCCCGGGCCTGCATCACCGGCCTCCGGTCCGGGAGATGAAGATGCGGCGGCGGGTGCCAGGCCCGCCGCCAGCGGACGGGAGAACAGCCTGCCCTGGGGCATCACCCCGGAGGGCGAGATGGTGGACATGGCGGCCTATGAGGCCTGGCAGCAGACGCCGCCGGGCACCCGGGACGCAGTGCGCCGTGAAGAAGTGAACATCAACCACCATCAACCGTCCGGCATGGACATGGAGCTCTGATGCTGTCGGTATCGGTTATCAGCGGCGATGCTGCTTATTACAGTGGTGCTGAGAACGTCGAGACGCTGGAGAACGCGGAGGGGCAGTGGCTGGGGAAAGGCGCTGAAGCCCTGGGGCTGTCGGGGGCGGTGGTCCCCGACCGTCTGGATGCCCTGTTGCAGGGACATCTGCCGGACGGCACCCGGCTGACCCGCCAGAAAGACGGGAAAGAGACGAACCGACCGGGGCTGGATCTGACCTTTGGTGCCCCCAAAAGCCTCTCCATCCTGGCGCTGCTCGGCGGGGACACCCGCCTGACTGAGGCGCACAATGCGGCGGCCCGGCAGGCCATGCTGGAGGTGGAGAGGAGCGTCAATACCCGGCTGACCCGCGACGGGGTGACCCGTACCGTGGCGACGGGCAATATGGTGGCGGCGCTGTTCACCCATGACACCAACCGGGCAGGCGAGATGCACCTGCATGACCATGGCCTGCTGCTGAACCTGACGCAGGCGGAGGGCAAATGGCACGCGCTGGGCAGTGACACTCGGCACAGGAGCGGTATCCGGGAGATGGTCTACGACATGAAGCTGGCGTACGGCCAGCTTTACCGGGAGTTCCTGCGCCCCGGGGTGGAGGCGGCCGGTTATACGCCGGTCGACAGCGGCCCGCACGGCATGTTCGAGCTGGCGGAGGTCCCCCGGGCGGTGGTGGAAGCGTATTCACAGCGCACGGCACAGATAGATGCGGCCGTGGGCCGGGAGGCCAGCGCCCTGTCACGTGCGGTGGCGGCCCTGGACACCCGGCAGAGCAAAACTTTTGTCGACGGCGACACCCGCCGGGCGCAGTGGACGGCGACCCTGGACGGGCTGGACTTCGACCCGGCGGCGGTGATTGCGGCGGCGAAGGCCCGCAGCCAGCCTGAGCGCGACGTCGGGCCGGGTATACCTGGCGAGGCGCTTTCACCGAAAGGACGGCCCTTGAGTGGCCCGGGGGTGGATACGCTGCAGCCTGACTCGCCGGGGGCGGGGGCGTTGTTGCAGGCGGCGGTGACGCAGGCGGTCTCGGCCCTCAGTGATAAAAAGGCGCAGTTCGCTTACAGCGAAGTGCTCGCGGCAGTGGTCTCCCGGCTGCCGGCCGAGGCGGGCATGGTGCAGCGGGCGCGGGACGGGATTGAGGCGGCCCGGGCGCAGGGGCGTCTGGTGGCGCTCGACAGGGATAAGGGCCTCTTCACCTCGGATATCCACCTGCTGGATGAGCTGACCCTGCGCCAGTTTGCCCGGGAGCACAGCGAGAGTGGGCGGGCGATGGTCTCCGGGGCGGCCCTGCTGAGCGGTCGTCTGCCGGACGTCACCGGGGTGTACGCTGAACTGGCGCAGGCCCGTGACCCCCTGGCGGTGCTGGCCGGGCGTGGGGGGATGGCGGTGCAGCGGGGCCGCATGGAGCAGCTGACGGACCTTGCCCGGGCGCAGGGGCGGCAGGTGATGATACTCGCGGCAGATAACCGGAGTGCGCGCTTTCTCGGAGAATCGGAGACGCTTGCCGGGAGCCTGGTCGGGCGCAGCGCCCTGCGCGAAGAGCTGCCCCTGTCCGCCTGGTCGACGGTGATTGTGACGGAGGCCGAGTCCCTGACGCTGAAGGAGAGCGTCCTGCTCCTGACGCAGGCGCGGGCCAGCGGGGCGCAGATTCTGCTGATGGACAGCGGCAAACGCCAGGGGACAGGCAGTGCGCTTTCTGTGCTGAAAGACGAGGCCGTGGTGGTCCGGGCGTTTAATGACGCGGAGAAGCCCTCAGTGCAGCTGGTCTCTGAGCCGGACAAGAAGGTCCGCTATCAGGCGCTGGCACAGGAATACGCCCGCGAGGTGATGGCGGGCCAGACCGTGGTGGCCCAGGTGGCCGGGGCGCGCGAGCAGCGGCTGCTGACGGCCGATATCCGTGACGCCCTGCGGGCGGAGGGGATGCTTGCCGGGGCTGAGGTCCGGGTGGCCACCCTGTCGCCGGTGTGGCTCGACAGTAAGAACCGCCTCAGCCGGGAGACGTACCGGGCTGGGATGGTGATGGAGCGCTGGCAGGCGGAGGCCCGGGAGATGCAGCGCTGGCATATCGACCGGGTGGGGGAGGAGACGAACATCCTGCGCCTGGTGAACGAGGCCGGGGCGGTCCGGACGGAGAAAATCAGCCAGCTGGACAGCCAGTGGCGGCTGTATGCCCCGGGCGAAATCGCCGTGGCGACCGGGGACACGCTGAAGGTGACCGGCTCTGAGGCGCGGGGGAAGCTGAAGGCACAGGAGACGGTGCAGGTGGTGGGCACGCAGGACGGCACGCTGACCCTGATGCGGGTGGGCGCGAACGGAGACAACGCCCGCGAAGGGAAAGCCCTCACCCTCGATATCAGCCAGCCCCTGAAACTGGCCCACGGCTACGTGGAGCCAGTGGGGCAGTCCGTTCGCGCGGAGGGGCGCGTTCTGGCGGCGTTAAGCGGCCGCGAGATGCGGGACGAGGTGATTAACCAGCTGGTCCGCAGCGGAAATGACATCCGGCTGTTCACCGCCCTGGACCCCGTGCGGGCGGACGCGAAGCTGGCCCGCCATCCTCTGGTCCGGGTGGTCAGTGCGCAGGTGGAGGCGGCCACGGGTACGCAGGGCCAGGGGACAGACGCCGCGCTGGATGCCGCCGCGGCCCTCCCGCGCACCCCGGCCGCGCAGTCGGTCTTTCTGGCCCTCAGCCAGGTGCAGCATGAACGGATGGCCTTTCAGGCCCCCCGGCTGCTCAGCGCCGCCATCAGCATTAACCCGACCGTGCCGGTGATGGCCATCCGGCATGAGATTGACCGTCAGGTCCGGGACGGGGAGCTGGTCTCGCCTGAGAACAGCAGCCTGCTGGTTCCCCGGGAGACCTTTGAAACCGAGAAAGCCATTATCCGGCATATTGCGGAGGGCAAGGGGGCCGTCGCCCCACTGATGCCGGCGGTGCCTGATGCCCTGCTGCAGGGGCTGACGCAGGGGCAGCAGACTGCTACCCGGATGGTGCTGGAGAGCGCCGACCGGTTCACGGCGGTGCAGGGCTATGCCGGGGTCGGGAAAACCACCCAGTTCCGGGCCATGCTGACTGCCCTCGACACGCTGCCGGCTGACCAGCGGCCGGAAGTGGTGGGGCTGGCCCCGACCCACCGGGCGGTGGAAGAGATGCAGAGTGTGGGCGTGCGGGCGCAGACCCTGGACTCGTTCCTCTTTGAGGACCGCCAGGCCCGGCAGAACGGCGAGAAGCCGGACTACGGCCGGACCCTCTTTCTGGTGGACGAAGCCTCGATGGTGGGGAACCGGGCCATGAGTGAGGCGTATCAGGCGGTGGCCGCCGGGGGCGGGCGATAACCAGCGGGGATGATGCCCAGCTGCGGGCCATCGAACCCGGCCAGCCTTTCCGGCTGATGCAGCGGCGCAGCGCCATCGACGTGGCGGTGATGAAAGAAATCGTGCGGCAGGTGCCTGCGCTTCGGGGCGTGGTGTACGCCATGATTGACGGGCAGTACGCGCAGGCCCTGGACCAGGCGGCGCAGGTGACGCCTGACGTGGTACCCCGGGAGACCGGGGCGTATGTGCCGGCCTCGTCGGTGGAGGAAATCCGTTCAAAGAAAACGGACCTGGAGGCGCGGGCGCAGGCCGGGTTACCCGTCAGCATCACCGCAGCCATTGCGGCGGATTTTTCCGGACGCACCGCCCCCGCCCGGGAGGACACTCTGGTGGTGGCGCACCTCAACGCCGACCGGCGGGATATCAACAGTCTCATTCACGACCGGCTGTCGGGGGCAGGTGTGACGCAGAATGAGCAGGTTATCACCGTGCTTGATCCGGTGCGGGTGCGCCACAATGCCCTCCGGAGCCTGACGGGCTGGGTACCGCAGGCCGGGAATACCGCCCTGATTAACCGGGAGTACTGGACGGTGGGGGCCACTGACCGGGAGGCCGGGGTGGTGAGACTGACCCACGCGGACGGCCGGGAGAAACTCATCTCTCCGTTTGAGAACAGCACCGAAGACGTGCAGCTTTATCGCCCCCGGGATATCCGCGTCAGCGAGGGGGACCGGATGCGGTTTACCCGCTCAGACGCGGAGCGGGGCTACACCGGGAACAGTTTCTGGTCGGTGGCAGCACTTGAGGCGGACAGCATGACGCTTCGCAGCCCGGACGGGCATCAGACCCGGCGACTGGATCTCCGCGACCCGGCAGACCGGCATACCGACCTCGGGTATGCGGTCACGGCGTACGGCGCCCAGGGGGCGAGCGCCCGGTACGTGATTACGCTGGAGGGGACGGAGGGGGGTCGCAAGGTGATGGCATCGAAAGAGAGTGCTTACGTGACGCTGTCACGGTCAAAGGAGCATGTGCAGACCTACACGGATAACCGTGATGGCTGGCTGGCCGAACTGGCGCAGCACAAAGGCGACGGGACGGCACATGACTACCTGCAGGAGGGCGAGGACCGTGCCGCCCTGGCGGCGGAGGGCATTCTGTCGTGGGCGAAGCCGCTGGGCAGCGTGGCAGCCGGACGCGCCCTGCTGAAAAGTCACGGGCTGGACCCGGGGACATCGCAGGGGGTGTTTGTACCGGCCACCCGCCGTCAGCCAGAGCCGGGTGTGGGGTTTGCGCTGTGGGACACCAACGGCAATCCGGCGGGCCTGGCGATATTCAGCCTCACACAGGATGAACGCGGTGGACTGGCGTTCTCCGGGGCGCACCGGCAAACCGGTCGGGAGGATGCGCGCTTTGCCGGCCTTCAGCAAAGCCGCAACGGCGAGGTGCGGGTGGCCGACAGCCTGCCTGCGGGACTTGAACTCGCCCGCGACTATCCGGCGAGCGGGGTGATTGTGCGTCTGGCGGGGGATGACCTGCCGCATAACCTCAGCCGGGTCACCGGGGCGGATAATCTTATCGACGAGGCCACCGTGTCGGCGCAGGCGGCGAAAATGGCCCCGCCCGAAACGGCGGTTATCCCGGTCCTTCAGGACCCGGAAGCAGTGGCGAAGCAGGAGGCAGAGAAACTGGCGGCCCTCCTGATAGAAAATACGCCGCAAGCGGAGAAGACCGATCCGGCGACGTTGGACAGGGTGTTTACTCTGCTGAAGGATGAGATGGGTGGCCAGGATACCGAGGTGGCAGCCCTGGCGGCCATCCTTTCACGGGAGCAGAGGACGGCGCAGCAGCGCCTGGACCGGGATATAGCTTCGGTGGCCGGCCCGTCACAGGGCAAACAGGCTGAACGGCAGCCGGAGGCGCGCGCGGAAGCCGACACTCCGCCTGCGACCCGGCTGAGGCAGGTGGAGCGGGACATCGTGAAGGAGAAATCACTTGAAGACTGAATCAGAACTTTCTTTTGACGGCGGGTGCGAAGATAACCAGCACCGTCGGCGGGGCCAGGTGGCGGTGAGACTGGAGCTGGCCGGGTTATTTGACCGGGCGGTCCGCGTCTGGCACAGGGTGGCAAAACAGGCCCCACGGGCAGACTGGCGGGCGTACTCTGAAGCCAGAGTGGTTTATTGCCGGCGGCAGGCGCGGGCGTTACCTGACAGGAGAACGAGACGATGACTAAGCATTTTCAGTTGATTACGGAAGACCTGACGGAGTACGAGCGCTTTTTGCTGAACGCACTGATTACCCAGGAGGAAGCCGCGCTGGGGCGTCCGCTGTCGTCCCGGCGACGCCAGCAGCTGGCGGAGGAGGCGGCCGCGCAGCATGCGCGGGCAGTGAAACAAAAGCAACACAGGAAAACGCCGCGCGGACGGCCCCGCAAAATAAAGGATACCGGTGAGCCTGAGGCGACGACGGCGGATTTTCAGTGGCGTAAACCCGTGTCGTCCCGCCTGCTGCCCCCGCGTTAAATCGCCCGGACACTGCATATCCGCCAGGTTTGACGAACCACATCTTATTTATCAACAGGAAACATTCTTATGCTTAAAAAATCGAACATTGCCGCCGCCATTCTGCTGAGCGGCGTCCTGGCTGGGGTAGTGGCCCTGGATATCAGCCATTTTGCTCACGCGGAGGCGGCAACACCGGCCTCGCCGTTCACCCCGGCACAGGAGGCCCGTATCGGGAAGGTGGCGGCTGATTACCTGATTGCCCACCCGGAGGTGCTGGTGAAGGTCAGCGAGGCTCTGCAGGCCCGTCAGCAAGCCGCGATGATGAAGGCCATGACGGACGGGGCGCTGGCGCTCCAGTCTGAACTGCTGCATGACCCCCATGCGCCGTCCTACGGCCCGGCGGAGGCGAAGGTGGTGGTGACGCTCTTCTTCGACTACCAGTGTGTTTACTGCAGCCAGCTCGCCCCGGTGCTGACGAAAGTGATGAAAGCCAACCCGCAGGTGCGCTTTGTGTTCCGCGAGTGGCCCATCTTCGGCGACAGATGGCCGGCTTCCCGCCTGGCGGCAGAGACAGGCCTGAAAGTCTGGCAACAGAAGGGGGCAGAGGCGTACCTCGCCTACCACAACGGCGTGTATGCCACCGGGCATAACGAGGGGGCGCTGACGGAGAACGATATCCGTACGGCGGCGAAGGCCGTGAAGGTTGACAGTGCGAAGGCAGAAAGTCAGGACGTACAGGCTGAGCTGACCCTCACCGGGCAGTTGGCCCGGAACATCGGGCTCACCGGTACGCCAGGCCTGGTGGTGATGCCTGCTACCGGCGCTACCGCAGAGACGGTCACGGTGATCCCGGGCATGACTGACCGGGCGGTGCTGCAGATGGCCATAAACACCGCGGCTGGCCTGACCAACCCCGCTAAGCCGTAACCGGACCAGAATCTGCTGACGCCCGCGCGGGCGCGGTTGTCCAACCCCGGAAGCGGGTAAAAACGCGTTTTCCCCCGCTCCCGGCGTTTTCAGTTTTACCCCTGAATCATTTTTTACTTCGAGGTATGCGATGGATTTACGTTCCTGTCGCCGGCGGGCGCTGCCCGCTCTGCTCTGTTTTGCCCTGTCAGGTGTTATGCCAGCGATGGCTGCTTCGTCACTTCAGGCAGGTTTCTCTCCCGAAGGCAGTGCCCTCCAGCTGGTTCTGCAGACGATTGATACTGCACAGCTGAGTATCCGCCTGATGGGGTACACCTTCACGTCACCGCCGGTGGTGAAATCGCTGATAGCTGCCCGACGGCGGGGCGTGGATGTGAAAGTGGTCCTGGATGAGAAAGGCAACCGGGGGAAAGCCAGCCAGGCGGCAATGAACCTGCTGGTGAATGCGGATATTCCGGTGCGTATGGTAAACCGGTTCAGGATTATGCACGACAAGGTGATCGTCACTGACGGGCGTAATACGGAGCTCGGCTCTTTTAATTTTACGGCGAGCGGGGCGCGGGCGAATTCAGAGAATGTTCTGATTGTGCGGGATGACATCCTGGTTGCGCAGACCTATCTGCAGCACTGGCAGTCCCGCTGGGAGATGGGGACGGACTGGCATTCGCCGTACTGACAGCCTTGCTGCACAGGTAGAGCGTCCTCCAGCAGTATATCGTGGGCCAACACGACGTACAGCCCTAGGGTAAAGTTAAGTCGCTGATTCAGAAAATTTGTAGTATTCTCCGCCAGACGATCTTTGTTTGATCCTTGAGGGGGCGGAAATGTCGCAGATCGAAAATGCAGTAACTTCCTCATCGAAACCGAAGCGTATCTACAGAAAGGGTAGCCCTCTGAGCCTTGCTGAGCGACAACAGGCATCTCTGGCAAAGAAACGTTCTACGCATAAAGAGCTTCGGGTTTTTCTACCAGCAGTGCTGAAAGAGCAACTCCAGGATATGTGCGAAGCTGAGGGTGTAACTCAGGCTGAAATGATAGAAAGACTGATTCAAAAAGAGCTTCATACTTAATAGCTGGAAAATGTAGCGACATCACTTTCTTGCCTGAATGCAATCTGAGTGCTAGATTACTGATCGTTTTAATGAATTTCTGGTTGGCCACGCCGTAAGGTGGCAGGGAACGGGTCCGGAAATGATTTTCCCGGAGCCAGAAAAGCGAAAACCCCGATAATCTTCCTCAACTTTGGCCGGTCTGAGAAGATACATCGGGGGATCACTAAGACTGCATAGAAGCTGTTGCTCTATGCAGGGAGTATATGTGCATGCTCAGAAAACTGCAATACCTTCTGTGCTTACTCCTCCGGCGCAACATAAGCTCGGGTGGGTTTGAATAGCGGAACATTCTCCGATTCTACCTGTTTCGACTGGTCGGAATACGACTTGGCAAATTTGCGCGAAGCGCGCGATCCTGCGGTTGTTTCTCCGAAGCGCACCCGTCGTCGTCGTGGAACACATTCGACGGCCTGTAAGTGTGCTGACCCTAAATATCTTCGACCTGCGAACTTTGGCGAGCTCCCGAAGGTTCTTCGGGACGGATATCATCGTGCTCAGAAACGCCGTTTCTCGCGGCATCCATATTTCGTTCATATGCGCCAGACTGCAGGGCGGGAGCGCGATTTCCGGCAGGAGCGCCAGCATCTTCTCGATGCGCTGGCCGTTCTACTGGTTAGCGGTTGCGACCTTGCCACGTTTAACGTTGCCCTTAATAGTTCGCAGATATGCAAGGCGTTAAGCCCCAAGGACGCCCGGGGCGAGGTCATACCGGGTGAAGAGGTGACGCCTTCCCGCATTTGCCGCGCACTCGATCTCTTAGAAAATTACGGCCTTATCGAGCCGTACATGCGCCGCCTGGACCCGTACACAAAAACATACCTCCCACGCCATGTTACTTTAACTGAGCAGTTCTTTAAGCTCCTCCAGGTCAATCTCGATCTGCTGTACAAAGAGCGTGATGAACGTCTGCTCGCGATGGCCGAGGGGATTCTTGCCCCAGGCGAAGTGATGTCCGTAAAAGCGGCCCGGCAGCGCTTCTCTGACGAGAAAGTGGCACAGGCCCTGAAGGTTCGCCGCGAGAAAGCGATAGAACAGAAGCGCCTTTCCAGAATTGCGCGCTCTACCCAGCTTGATGACCGGCAGTTCCAGATTGCAGCCTGGTTGATCAACACACGGCCGGAGGCCTCAGGCATGGCGCCGGATGATTTCGAGTTGCTGGTCTACCATTACCTGCGCCAGATCAAGCTCAATTTTGACGCTGAGCCACCAGGCTAACTTAACACTCACTCCATATTTCCCCTCTACCGCCGCTGGCGGTTTTCGTGCTTCCCCGCGTTTAAAAACAGGCTAAAAAACCATCAGCAAAGCCTGCCGTTACGACACTTCTTACCGGCTAAACCCCCCGTGATGATGCAAATTGGTCATGTCCCTGTGGTTATGCACAAATATCCGCAAACATAGAGATCTTTTTACCCGCAATGACCAAGAGTACTACTCGCAAATTTTTCTTAATCTTTTGGAAGCCCTCTGCTCTTTCTAACCAACGAACGCTTACGCGTCTTTGTCTTCTTTAAAAATTCAATAAAATAAACCTTATTCAGTCCCGCTTTCCTGTGGAAAACGGGGATAATGCCCGCCCTTGCAGCGGACTCACGTCCGCGCCGGTTCGGAAACAACCGGAGGTAGCTCCCTCGCTTTGCTCGGGCATAGAAAGTTCCTGGTTTTCATCTGAACCACAGCCGAACAGCTACACTAAATCCCGGAATACAGCCCTGTATCTGTGTGATCCCTGTATTTACTAATATGTATGCTATTGGTTATCTACTCAGCCCCGCTGGCAGGTGGGGCTTTTTTTATGCCCCCTCGCAGTGCACTAGTTACAACATTCAGCATAACCATCAGAAAAAACCCTGGCCCGTGCACATCCACAGCGCCCGACCCCCCTGAAAAGCGCCGCCGCCCCGGGCCGGAGGCCCGGAACTGTGTCGCTTTTAAGATGGATGCTGTAACTAAAGATTCGTGTCGCTTTGAGAAGTGTGGCTGGAGGGTGTGGCGTACACGCCCGTAAGCGGCCCTGCCGGCCCGCTAACGCGGAGATACGCCCCGACTGCGGCTTTGCCTTGTCGGGCCCACTCCGACGGCGCACAGCAACTTCTGTATCGCTTTCAGCGGGTCTGGCTGAGCAGGGCGGGGGGTGGATAGGTGAAATCTGTCAACACAGAGCGGCTTCGCCGCGTCTCCGGCACCACTGACCCACGGTACCACATGTCACTTCTGGGGGTGCCTCTATGCCGCTGACGCGGCATAAAGCAGGATGCGAAGGGTGACGATGTCACCCCATAATCACCTTTATGCTGGCCCCACATGCGGCAGCATATCGCTCCAGAGTCAGAAGACTGGCTCTGCTGGATGGTTAGGAAGCTCAATCGACTCTTTTAGAGGTTCCTAACCATGAATTGTAGCGATGGCGATCCGCATGTGGTGGGTACTTTTGCGTGTTAATG
>NZ_FXAS01000015.1:0-147122 GCF_900177785.1 Cedecea sp. NFIX57 | reverse complement strand
AAAAGGTTCGCCATTTTATGAAAACAGCCAGTCCATTCCCGGGTGGCCGACATGGTCTCGCAAAAGTGTAGCGGTATTAGGAACAGCTATTTAGCAAATATCAATCAGGGTCAGGGAAAATATAACGGGTTTAAAACTAAAGCGATTTATATCGGAACCTGATTTAACGCTTATTCCCGGCCACAGATGATTCACATCTCAAGTATGTTTAAGAGCAAATGTTGTTTTCATGATTGAATATACTGTTCATTGAAGACGCCGCCAGTTGCCTGCACACTGGCAGGCAACTGAACGCCAAAATCATGCCTGCGGGATGTCTTCCAGGCGGAAATAAACAGCCAGCCCATACTTGCGTGCAACCTCGATATCCATATCGGCCCCTCTAGACTTGCCTTCAATGCGATATATGGCATCACATTTTGCGATCAGACGATGCGCAACCGTGTAAAACATAGACTCCGCAATTTCATCATCAATAGCTTTAGAGCCTGCGGCTTTAGCCAGGGGCAGCGCCAGCCATTCGCCAATGACGGGAATGTGCCCCCGCTGGTATACCTTTAGCGCGGCATTTTCCAGCCGGGCAAGATTGGCCTCGATAAGATCTGGTTTCCCGTCAGTACCGCTGCGGTAGGGGCCGGCGATAAGAATGAGTTGTTTCATGCTGAGAACCTCACAGAATACTTTTCAGAGCAACGTGATAAAGCAACATAATGGTTTTACCATCGACGATCAGGCCACGTTCAACGGCGCCTAGGGCAGCATCGATGGTCAGCTCTAACACTTCGATATCTTCACCTTCAGCTTCTATTCCGCCGCCCACGCCAGCCTTGTCACCAGCATCATATTCAGCGATGTAAAAATAGAGTTTCTCCGTTACCGACCCCGGGCTCATGTAAGCTTCGAAAACCTTCTGCACGCTGGAAACGCGAAAGCCAGTTTCTTCTTCAACTTCCGCTTTTATGCGGTTTTCTGGATCCATATTGTCGAGCAGCCCTGCGGCCGTTTCGATCAGATAACCATCGTGACCGTTCATGAAGACCGGAAAACGAAACTGACGCGTTAAGATGACGGTTTTCCTGTCACGGTTATAAAGCAGGATGGTAGCCCCATCACCCCGATCGTAAACTTCGCGGCTCAGTCGCTGCCAGTCGCCGTTTCTGCGATGAATATCAAAGGTATATTTTTTAAGCGAATACCAGTCATCGGACAATATCCTGTCCTCGACGATCCGTACTTCTGCACGTTTGGGTTGCATGTTCACTCCTGTTTACGTAGTGTTCGCATCATAAACAGCATCATCGTGCCAATTCAAGATCAATCGTGCAATAACATGCATGAACATGCATTTTCAAGGACTACCCTATGCTTACTCACCAACGTAAACAGCTCATTCTGGAGCAACTTCATGTCGAAGGTCAGGTTCTCTCAAAAACTCTGAGTGGACGATTTAACGTTTCAGAGGACACTATCCGCCGGGACCTACGCGAGCTTGCCGCAGAAGGCCACTTGCAACGTGTTCACGGCGGCGCCTTGCCCTCCTCTTCTGCAGTGGCCACTTTTTCTGAGCGTAAGTCATTAAAAACTGATGCTAAAGTTAAGATTGCCAGAAAGGGAGCCGAACTGATTTCCTCAGGCCAGGTGGTAATGATTGACGGGGGAACAACCACATCCGAGCTTATTGCCTGCCTCGCCGATGACCTGCGTATCACGGTGGTGACCCACAGCCCCAGTGTCGCTTTGGGGCTTATTGATAAGCCTTTCATTGAGGTGATTTTGATTGGCGGCCGCCTCTACAAGCACTCTATTGTCACCGTCGGGGCGGCGGCGATTGAAGGCATCAGCAACATTCATGCGGATATTTTCTTCATGGGTGTGACCGGCGTGCATCCCGAAGCAGGGTTAACCACGGGTGATTACGAAGAAGCATGCATAAAACGTGCATTTTCCGGCAGAGCCGCAGAGACCGTCGTGCTGGCGTCACCGGAAAAGATCAACACCGCTTCATCATTCGTAATCGGCGACCTGGGATTAATCAACACAGTCGTGATTGACAGCGATACCGATGAGAATTGGGTCAACAGTATGGAAGCAAAAGGCATCACGGTGATGAAAGCTTAATGCCCGTTTACTGATACAATTCTGTAGAATTCCATGCTTAGCTGAACTTCGCCATGAGGCGAGGAGCGTATCTGTGTGCAGCCAGTTTCAGCTTTCTATCCCATTTCGCTACTGATAAAATCTGTAACGCTTTGAGATGAAGCGTCTGGTTTTTTAGGATAATTAATACATTATATAAAAACAGGGTAACGTTAATGGTTTCAAATTTTTTATTAAGCGTCATCATTCCTTGCTATAACTGTGAGGATTACATCTATGAGTGCTTAAGCTCCGTATATGCACAAATAGACGATCGCGTCGAGATCATTATCGTCAATGATGGCTCTACAGATCGTTCCCTCGAAAAAATAGATTTTTTTATAAAAAACCACACAGCAAGAGAGATTAAGGTTATCTCGCAACAAAACCAGGGCATCTCAGCAGCCAGGAACGCTGGCATCAATATGGCAGTGGGACATTATTTAGCATTACTTGATGGAGACGATCTTTGGGAGAATACATTTTGGGGAAAAATAAAACCCATACTAGAGAGCAAGAGTGTTGATTTAATTGAGTTTAATGCAAACCGTTTTTATCATGGAAATCATAACATACGCACACCTGTTGTAATGGTCACCAGAATGGGATTTTTAGACATAAAATCCCTGCTAGATCTGCGCGATGTTTTCCAGCGAAACGAATGGTTCCCATGGTCCAGGGTTTATAAAAGAGAGTTATTTAATAAAGTACATTATCCTGTCGGTCGGAACTATGAGGACGTTGCCACAACACCTTTAATTTACAATGAAGTGAAAAGCATCTATAGCCTTACGGATGAACTACTTCTTTACCGAGTAAGAGAGGGCAGCATAACAAACACACCAACAAGAAAAGATATCGATGATGTTATCTTTGCACTGGCTACATTTAGAGAAATACTTGATAAAAGTGATCCAGATGCAGCGAACATTCTGGCCCCTGCCGTACACTCCACATACGGCCTATTAAGAAGGATCAGTACGAATGTGCATGGTTATTGTTTCTTTGATGCCGATCAGATCAAGAAAATAAAATCACTGACCTTACCTTTCAGCAAGAATGAAAGAATCAGCAAGAGAATAAAACTCTACTTCCTCAGAGAGTATTGTCAGCTTAACAGAATAAAATTCCTCATTAAAAATAAGTTTTTACGTAGATAAATTAAAAATTTTTATTGCTGTTGGTAAATATCCCCCCTGAGTAATATCCTCCTAAATTACTCAGGATCTACGACTCAATTCCTGATGCATAAAATCAATCAACGCTCTTATTTTACCGGGTAAATAACGCCGGTCGGAATAGAGCGCATACAGCTGCAGCGGGGCTGCCGTTTGCTCCAACTCAATTTCGATTAACCGGCCATCGTTAATGTAGGGCTGGCAGGCTTGTTTCGCCAGAATGGCAAACCCGACACCTGCTACCGCCGCTCGCCCGGCCATCTCTCCGCTGTTTACCCGATAATGCCCTTTCACCTTGATAGTCTCGAATCCCCCCTTTTTATTGACGAACTGCCAGGGCGCTCCTTTCAATGCACTTACGGTTGTAATACAGGGCAATGCTTCAAATTGCTGTATGCGAGCAGGCGTACCATAACGCTGAATGAGAGACGGAGCTGCAACCACAGTACAAGGGATAGTCAACAGATGACGGGCAATATAGTCGCTGTCATCCATCTGGCCTCGGCTAACAATGATCGCTAAATCCAGATCGTCGCGCAGGGATTCAAACCCGGACAGATTGGTGACACAGCTGATTTCCAGGTCCGGGTGCCGACAGGCAAAATCGGCAATAATCCCCCCTAGCAATGCAGGCCCCAGTTCATTCGGAATACAGATACGTAGTGGACCCTTGAGTTGCATTTGCCGCAAAGTTAATTCTGTCTCAGTCTGCTCAAGCGCCTCAACCAATGGTTTCGCCCGGGTATAAAGCAGATGCCCCGCCTGGGTGAGTTTCATATGCCGGGTACTGCGCTCAATGAGCTGCAGATTCAGTTTTTCTTCTAACTGAGAGATACAGCGACTCACGTTTGATGTCGGCATCTCAAGCACTTTTGATGCCCCAACAAAACTTTCTCTTTCCACCACGGCAATGAACACTTTCAGGGTATTAAAATCAAGCGCCGGACGCATCAACTATCCCATAAATGATAATAATCAGTGCCACTTTTACCACCTAATCACCGGTATTGATAGTAGTTAAACTCGAGCATCTTTCATCCACAGGTTGCCTGTTATGCCACCCGTCACACAGACGTTTAACGATAAATCCCTCATGCGGATAGCGCTTATCATGGCTTTTGTCCAGTTCACTAACGCGCTGGAATACATGATGTTTAACCCTGTTTTTGCTTTTATGGCCGCAGATTTCTCAGTGCCTATTTCATTCTCAGGCTATGTCTCTGGGATGTATACGTTCGGGGCCGTCCTGTCGGGCATTATGGCCTTCTACTGGATCGGTCGTTTCAACAAGAAACGTTTTTTACTCGCCAATATGGCGCTGCTGGGCCTGCTGACGCTTTTGACTACATTCACCTCCAGTTTTAACCTTCTGCTGGCATTGCGATTCTGTGCGGGCCTGGTGGGAGGGACAACAATGGGAGTGGGGATTAGCATATTGATCAATCGCGCCCCCGCTAACTTGCGCGGAAAAATGCTGGCAACGGTGATTGCGTCATTTTCGCTAGTAAGCATTGCAGGCATGCCCACAATATTATATCTGTGTGCTCATTATGGCTGGCATGCCGCGTTGTGGTTAATCAGTACCCTGTGTTTATTAGCCTTGCCACTTATTGTCTCCTTTATCCCTCGAGATCCGGTCTCCTGCGACACATCCCCCACATTGCCTCTCGATAGAGATACTTTACTGTTCGCTTCGGGCAATGCGCTGGTGCAGTTTAGCCCGATGCTGATCATCCCGCTCCTGGTGCCATTAATGACCCGGCAGTTGGGTGCTTCACTGGAGCAGTTGCCCTGGCTGTTCTTCGCCGGAGGCATTGCCGGGTATCTGTCTACCAAAATGACCGGTGCTTTAACGTCACGTTTTTCTGCTTTGAGTCTGGCTGCAGGCTCAACCCTCGTTTTTATACTGAGTTTGCTAATCCCCGTGCTGGGCTATCCGCACTCGGCGTTATTTATTATTTTATTTCTCGGGGCATCTTACAGTCGCCTGGTTTCCTCTTCGGCGCTTACTATTCAGTTTCCAGATGACGGGCAACGAGCGGGATTCGCTTCCCTACAGACATCAATAATGTATCTGATGACAACAGTCGCATTTTTCCTGTCAGCCTTTCTCTTACCCGTTTATGACACAGCACCAGAGAATATGAACACGTTGCTGGGGCTATGTGCCATTTCCGCATCAGGATTCCCGGTTATCGTTATTATTCTGCAAAAGAAACTGGCTAAACGGGCAATTCAGGCTGAACGTCTTATTAGTGAGTAGAGTCCTGGCTGATGACGTGCGAGGCGGACGAAAAACAAGGGTACCAAGTGTATGGCAGCTAAAACTCAACGTTCTCCAGGAAAATATTTATTGATTACGGTATTTACTCAGTGCTACAAAAAAGGCAGTTTTTACCATTACTGTTCCAGATCCCTTACGCAAACAAGAAGATAATAAAATGATGAAGTCAGTTCAGACAACAACCACAGTGACCACCACCACCTTCTGCGGTGTGGACGGATCTGTGACTGGCTTCTGACGAAACAGATTCTGAATCCCCGCCAAACCGGACGGGGAAGAAAATATCTCCGTTCATAACCCTTTGAATGGAGAAAAATATGATGTTATCTGAAAATGCACTTTTAATTATCGACATGCAGCAGGGGCTTTTCCATGGGCCCACTTCCCCGTATTTCTCTGACGCCGTTCTGTTAAATATTCAACTGCTGATTGAAAAAGCAAGGCAGGCTGAGGTGCCCGTATTTTTTGCCCGCCACACCGGACCCAGTAACTCCCCATTCTCAGAGCAAAGTCCGTTAACACAACTGATACCCGAACTGAACGTAAATGCTGAACAGGATGTGGTGTTTATAAAAAAGTATCCCAATTGCTTCCGCGATACTGAGCTTCAGCTACAGCTTATTCAACGAGGTGTTAAACAACTGGTTATCGCCGGGATGAAAACAGAATTTTGTGTGGATACGACCTGCCGTGCAGCGCCAGAGCTTGGGTTCAGGACCGTACTGATTTCAGATGCGCATACCACAATGGATAACAAATATTTGTCGGCGAGTGAAATCATCAACCATCACAACGTTACGCTGGCTGGACCGTTTGTCACGCTTGCCACAGCGGCTGGCTGGTGCTTTCACTCTGAGAAATGAGTCTTATCTGGGCCGCCCCACGGCGGCTAAAAAAACCTAACTTCAGCTTCTGGAATGAAGCTGACGGGCGAGGACCTAAGGGATGGCGTTAAGTGAAAACTAGAGACGCTTTCTCTAGAAGATATGCCTGCGCTTCCACTCCTCAACGACATCTCCCAAATTTTTGGGCACATCGTTTCGTATCCATGCCATAAATTCGCGATCGAATCGAAAACGCGGTCCACACTCATCAATCATGAAACGGCGAACGTTTTGCGTATTTTTGTAGTTTTTATCCACGACAGTCGAGCGTGTTAGTACAGCACAGTGCCAGTCGATATTCACGTGTTAACTCCTGTAATAAGCAACCGATATCACGGGCACTCAGCAAATGCTTGTGATAATGCCCACCAATTATGGCAGTCCCAATTCGCGATTTTCATTTTGTGTATCCCTCCCTTTTTAGGCTAGCTTATAACCCCAGCCCGTTCATATCAGGGCATGAATCCATCCTGTGATGCTCGATATCGATTACCTTGGGAAATCATAAAAATGAATAAGGCAAGTTTTGTTCGTATTTGGTTTGTAGTGTCAACCATTTTCTCTTGCAATATTGCAGGTAGACTGGTTGGCGACAATTTCTTTAATGGCTCCCAAGTTCCATGGTTAATAGGAGCACTTACCGCGATAGCAATATGCTGGTATTCCTCTGACAAACTTAAGAACATCGTATGACCTGGAACATCTGAAACGAATAGCCAATATCAAATCTAAAACGGAATAAATGAGGTGGGGTTTGGGGAAATATATTTGGGAAAATTTTAAGTAAGCAGTAAAAAACGGGAACCCTGAGGCTCCCGTTGTCACATCACCAGCGGCGCTGATTACATGTGTTTAATGATAGCGTCGCCAAACTCTGAACATTTCAGCAGTTTAGCGCCATCCATCAGACGCTCGAAGTCATAGGTTACGGTCTTAGCTTCGATAGCGCCTTCCATACCTTTAACGATAAGGTCAGCTGCTTCGAACCATTCCATATGACGCAGCATCATTTCTGCGGACAGAATGATGGAGCCTGGGTTTACTTTGTCCTGGCCTGCGTACTTAGGTGCGGTGCCGTGGGTCGCTTCGAACAGCGCGCAGTCGTCGCCGATGTTAGCGCCAGGGGCGATACCGATGCCGCCAACCTGTGCCGCCAGGGCATCAGAAATGTAGTCGCCGTTCAGGTTCATACAGGCGATCACGTCGTATTCCGCAGGACGCAGCAGGATCTGCTGTAGGAACGCATCGGCGATCACGTCTTTTACAACGATCTCTTTGCCGGTGTTCGGGTTCTTGATTTTCACCCACGGGCCGCCGTCGATCAGCTCGCCGCCGAACTCTTCACGAGCCAGCTGGTAGCCCCAGTCTTTGAACGCGCCTTCGGTGAACTTCATGATGTTGCCTTTGTGCACCAGGGTCACGGAATCACGGTCGTTGGTGATCGCGTATTCAATGGCCGCACGTACCAGGCGTTTGGTGCCTTCTTCGGAACAAGGCTTGATGCCGATCCCGCAGTGCTCAGGGAAGCGAATTTTCTTCACGCCCATTTCATCACGCAGGAACTTGATAACTTTGTCCGCTTCAGCGCTGTCCGCTTTCCACTCGATACCCGCATAGATATCTTCGGAGTTCTCACGGAAGATAACCATGTCGGTCAGCTCAGGCTGTTTCACCGGGCTTGGGGTACCCTGGTAGTAACGTACCGGGCGCAGGCAAACGTACAGATCCAGCTGCTGACGCAGGGCAACGTTCAGGGAGCGAATACCGCCGCCAACTGGGGTAGTCAGTGGGCCTTTGATGGCCACGCGGTAGTCACGAATCAGGTCCAGAGTTTCTTCTGGCAGCCAGACGTCCTGGCCATAAACTTGGGTAGATTTTTCGCCGGTGTAGATTTCCATCCAGGAAATTTTCCGCTCGCCGTTGTAGGCTTTTGCCACGGCAGCATCCACCACTTTAATCATGGCAGGGGTCACGTCCACACCAATACCGTCCCCTTCAATGAACGGGATCACCGGGTTGTTAGGAACGTTGATTTTGCCATTTTGCAGGGTGATCTTTTTACCTTCCGCCGGAACGACTACTTTGCTTTCCATTCACCTCTCCTTCGAGCGCTTCTGGTTTTTTGTTAATGATTTGTAATTTGCGGGCTCATACTACTGCAATATCGGGCTCGCGCCAATCACTCATCTTTTACGGTGGTACGACTGAATCAATTCAGCTAAAAATTGTTTAGTTACTGCCGTTTTATGAACCAAATTTCTGTGCCATCAAGAACATAACATTCATCCCTGAATAGAGGAACTTATGACAAATCAAAATGAAAAAGTTTTCTGTGATGGTATTTGAATTTTGTTACATCTTCCGCAACATGCATGCCTGATACGCCATAACACTAGGCTTGTGGTAAGATTTGGGCCGTATAACCCCTCCTAAAAGTCAGCCCGGAGCACCAGGCTGCGTCTTCTATAAGGACAATGGAATGAAATTTCTACCGTTCACCGTCGCCACTCTTATGGGGGTTGCAGGGATTGCGCATTCCGCACCTGTCTCATATATCTGCGAAGAATCCGCCATCACTGAAGGTCTGGAAACTGAGTGGACGGCCGTTCTTGATGTGGATTACCAGACAGGCGCTTTCCGGCAGTTAACGGTAAAAAACAAAACCTATACCGGTTTCACCATGAACACCCAGGCAGTAAACGTCTGGAACTCCATGACTCGAAAAGGCGATGCACCGGCACTAGCTATTTACGAGAAAGACTACGATCCCCGCAAAATTGACGGTACTTATCAAATTGGCCTCTTTGGCGCTGCTGAAGGTGTCAAAGCTGGAGACGTGATAGAGATCATGCCGCCTTTTGGTGAACCCGCCTACTACTGTTACAAGAAAGGCAGCCTGAAAGATAAAATCATGACTGACCTGCGTCGTTCACACAATGCACGCGTGACCGGGCAGTAATTCCAATAAGACGCAAATCCCGGCTTATCCGGCCATCAATACGGCAGAGAACTTAGCGCGTGAATGACAAAAGCAGTTTCACCAGAAAACCAAATTCAGAGGGGCACCGTCCGGTACGTTCAGCTTCTCGCCCTCCAGCCAGACGCAAGAAGCCTGACGGACCAAAGAAGCTGGTTATCTTCAATAAGCCCTACGATGTGCTGCCGCAGTTCACCGACGAAGCAGGGCGCAGCACGCTAAAGGATTACATTCCTTTACAAGGTATCTATGCCGCGGGGCGTCTCGACCGAGACAGCGAAGGGCTGCTGGTGCTCACCAACGACGGGGCGCTGCAGGCCAAACTGACTCAGCCGGGCAAACGCACCGGCAAAATCTATTACGTGCAGGTTGAAGGCGAGCCAACGGAGGAAGCGCTGAGCGCCCTGCGCAACGGCGTCGAGCTGAATGACGGCCCCACATTGCCTGCAGGCGCCGAGCTGGTTGCCGAGCCAGAGTGGCTGTGGCCGCGTAACCCACCAGTTCGTGAACGTAAGGCGATTCCCACCAGCTGGCTGAAGATCACGCTTTATGAAGGCCGTAACCGCCAGGTTCGCCGCATGACGGCGCACGTGGGCTACCCTACCCTGCGCCTTATCCGCTACGCCATGGGCGATTACACGCTGGAAGGTCTGGCCAACGGCGAGTGGCGCGAAGTCTCCCCGGAGCAACTGAAATGAAAAAGATACTGCTGCTGAGCTTACTTATCGGCTCCACCACCGCGGGCGCGGCAAGTTTTGACTGCGCCAAAGCCAATGCGCCAGATGAAAAAGCGATTTGTGCCCACCGGGCGCTGAATGATAAAGACGTCGAAATGGGCACCAAATATCAGTTCTTAAAAGGGCTGTTTGCCATGGGTGGCCAGGGTGCCATGCAGGATCAGCAGCAGGCCTGGCTCAAAGAGCGCCAGAGCTGCGGGTCTAACGTCACCTGCCTGACCACGCAGTACAACAAACGCATCAGCGCGCTGGATGCCATTTACGCCAAAATCGACAAACCGCTTTAACCCAGGAGAAGCGATGTTTAAGCCGCACGTTACCGTGGCCTGCGTTGTCCAGGCCGAAGGTCAGTTTTTAGTCGTCGAAGAAACCATTCACGGCAAAGTACTGTGGAACCAGCCCGCCGGGCACCTCGAAGCCGACGAAACGTTGCTTGAAGCCGCAAAGCGCGAGCTGTGGGAAGAAACGGGGATTCGCGCCGAGCCGCAAAGCTTTATCCGCATGCACCAGTGGATCGCCCCGGACAAAACACCTTTCCTGCGCTTCTTGTTTGCTATCGATCTGGATAAGAAACTGCCGACCACGCCGCACGACAGCGACATCGACCGCTGCCTGTGGCTCGATGCCGAAGCCATTATCAATGCGGCAAATCTGCGCTCGCCGCTGGTCGCCGAAAGCATTCGCTGTTATCAGCAGGAACCGCGTTATCCCCTGTCGATGCTGGGGGCTTTTAACTGGCCGTTTACAGAGGGTGTCAAGTAGCGGCCTGCGTGATAGAATACGCCGCTTTGAAGTTCAATGTCGTGAGTCTCTCCATGTCTGATAACAGCCAGAAAAAAGTGATCGTCGGGATGTCCGGCGGCGTCGATTCCTCCGTTTCCGCTTACCTGCTGATGCAGCAGGGCTATAAGGTGGAAGGCCTGTTCATGAAGAACTGGGAAGAAGACGATGGCGAGGAGTACTGCACCGCAGCGGAAGATTTAGCCGATGCGCAGGCCGTTTGCGACAAGCTGGGCATTGAACTGCACACCGTTAACTTTGCCGCAGAGTACTGGGACAACGTGTTCGAACTGTTCCTCGAAGAGTACAAAGCCGGGCGCACGCCAAACCCGGATATCCTCTGCAACAAAGAGATCAAATTTAAAGCCTTCCTGGAATTTGCCGCCGAAGATTTAGGTGCCGATTTCATTGCTACCGGCCACTACGTGCGTCGTGCCGACGTGAACGGTAAAAGCCAGCTGCTGCGCGGCCTGGACGGTAACAAAGACCAGAGCTACTTCCTCTATACACTGAGCCACGAACAAATTGCCCAAAGCCTGTTCCCGGTCGGCGAGCTGGAAAAACCAGAAGTGCGCCGCATTGCGGAAGAGCTGGATCTGGTCACCGCAAAGAAAAAAGATTCCACCGGTATCTGTTTTATCGGCGAACGCAAGTTCCGCGACTTCCTGGGCCGCTACCTGCCAGCCCAGCCGGGTAAAATTATTACCGTGGACGGCGAAACCGTCGGCGAGCACCAGGGGCTGATGTATCACACCCTCGGTCAGCGTAAAGGCCTCGGCATCGGCGGCACCAAAGAAGGATCTGAAGATCCATGGTACGTGGTTGATAAAGACGTCGCCAACAATATTCTTATCGTCGCGCAGGGTCACGATCACCCACGTCTGATGTCGGTCGGGCTGGTTGCCCAGCAGCTTCACTGGGTGGATCGCGAGCCGCTAACCGCGCCGCTGAGCTGCACGGTGAAAACCCGCTACCGCCAGACGGATATTCCCTGCACGATCACGCCGCTGGACGACGAGCGCATAGAAGTGCGTTTTGAAGAGCCGGTGGCTGCCGTCACCCCAGGCCAGTCCGCGGTGTTCTACCTCGGCGAAGTGTGCCTCGGCGGCGGCATTATCGAGCAGCGTTTGCCGCTCGTCAGTTAATTACACACAAGGACGCAGCCTGGTGGCTAAAAACTACTACGACATTACTCTCGCGCTGGCCGGCATTTGCCAGTCAGCCCGTCTGGTTCAGCAGTTGGCACATCAGGGTCATTACGACAGCGACGCGCTTCACGTCTCGCTCAACAGCGTGATTGACCAGAACCCAGGCTCAACCCTGGATGTTTTTGGCGGCAGCGAAGCTAACCTTAAGCTCGGGCTTGAAACTCTGCTTGGCGTGCTGAACGCCAGCAGTCGCCAGGGCATGAACGCCGAGCTGACGCGCTATACGCTCAGCCTGATGGTGCTGGAGCGTAAACTCCACGCCGCCAAAGGTGCGATGGATACGCTCGGCAGCAAAATTAACGGCCTGCAGCGCCAGCTGGAGCACTTCGATCTCGAGTCCGATACGCTACTTAGCGCCATGGCCGGGATCTACGTGGATGTCATCAGCCCGCTTGGCCCACGTATTCAGGTCACCGGTTCCCCTGCCGTGCTGCAAAGCCCGCAGGTGCAAAGTAAAGTACGCGCCGCATTGCTGGCCGGGATCCGTGCCGCCGTGCTGTGGCATCAGGTTGGCGGTGGCCGCCTGCAGTTAATGTTTTCTCGTCGTCGCCTGACCGATCAGGCCAAACAAATTCTTGCTCATTGTTAACCTCTCAGGAGTTGTTATGGAATTATCCTCACTGACCGCCGTTTCCCCCGTTGACGGGCGCTACGGCGACAAAGTCAGCGCTCTGCGCGCTATTTTCAGCGAATTCGGTCTGCTGAAATTCCGCGTACAGGTCGAAGTACGTTGGCTGCAAAAGCTGGCCGCGCACGCAGCGATCAAGGAAGTTCCTGCTTTTGATGCGGACGCAAACGGTTACCTTGATAAAATCGTCGCCGAATTTAGCGAGGCTGACGCCGCGCGCATCAAAACCATCGAGCGCACCACCAACCACGACGTGAAAGCGGTGGAATACTTCCTGAAAGAGAAAGTGGAAGCGATCCCTGCCCTGCACGCGGTGTCCGAATTTATTCACTTCGCCTGTACTTCCGAAGACATCAACAACCTGTCCCACGCGCTGATGCTTGACACCGCGCGTAAAGACGTGGTGCTGCCTTACTGGCGTAAAATCATCGATGCGGTGAAAGACCTGGCGGTGCAGTACCGTGACATCCCGCTGCTGTCCCGTACCCACGGCCAGCCGGCAACCCCGTCCACCATGGGGAAAGAGATGGCAAACGTCGCTTACCGTATGGAGCGCCAGTTCCGCCAGCTCGGCAACGTTGAAATCCTCGGTAAAATCAACGGCGCGGTCGGCAACTACAACGCCCACATCGCCGCTTACCCGGAAGTGGACTGGCACCAGTTCAGCGAAGAGTTCGTGACGTCTCTGGGCATTCAGTGGAACCCGTACACCACCCAGATCGAACCACACGACTACATCGCCGAACTGTTTGACTGCATCGCGCGCTTCAACACCATCCTGATCGACTTCGACCGCGATGTGTGGGGCTACATCGCCCTGAACCACTTCAAGCAGAAAACTATCGCCGGTGAAATTGGCTCCTCCACCATGCCGCACAAGGTGAACCCGATTGACTTCGAAAACTCCGAAGGCAACCTCGGCCTGTCCAACGCGGTGCTGCAGCACCTGGCAAGCAAACTGCCGGTATCCCGCTGGCAGCGTGACCTGACCGACTCCACCGTGCTGCGTAACCTGGGTGTGGGCGTGGGCTACGCGCTGATCGCCTATCAGTCCACGCTGAAGGGCGTGAGCAAGCTGGAAGTGAACCGCGACCGCCTGCTGGACGAGCTGGATCACAACTGGGAAGTGCTGGCCGAGCCGATTCAGACCGTGATGCGCCGCTACGGCATCGAAAAGCCGTATGAGAAGCTGAAAGAGCTGACCCGCGGCAAGCGCGTTGACGCCGAAGGCATGAAGCAGTTCATCGACAGCCTTGAGCTGCCGGAAGAAGAGAAAACTCGCCTGAAAGCCATGACGCCTGCCAACTATATTGGCCGCGCCATCACCATGGTTGACGAGCTGAAGTAATGAAAAGGGCCCTCTTCGGAGGGCTTTTTTTTGCCTGCAATTTGCCCCTCACCCCGGCCCTCTCCCCAGAGGGGCGAGGGGGAAAATAAGTGACAAAGTACCTTCGTGGGCCCCTCCCTCCAAAGAGGCAAAGGGAAAACAAGTGACAAAGCACCTTCGTCATCTCCCCCTATCAAAAGAGGCAAAGGGCAAACAAGTGGCACAGCACATTTTTTATCCCCTCTCCCTCTGGGAGAGGGTTAGGGTGAGGGTCTCCAGCCAGATGGGTTTGTTGACTCAGCGTTAATCTCCATAAGGGCATTGTTTATACGAGGTTTATTTCCTGTCATTAATAATTAGCGCTAAACTATCAATACTATGAATGGATTGAGGAAATACAATGCGCGTACTGGTCGTGGAAGATAATGCCCTGCTGCGTCATCACCTTAAGGTACAGCTGCGTGAAGCAGGCCATCAGGTGGATGCGGCCGAGGATGCCAAAGAGGCAGACTATTTCCTGAATGAACATACCCCGGACATCGCGATTGTTGACTTAGGCCTGCCGGACGAAGACGGCATGAGCCTGATCCGCCGCTGGCGCAGCCATGACGTAACCATTCCCATCATGGTATTAACCGCCCGTGAAGGCTGGCAGGACAAAGTTGAAGTTCTGGGCGCCGGGGCCGATGACTACGTCACCAAACCTTTCCATCTGGAAGAAGTGGTCGCCCGTATGCAGGCGCTGATGCGCCGTAACAGCGGCCTGGCTTCGCAGGTAATTTCCCTGCCGCCGTTCCAGGTCGATTTGTCCCGCCGCGAGCTGTCGATCAACGACAACCTGATCAAGCTCACCGCGTTTGAATACACCATCATGGAAACCATCATCCGCAACGCCGGGAAGGTGGTGAGCAAAGATTCGCTGATGCTGCAGCTCTACCCGGACGCCGAACTGCGCGAAAGCCACACTATTGACGTGCTGATGGGCCGTTTACGTAAAAAAATTCAGGCTGAATACCCGCAGGAAGTGATCACCACCGTGCGCGGGCAGGGCTACAGGTTCGATCTCCACTAAATGCTGAATATTTTTCGCCATATCCTGCCGCTTTCGCTGCGGGTTCGTTTCTTACTGGCTACCGCCGCGGTTGTGATGGTGCTTTCCCTGGCTTACGGCCTGGTGGCGCTGGTTGGCTACAGCGTCAGCTTCGATAAAACCACCTTCCGCCTGCTGCGCGGGGAAAGTAACCTGTTTTATACGCTCTCCAGCTGGAAGGACGGCAAGCTGCAGGTGGACTTGCCCGACAACATCAGCATCCAAAGCCCGACCATGGCACTGATTTACGACGAGCACGGCAAACTGCTGTGGATGCAGCGCAACGTCCCGGATGTAGTGCAGCAGATCCAGAAAGAGTGGCTGACCGGCAACGGCTTCCACGAGCTGGAGGCCGACTACGCGACGAGTAGCGCCCTGCTGGACAACGACAAAGACCGCCTCGCCCAGCTGAAAGACATGCACGATGACGAGAGCGACGACGGCTACGAGATGACCCACTCGGTGGCGGTCAACCTCTACCCGGCGACGGCGCGCATGCCGGCGCTGACCGTGGTCGTGGTGGACACCATTCCTATCGAGCTGAAGCGCTCGTACATGGTGTGGAGCTGGTTTATTTACGTCCTGCTGGCCAACCTGCTGCTGGTGGTGCCGCTGTTGTGGCTGGCCGCCTGGTGGAGCCTGCGCCCGATTCAGGAACTGGCGCAGGAAGTGCGCGAGCTGGAAAAACACGACCGCGACAGCCTGAACCCGGAAACGACCCGCGAGCTGACAAGCCTGGTCCGTAACCTTAACCAGTTGCTGCGCACCGAGCGCGATCGGCACGACAAATACCGCACCACGCTGACGGACTTAACCCACAGCCTGAAAACCCCGCTCGCCGTGCTGCAGTCGACCCTGCGGTCGCTGCGCACCGACAAGATGAACGTCGAGCAGGCCGAACCGGTGATGCTGGAGCAGATCAGCCGCATCTCGCAGCAGATTGGCTACTACCTGCATCGCGCCAGCATGCGCGGCAACAGCGCCCTGCTCAGCCGGGAGCTGCATTCCGTTGCCCCTCTGCTGGACAACCTCTGTTCAGCGCTGAACAAGGTTTACCAGCGCAAAGGGGTGAACATCACGCTGGACGTTTCGCCGGAAATCACCTTTATCGGCGAGCAAAATGACTTCATGGAAGTAATGGGCAACCTGCTGGATAACGCCTGTAAATACTGCCTCGAGTTTGTGGAAGTGACCGCCCGTCAGACCGACGACGCGCTGCACCTGATCGTGGAAGACGATGGCCCCGGTATTCCGGAGAGCAAACGAGCGATGGTCTTCGATCGTGGCCAGCGAGCCGATACGCTGCGCCCGGGCCAGGGCGTGGGGCTATCGGTTGCCCGCGAAATTGTCGAGCAGTACAACGGCGAGATCCAAACCAGTGCCAGTATTCTGGGCGGCGCGCGCATGGAGGTGATTTTTGCCCGCCAGCAGCCGGAACAGAATGAGGGGTGAAATAGTCCCGTAACCCGGCTCGCCATCCGTTATAATCCGTGTCAGGCTCCTCCATCTGCAGGAAGACAATAATATGGATTATCACCTGGATTTAAACTGGCCCGACTTTATCGAACGCTACTGGCAAAAACGCCCTGTGGTACTGAAGCGCGGCTTTAAAAACTTCATCGACCCTATTTCGCCGGATGAGCTGGCCGGCCTGGCCATGGAAAGCGAGGTAGACAGCCGCCTCGTGAGCCACCAGGGAGGCAAATGGCAGGTCAGCCACGGCCCGTTCCAGAGCTACGATCACCTCGGCGAAAACAACTGGTCGCTGCTGGTGCAGGCCGTGAACAACTGGCATGAACCTTCCAGCGCCCTGATGCGCCCCTTCCGCGCCCTGCCCGACTGGCGCATTGACGACCTGATGATCTCCTTTTCTGTGCCAGGCGGCGGCGTTGGCCCGCACCTGGACCAGTATGACGTGTTTATTATTCAGGGCGTGGGCCGCCGCCGCTGGCGCGTGGGCGAAAAAGTCGCCATGAAACAGCACTGTCCGCACCCGGACCTGCTCCAGGTTGAGCCATTCGACGCCATCATCGACGAAGAGATGGAGCCGGGCGACATTCTGTATATTCCGCCAGGCTTCCCGCACGAAGGCTACTCGCTGGAAAACGCGCTGAACTATTCCGTCGGCTTCCGTGCCCCAAGTGGCCGCGAGCTGATCAGCGGCTTTGCCGATTACGTGCTGCAGCGCGAACTGGGCGGGTTACGCTATACCGACCCGGAGGTGCCTGAGCGCCAGCACCCGGCGGATATTCTGCCGCAGGAAATCGACAAGCTGCGCGAGATGATGCTGGACATCGTTAACCAGCCGGAAACCTTCCACAGCTGGTTTGGCGAGTTTATTACACAGTCCCGCCACGAACTGGACGTTGCACCGCCAGAGCCGCCTTATCAGCCGGATGAGATCTACGACGCGCTGCAGCAGGGCGACAAGCTGGTGCGCCTGGGCGGACTGCGCGTACTGCGCGTGGCCGGAGAGGTGTACGTGAACGGCGAGAAGCTCGACAGCCCGCACCGCCCGGCGGTGGAAGCGCTGGCCAGCCACATCAAGCTGGACGCTGAGAAGTTTGGCGATGCGCTGGAAGATCCTTCTTTCCTCGCCACATTAGCCGCGCTGGTGAACAGCGGCTACTGGTTCTTCGAAGACTAAAGCCCTGCCCCGCCTTCGCCGTTTTATCGCGGTGAAGGCGGGATATTCCTGCCTACAGTGTGTTTCTCACGCCGCATCCAGCCGCCAGCCCTGTAATAGCTGCACATTCACGCTCTGCCGAACCGCCAGTGGCGCAGAATGAAATGCGCTCAACGCCTGCCCGTCCTGTAAACGTAGCTCCAGCAGATAGCGTTCTCCCTGATAAATACAGCTTTCGACGCTGGCGACCGGCCCGCTACCTGCAATCTGTACATGCTCCGGGCGAACCAGAACCGGCACGGTTTTATCGCGCCCCGGTTGATCCAGGCCACCGTGCAATGCTGCGAGATCCAGACTTTGCAAGCCCGGCGATACGGCGAGGGAAAGTACGCTGCCCTGGCCGATAAACCCGGCTACCCAGCTATTCTGCGGCTGCTGATAAAGCTGCTGCGGCGTCCCCCACTGCATCAGCTCGCCCTGGTGCATCACCGCGATATGGCTGGCGAGCGCCATCGCCTCCGCCTGGTCGTGCGTGACGTAGACAAACGTCGCCCCCGTGCGGCGGTGAAACTCACGAAAAGTCTGCTCCATGGTGGCGCGAAGATGGCGGTCGAGGTTCGCCAGCGGCTCATCAAGCAAAACCACGCGCGGCTCCGAGACCAGGCAGCGTGCCAGCGCCACCCGCTGCCGTTGCCCGCCGCTGAGTTCCTGAGGTGAGCGCCCGAAATAGGCCCCAAGCTCTACAACTTCCAGCGCCTCCATCACCCGTTTATGCCGCGCAGCGCCATTTATCTGGCGCAGCTTCAGCGGGTAGCCGACGTTTTCCCCCACGGTCATGTGCGGCCACAGGGCGTAGGACTGAAACACCATGCCCATGTCGCGCTGTTCCGGCGGAACGTGTGTGCCGCTGTCGGCCAGCAGCTTATCACCCAGCCACAGGCGACCACCGCTCAGCGACTCCAGCCCGGCCACAATCCGCAGCGTGGTGGTTTTGCCACAGCCGCTCGGGCCCAGCAGGGCGGTAAACGCCCCGGACGGGATCGTCAAGCTGAGATCCTTCACCACGGCCTGTTCGCCAAAGAATTTGCTGAGCTTGTCCAGCCTTAGCTCTGCCATGGAATCACTCCTTTCGGTAAATAACGACCCAGCGCGCCGAGCAACAGCATCACCACAGCAACCAGCCCCACCACCAGCACGGAAATCGCCGAGGCCATTACCTTGTCGCCGCTTTCGTCGAGGTTAAACACCACCACACCGAGGGTTTCTTTCCCGGCGCTCCACAGCAACGCGGAGACAGTCAGCTCGTTCACCGCCGTGAGAAACACCAGCAGCGCACCGGCAAAAGCCGCCGGAGCCAGCAGCGGCAGCACGATATGGCGTAATCGCTGGGAGGCGTCCGCACCCGCCAGGCTCGCGGCCTCCTCCATCGCCGGATCCAGCTGCAGCATGCTGGTGTGAACCGGCTTCAGGCAGACGGTAAGAAAACGGGCCAGGTAGGCGAAGAAGATAATCGTCAGCGTGCCGCTCAGACTGACGTTCAGCAGCGGAAGCGGGCGTGCAAACAGCAGAATGCAGGCGATGGCCAGCACCACACCGGGCAACGTGTAGGGAATGTCTATCAGGCTGTGCAGCCAGCGCAAAGGCCGACTGGGGCGACGCACCAGCAGCCAGGCCAGCGGCAGGCTCAGCGCCATCAGCAGCGCGGCGGCACTGACGGAGAGCACCAGGCTGTTGGTCAGCGCCCGCCAGGTGGCGCTTTGCTCATCAAAAATGCCAGTCCACGCGGCAAACGTCAGCGTGTCGCCGTTGAGCGGTACGCCCAGGGTTGGCACCAGCGAGGTGGCGATCAGCGCCAGCAGCGGAGCCACCAGCATCCCGCCCAGCACGAGCGCGAGCAGGATCTCCACCGCCAGCCGCCCTTTCCCGGCTGCGATACTTGCCACCCGCCCGGCCATGCCGATCAACGGCAAAGCGTAACGCCGCTGCATGATGCCCTGTAGCGTGACAATGGCGACGGCCAGCACGCCCATCAGCACCGAGAGCGAGGCCACCTCGTTCAGCATCGACGGGCCAAAGCTGGAAAGCGTCTGGTAGATGTAAACGGGCAACACGAAATAGGAGATGGGGATGCCAAGCATCGCCGGGATGCCGAAGTTGCCGAGAGCGGAAACAAAGGCCAGCGCCACCCCGGCCCACAGCGCGGGTCGGCACAGCGGCAGAATAATATCGATGAAAACGCGCCCCAGTGAAGCGCCGTTCAGCCTCGCCGCCTCAATCTGCTCCTGCGGCAGACTCTGCAACTGCGTGCGAAGGGTCAGGAACACCAGCGGCGCGTGCTGGATGCCGAGCAGGAAGGCGATCCCCTCTGCCGAATAAAGCGGATTGGGGCTACCAAACACCGGCGCCAGGCCGAGACTGTTGAGCAGCACGCTGCCGGGGCCGAACAGCTGCAGCCAGCTCAGGGCCGTGACCTGCGGCGGGATCATCATCGGCAGCATGAAGAGAAACGCCCAGGCCTGGCGGCCCCGGATGTTCATCAGGCCGAGACAAAAGGCAAACAGGCTGCCCAGCAGGAGGGAAAGCAGCGCCCCCAGGCCGCTGGTATACACACTGTTCCATAGTGCGACCCAGGTGTTTGGGTTGCTAAGCACACGGCCCAGGCTGCTTTGGCCGCCCAGCCGCCAGTCCACCAACGCAGAGATCAGCAACTGCAGGCTGGGAAGCAGGCTTAATAACGCAATGACGACGATGAGCAGGCGCAGCAACCCTTTCATCAGGCTGCCGTCGTCGGGGCGGGACAATGCCGGGCTGATCATCAATCAGCGGCTACCGAACAGGTCGGCAAACCGCTTTTTGTTCGCGTCGGTGTCCGCCAGCGCTTTGGCGGCATCAAACGGCATGATTTTGATGCTGTCGCGCGGCGGGAAGCCCTGCGGTACCGGCAGGCTGGCATCGGCAGGCAGGTAGCCCTGTTTCAGCACCAGCTCCTGCCCCGCTTTGGAGAGCACGAAGTCGATAAACGCTTTTGCCGCGTCGGGATTTTTAGCACCCTTCATCATCGCCACCGGCTCGGTGACAATGCTCACGCCCTCGGTCGGGAAGGCAAACTCAATCGGCGCACCTTTGGCTTTCTCACGGATCGCCATGTAATCGACCAGCACGCCGTAGGCTTTGCTGCCGGAGGCAATGGCGTTCATCACCGCGCCGTTGCCGCTCTGCGGCATCGCCCCGTTGGCCTTCAGTTTTTCGTAGTAATCCCAGCCCAGCGTCGGCGCACCCATGATCGCGGCCTGGTGGATCTGCGCCGCACCGGAGTAAAGCGGACTTGGCAGCGTCGTCATGTTCTTCAGCTCGGGTTTGAGCAAATCGAGCCAGGAAGTGGGCTTGACCGGGGCTTTGCTGTGGTACGCAATGCCGGTGGTAATCAGTTTGGTGCCGTAGTAATAGCCATCTTTGTCATAGAGCTGGGCATCGAAGCGAGCCGCTTCCGGCGATTTGTAGGCCGCCAGCAGGTTTTGCTGCTTAAGGGATTCCATGGTCACGCTGTCGGCAATCAGCAGCACGTCCGGTACCGCGCCCCCGGCGGCCATTTCCGCCTGTAAACGGGCGGTCAGCTTGCTGGTGCCGTCGCGGATCCATTTTACTTCAATGTCCGGGTTCGCTTTTTCGAAGGCGCTGACGGTGGTCTGCGCATCTTCATTGGGCTGGCTGGTGTAGAGCGTTAAGGTGGATTCTGCCAGGGCAGAAGCACTCATTGCCGCCAGCAGCATCGTCAACAACACATGTTTTTTCATCATTTTATGTCCCTTTTTTCCGTTGCGACGATTAAACCAGCCGAATCTGACAAGAGTATGACCGGAAGCTGGCGAGCAGATCTTTCAGACTAGCAGGATAAGTAACCCCTCTGGCCCGCCGATGATAAAAAATGGCAATCTGATCGTCGCCTGCCCATACTTGGGAAACGTTAATAGGGACATTGAGCGTAATCCCATGAGCAAATCTCTGCATACTTTCTTCCTCTCCTGCCTGTTATTTGTCGGCCTGTTTCTGACGGCTCAAAGCAGCCTGGCGGCCCCGACCGAAGACCAGGAGCCCAGCCTGAAAGAAATTGCCGGGCAGCTGAAACAATACAAAACGCAGATAGACAACATTAAGCAGCAGGTTTCGCAGACCAACACCGACAGCCGGCTGATCAAGCTGTTCGACACCACGCAAAAGCTGGGGGTGGAGGTGGATAGCCTGGCCGCGCTGCTGCAGCCGATGCACGACAAAGTGCAGGCTCAGCTACAGGTGCTGGGGCCTGCCCCGGAATCTGGCGCAGGGAATGAAACCACCAGCGTGTCCCGGCAGCGCAACACGCTGAACAGCGACAAAAAGCAGATTGATGAGGCCATCAGCACCTCGCAAAGCCTGCAAACCAACATCCGCGCGCTGGGCATCCAGATTAACGATCTCCGCCGCACCTATTTTAAATCCCAGCTGGCGTCGAATAGCGGGAGCATGTTGAGTGCCACCTTCTGGCTCCAGGAAGCCGACACCCAGGCCGTGGATATCCAGCGCTTCAATGCCTTTGGCAATCAGCTGCTGGAAACCTGGCAGGCGGCCTGGGAACCCGAGTGGTTCTGGGGCACCTTCTGGCTGTTCGTGGCCGCGGCCGCGATTGCGTTTTCCGGCTGCTTTCTGATTGAGCGCCTGCTGGTCTGGATCAACATCACCTGGTTGCCGGATGGACGCCTGCGCCGCAGCTTCAACACGCTGGCCAGCACGTTAGTGACCATGTTTACCATTGTGCTAGCGCTTTCGATTGTGAAAAGTGCCTTTTCACGGGTGGCGGCGTTCTCTCCCCAGGTGAGCGATTTTGTCGACGGCTTCGTCCAACTGGCCGTGTTCTGCTCATTGATTTATGGCGCTGGCCGCGCGTTCCTGTCCCTGAACCGCCCTTCATGGCGGCTGGTGCAGCTTGATGACAGCGTGGCAGAAAGCGTGCGTTACTTCCCACCGCTGCTGGCGATTCTGGGCCTGCTCATTGGCTGCCTCGACCTGATTAATAATACGATTGGCGCCAGCCTCGGCACCACGATCCGCGCCAACGGGCTGATTTCTGCCGTCATGGCCAGCGTGCTGCTGGCCATGATGCTGCGCGTTCAGCACGCCCACCGGCGGCTGGAAAGAAATGGCGAACCCGCCGAGAAGCGCTCCCGACTCGACGCCTTAGTCTGCCTGCTGGTCATGCTCGCTTCTCTGGCGATTCTGGCTTCGCTGCTGGTGGGCTACATCGCGTTCGCCCGCTACCTGACTTACCAGGTCATCTGGTTCGGCATGGTGCTGGTGGCGTTTTTTTATCTGGTGACCTTCGCCACCGACTTTTTCGCCGCTGTGTTTTCACCACACACCACCACCGGCCAGGCGATGAAAAAGTCGCTGCGGTTTAAAGACCGGCACCTTGAACAGCTGGCCGTGGTGTTTACCGCCTTCACCAAATGCGCGCTGATACTCATGACCATCATCGCGCTGTTTAACGGCACCTTCGGCACCACCACGCCGAGCTTGCTTATCAGCAAGCTGGTGGCGATTTTAAGCGGCGACGGGCTGAAGCAACTGCACATCGTGCCCGGCAACTTGCTGAACGCCGTGCTTTGCCTGGTGATTGGCCTGTACATTCTGCGTGTGACCCAGCGCTGGCTCAGCCAGGAGCTGCTGCCCAAAACCATTACCGATATCGGCATTCGCGCGTCGCTGATTACGCTGTTTACCAACGTCGGCTACGTGCTGCTGATCCTCATCACCCTGGCCGCGCTGGGTATTCAGTGGAACAACCTGGCCTGGATTGTCAGCGCCCTGTCGGTGGGGATCGGCTTTGGCCTGCAGGAGATTGTGAAGAACTTTATCTCCGGCCTGATCCTGCTGACCGAACGCCCGGTCAAGGTCGGCGATATGATCGGCATCGGCGGCATTGAGGGCGACGTGCGGCGAATCAACGTGCGCGCCACGGAGATCCAACTCAGCGATCGCTCGACGATGATCGTTCCCAATTCGCAGCTGATTTCCCAGAACGTACGCAACGCCACAATGGGCAACGCGCAAGGGGTGGTCACCATCGCCCTGACTTTCCCGACCAATATTGACCCGGAGCTGGTGCGCGATTTGCTGCTCAGCGCCTACCAGGATTATGAGGTGATCCTGCCGACGCCTGCGCCGTATGTGCGCTTCAGCCAACTGGGGCCGGAAGGCATTATCCTGAGCGTGACCGGCTACGTCGCCAGCCCGCGGATGGTCGGCTCCAGCAAAAGCGAACTGCTGTTCAATATCCTCAAGCTGTTGCGCAAAAATGAGGTGAATCTGTCCAGCCCGCAGGAAGTTGTTTTTATGAAGCAGCGGGCGAAAGCTTTGGACGATGACGATGAGTTTTCGTCTTAGGTTGAGGCGGGTTTTCGGGCTACTTGCCTGAGCCTCAGGTGCCCTGCCCGCCTTCGCCGTGCTTTGTCACAGCGAAGGCGGGACGCCGTTTATTTAGTGCAGACCCTGCACCAGTTCTCCGCTCATCCACGCCAGCCCTTTCTTCGTGCGCACGAAGCGCGGCGCGGTTAAATTCTCTTCCAGCAGGCTGAACAGTTGGCTGAGAAGATCCGTCATCTGCACCTGTTGAGCCTGCCCAAGCTGCCGGCCTAACAGCACCTGGGTTACGGCGCAGCAATATTCGCAGAGTACATCTGAATCGGCCTCCGACACGGTGCAGGGCGCCGCCTCTTGCCCCTCTTCCACCGTTAACCGCTCAATGAGGTGCGGCGGCAGCTGATGCGTTAAGACCACTCTCAGTACGTTAAACCCCGCCTGCAAACGCCCCACCAGCGCAATATATTCAGCGTGGCTATGTCTTTCGACTAATTCATCCATCCAGCAGTTGCAAATATGCAGCACATGAAATAAATCGTCCTTTGCGCCTAGCGGCATTTTTAATAATGCTGCGATGTCCATAGCAATAATCGTTTGATCCTTCGTCATTTCCGTGTACGCGAATGTGTTACTATCGGCGTTAGCCATAATGTGACTCCTTTTCAGTTACGTTGTGGTTAGCCCTCGTCTGGTGTTGGCGCACCTTTCGGGGGCGAATTCTTTTCTTTGGTTACCTTTGATTACTTTATGGGCAATATAATCTGTTTTTTATACTGGATAAGTCAACAGTGGTTTGGTTTAAAATTATTGGAAACCTAAAAAACTCGAGGAGGATCGCGGAAATGTGATAATTGGGGGGTTGGGTTGCATTGGTTGATTTTTTTGTAACTTACAATTAGTGTTTATTAAAAAATAAATTAAATCATTTTGATTCCGAAAATAACCATCATATTATTAGAGGTGGTTTAGTAACTGAAAAATCACCAATGATCTAGCTCTGATTTAATCTCATATATTTCTTTGAGGCATCACTTTTGTAATAAGTATCTAAGTTGCCATGATTGGAATATATTTTATTGTTCATTTGTTTTTCTGACGTAGTCTGAGAAGTCATTAGACTTAATAGTTTTGAAATGAGTCCCGTATCTAAAACATCCCTATTACACCCATAGGGGATAGAATTTATATGAAAAATTTTGAGAGGGTAAAGAACCCTCTCAAAAAAAATTAGCTATTACAGTAAATAATTGGAACTACATTTGCCTCTTTAACAGCATGAGAAAAGGAAGACAATATCCATAGCAATTGAATTATGTGAGGCTTGACCGGTTTTTTCTTCCGTAAATTAGAAAACTCTCGCTCTATCTCTTTTTTGGATAAAAATGAACAACTAAGAATACATTTTCTATGCAATTTTACATCTTTAAAAAGATCGTCAAGATATTTTTTACCTTCTTAGGATCACCTTTCCTTATTTTTTTATTTTTGTCGAAACTGATTTTTTATTATACACTCCAATATAATTCTTTCTAAGTTTGCTTCTTATTTTATCAGTAAAATCGCTAGTATTGAAATACATATATCCGAGATTTTTTATACCTTGACCAACAACATCATGAAGTTTACTTGCCGATGTACTTTTGTCACCATGTTTAGAATGAATAAAACAAATACATGATTCTGATTTGTTAAATGTTATGTGGTCAGCCCACTCATTCCCCAAATCATCACAAAATATATAATCATCACCACTATGAATATTTTCCACAACATCAAACATCGAACCATTAGAGAACTGGGTCATCCCTCCCAAAAGTATACCTTTTTCACTTGAGACATTTTGTATGTTAGCTTTAGGGACGAGCATCTCTAATATATTATTGATTTCCGATATTCCGGAAGAGTTCTCGAAACAATTCCCCATAAAGTACATATAGCGAGGATCAGCAAATGTAATACTATACAAACCATTTTTAAATATGAAACTTTGCAACGTTATATCTTTAGCATTGTATGAAACTTTTATTTTTTTAAGAATAGTAGAGTCAATCGTTAGTGTTTTGTTATTTATTCTAATTTTAGCCTTACCTAATGGAGCTGAAATAGTTAAATCAGGTTTAATTTCATAAACTCTCTCTAGTTTACGAAGTAACCTATTCACTTGTTTTCCATTTAAAATCCCCTCAGTTCCATCTGGCAGTTTATATTTTAATTTAGCATCTTCCGATTGTAATTTCTCATATAATGAGGTACTTTCAATCAAGAAGGCATTTGGCACCGTACAACTTAAAACCTCACTTAACTCCTTTTGTTTTGCGAAATAATCAAGAAAATCTTTAACTCCCCCACCTTGCCTTATCAGGCAAAGTTGATTATATGACCATGTTGCAATCTCATCGAAATTAACTCCTTGTGAAGCCTCAACTAATCGTCCAGAACCAGATATTGTCTTAATTATTGCACCTTGCCTAAGTTTTAAGTAGTAAGGTATTGACCTGCCAGCAGCATGAGTAGAGAAAGAGCCGTTAAGATCTGCTGATTCTGCAGATCTATTTCTGATTGCCTTGTCTGAATTCGTTATTGTTCTTGTTGATATTTTTTGAAACAAAACATCAGAGTCATTGAAGGTTTCCGCTAATAAATTACTTGAGACTAAATTAAAATTCCTTTCAATATTGTCAGAAATATTAGCACAGCTTTTTTTATTATTGCCAGACTCTTATCAAACTCAAAAATTAATATAAAAGCATAAATCTTATCCTGATAGTTATCTCCATCTTCTATATCTCCAATAAAATACACTGGCTTTAGTGTTGGAAAGACTCTCAATGAATATTTATACGGAACATCGTTTTCTATTAATCTTCTATCGACTCTAAACTCATTTAATAAATAATTACCATCAGGTTCGATATTTTCATCTGAAGCATTCAGAATGTTATTTATTTCAACATCTGTAATTATTCTATTTAAATTTCCCTCTGGTATATTCAAATTATAGAATTGAATATTTTTGGTAAACTCTAATCTATCAATCATCATAAGTCCTTTATATAAAACCATGTTTCTCCACACTAATAAAAAAGGGGCCAAAAGCCCCTACCAAAATTAGTGTTTTTTTTTTACTGGCTCATCCCGCCTTCGCCGTCAGCTCAGCAATCCGCACAATCACCGCCACGGCTTTCTCCATCCCTTCCAGGGTCACGAACTCGTGCTTGCCGTGGTAGTTATAGCCGCCGGTGAACAGGTTCGGGCATGGTAAACCTTTAAAGGAAAGCTGGGCGCCGTCGGTGCCGCCGCGGATCGGCTTCATGATGGGTTCGATGTCGCAGTCGCGCATCGCCTGCTGGGCCACCTCGACAATATAAGGATGCTCGGCCACCTTCTCGCGCATGTTGTAATAGCTGTCTTCGATGACCAGCTCGATATAGCAGTCCGGGTGCAGGCCTTTGCCGACTTTCTTGGCGATCTCCATCATCCGGCGCTTGCGGGCTTCAAACTGCTCGCGGTCGAAGTCGCGGATGATGTAATGCATCTCGGCGCGGTCGACGGAGCCTTTCATGGTGTTCAGATGGTAGAAGCCTTCGTAGCCTTCAGTGCATTCCGGACTTTCGTCCGCCGGGACTTCGGCGTGGATGCGCGCCGCCAGCGACAGGGCGTTCACCATCACGCCTTTGGCGGTGCCGGGGTGCACGTTGTTGCCGACGATTTTGATGGTCACGGACGCGGCGTTAAAGTTCTCGCTTTCCAGCTCCCCCACGCCGCCGCCGTCCACTGTATAAGCCCATTCGGCGTTAAAGGCGTCGACGTCGAAGAAGTGCGCGCCCTTCCCGACTTCCTCGTCCGGGGTGAAGGCCACGCGGATGTCGCCGTGCGGCACGTTTTTGCCTTTTAATACCGCCAGCGCGGTCATGATTTCCGCCACGCCCGCTTTGTCGTCCGCGCCCAGCAGGGTTTTGCCGTCGGTGGTGATCAGCGTCTGGCCCATCAGCTGGTGCAGCACCGGGAACATCACCGGGGAAAGGATCTCATCGCCAATGCCGAGCGCGATGTCGCCGCCGCGGTAGTTCTCGACGATCTGCGGGTTCACGTTTTTGCCGGTGAAGTCCGGCGCGGTGTCAACGTGGGAGATAAAACCAATCGCCGGGACAGCGTGCCCGACGTTCGACGGCAGCGTGCCCATCACCGTGCCGTGGTCGCTGAGCGTGACGTCCACCAGCCCCAACTGCTCCAACTGCTCTTTTAACAGGCGCAGGAGCTTCCATTGCCCTTCGGTGCTCGGCACCTGCTTAACGCCGGGCTTGGATTGTGTATCCAGAGAGACATACTGCAAAAAGCGCTCAAGTAATTTATCCATTTAGCCACCCTCGTTTTTAGTGACATCAATTATCAATAAGCCGCATCGGGCAAATATTGCGTCAGGTCACTTTTAGTCGGTTACGGAAAAAAATAGTTTTCGCAGAACGTAACAAAGTCAGGGTAAAACGTACCTTTAACCGTAGACGATAACGGCCAGGCTTTGTGGCCATCGGGATTGGCGATCCCGCCGCTTTGCCGTAGAATGCCAGCCCTTACTCAACGTGCCAAAACCCAAGGTGGTTAATCACAAACCCCGTATCCTTCGCTCCGGATACGTCATTTATGGGACAGCGTAAAAAATTGAAAAAACAGCCTCGTTCGCACTCCATGCTGGTCAACCTGGCGGGAGTCGCCAAGCGCTTTGATGGTAAATCCGTAATTTCTGACTTCTCCCTCACCATCAATCATGGTGAATTCCTGACGTTGCTCGGCCCTTCCGGCTGCGGCAAAACCACCGTACTGCGCCTTATTGCCGGGTTAGAAACCGTCGATGCCGGGCAAATCACGCTCGATAATCAGGACATCACCCACGTGCCTGCCGAGCACCGCCACGTGAATACCGTTTTCCAGAGCTATGCCCTGTTTCCGCACATGACGGTGTTTGAAAACGTCGCCTTTGGCCTGCGGATGCAGAAAACACCGGCGGCGGAAATCACCCCGCGCGTGACTGAAGCGCTGAAAATGGTGCAGCTGGAAGAGTTCGCCCAGCGCAAGCCGAACCAGCTTTCCGGTGGCCAGCAGCAGCGTGTGGCAATTGCCCGCGCGGTGGTGAACAAGCCTCGGTTGCTGCTGCTCGATGAGTCGCTGTCGGCGCTGGACTACAAGCTGCGCAAGCAAATGCAGAACGAGCTGAAAGCCCTGCAGCGCAAGCTCGGTATTACGTTTGTGTTCGTCACGCACGATCAGGAAGAAGCCCTCACCATGTCCGACCGTATCGTGGTGATGCGCGACGGCAAGATTGAGCAGGACGGCACGCCGCGAGAAATTTACGAAGAGCCAAAGAACCTGTTTGTGGCGAGCTTCATTGGCGAGATCAACATCTTCGATGCAACAGTGCTCGAGCGCATCGACGAGCAGCGCGTGCGGGCGAACGTGGAAGGCCGCGAATGCCACATCTTCGTGAACCAGCCGGTGACCGTCGGGCAAAGCCTGAAGGTGCTGCTGCGCCCGGAAGATTTGCGCGTGGAAGAGATCAACGACGCCCGCGAAGTGGACGGGCTGATTGGCTACGTGCGCGAGCGCAACTACAAAGGCATGACGCTGGAGTCCACCGTCGAGCTGGAAAACGGCAAGATGGTGATGGTCAGCGAGTTCTTTAACGAAGACGACCCGGACTTTGACCATTCGCTTGATCAAAAAATGGCGGTGACCTGGGTAGAAAGCTGGGAGGTTGTGCTGGCAGATGAAGAGCTCGCGTAAATTCCAGAATGTGGTGATTGCCACCGTGGTGGGCTGGCTGCTGCTGTTTGTCTTCCTGCCCAACCTGATGATCATCGTCACCAGCTTCCTGACTCGCGATAACGACAACTTCGTGAGCCTGGTGTTTACGCTGGATAACTACACCCGGCTGGCCGACCCGCTGTACGCCCAGGTACTGCTGCACTCGCTGAACATGGCGGCGATAGCCACGCTGGCCTGCCTGGTGCTCGGCTACCCTTTCGCCTGGTTTCTGGCGCGGCTGCCGGAAAAGGTGCGCCCGCTGCTGCTGTTCCTGCTGATTGTGCCGTTCTGGACCAACTCGCTGATCCGCATTTACGGGCTGAAGATTTTCCTCAGCACCAAAGGCTACCTCAACGAGTTCCTGCTGTGGCTGGGGCTTATCGACACGCCGATCCGCATCATGTTCACCCCGAGCGCGGTGATTATCGGCCTGGTGTATATCCTGCTGCCGTTTATGGTGATGCCGCTTTACTCCAGCATTGAGAAGCTGGACAAGCCGCTGCTTGAGGCGGCGCGGGATCTCGGCGCCAGCAAGCTACAAACTTTTGTGCGCATTATTCTGCCGCTGACCATGCCTGGGATTGTCGCCGGTTGCCTGCTGGTGATGCTGCCGGCGATGGGGCTGTTCTACGTGTCGGATTTGATGGGCGGTGCGAAAAACCTGCTGATCGGCAATGTGATTAAGAGCCAGTTCCTCAACATTCGCGACTGGCCGTTCGGTGCAGCGACGAGCATTACGCTGACGCTGGTGATGGGCCTGATGCTGCTGGTGTACTGGCGCGCGGCGCGCCTGCTTAACAAGAAGGTGGAACTGGAATGATCGGACGCCTGCTTCGCGGCGGCTTTATGTCCGCCATTTACGCTTTTTTGTATATCCCGATCATCATCCTGATCGTCAATTCGTTTAACAGCTCGCGCTTCGGCATTAACTGGCAGGGCTTTACCACCAACTGGTACAACCTGCTGATGAATAACGACAGCCTGCTGCAGGCCGCAAAGCATTCGCTGACGATGGCGGTGTTTTCCGCCAGCGCCGCCACGCTTATCGGCTCGCTTACCGCCGTGGCGCTGTACCGCTATCGCTTTCGCGGCAAGCCGTTCGTCAGCGGGATGCTGTTTGTGGTGATGATGTCCCCGGACATCGTGATGGCTATCTCGCTGCTGGTGCTGTTTATGCTGCTGGGAGTATCGCTTGGCTTCTGGTCGCTGCTGTTTTCCCACATCACCTTCTGCCTGCCGTTTGTGGTGGTCACCGTTTACTCGCGCCTGAAAGGGTTCGACGTAAAGATGCTGGAAGCGGCGCGTGACCTGGGCGCGAGCGAGCTGACCATTCTGCGCAAGATTATTCTGCCGCTGGCGATGCCTGCCGTGGCCGCTGGCTGGCTGCTGAGCTTTACCCTGTCGATGGACGATGTGGTGGTATCTTCGTTCGTGACCGGGCCGAGCTACGAGATCCTGCCGCTAAAAATTTACTCGATTGTCAAGGTCGGCGTCTCGCCAGAAGTCAACGCCCTGGCCACTATTCTGCTGTTACTTTCACTGCTGCTGGTGATCGCCAGCCAGCTGATTCTTCGCGATAAAACTCAACCTCAGGGGACGTTAAAATGAAAAAATGGCCACGCCACCTGCTTGCTGTGGGCGCTCTGGCGCTCAGCTTCGGCGCCGCACATGCCGACGACAGCAAGACGCTTTATTTCTACAACTGGACCGAGTACGTGCCGCCAGGCCTGCTGGAGCAGTTCACCAAAGAGACCGGCATCAAGGTGATTTATTCGACCTACGAGTCGAACGAAACCATGTACGCCAAGCTCAAGACCTACAAAGACGGCGCGTACGATTTAGTGGTGCCATCCACCTACTTTGTGGCGAAGATGCGCAAAGAAGGGATGATCCAGAAGATCGACAAGAGCCAGCTCAGCAACTTTAAAAATCTCGACCCGGATATGCTGAACAAGCCGTTCGACCCGAATAACGACTATTCCATCCCGTATATCTGGGGCGCTACGGCAATTGGCGTGAACAGCGACGCTATCGATCCGAAGAGCGTCACCAGCTGGGCCGACCTGTGGAAGCCGGAGTATAAGCAGAGCCTGCTGCTGACCGACGACGCGCGCGAGGTGTTCCAGATGGCGCTGCGCAAGCTTGGCTTGTCTGGCAACACGACCGATCCGAAAGAGATTGAGGCCGCGTACCACGAGCTGCAAAAGCTGATGCCCAACGTGGCGGCGTTTAACTCCGACAACCCGGCCAACCCGTATATGGAAGGCGAAGTGAACCTCGGCATGGTGTGGAACGGCTCGGCCTACGTGGCTCGCCAGGCCGGGACGCCACTGGAGATCGTCTGGCCGAAGGAAGGCGGGATTTTCTGGATGGATAACCTGTCGATTCCAGCCAACGCGAAGAACGTCGACGGTGCGCTGAAGCTGATCAACTTCCTGCTGCGCCCGGACGTCGCTAAGCAGGTGGCGGAAACCATCGGTTACCCGACGCCAAACCTCGAAGCCCGCAAGCTGCTGCCGAAGAATGTGGCGGAAGATAAGTCGCTGTACCCGGATGCGGAAGTGATTAAGGCTGGCGAGTGGCAGAATGATGTGGGTGACGCGAGCGCGCTGTATGAGTCTTATTATCAGCGGTTGAAGGCGGGGCGGTAGGTCTAACTTCGCCAACCCTCACCCCGACCCTCTCCCTGGAAGGGAGAGGGGGAAAACAACTGACTTATTCTCGATCCAATTCCCTCTCCCCTTTGGGGAGAGGGTTAGGGTGAGGGGCTCAGAAGAACTACAATCCCTTCAAAAGTTTATCCACAAACTCCGGCACCACCTGGCTCGCCAGCCCGTAATGCTTCTCTTCAAACTCGCTGCCGACCTGGCTTGGCTCCAGATTCAGCTCCACGGTATGCGCCCCCTGCAAACGCGCCTCGTGCACAAAGCCCGCCGCCGGGTAAACGTGCCCGGAAGTCCCAATGGCAATGAAGTAGTCTGCGGTGGCGATCGCCTGGTAAATCTCGTCCATGCCCAGCGGCATTTCGCCGAACCAGACGACGTGCGGACGCAGTGCCGAGGAAATCTGGCAGCAGTGGCAGCGGTCTTCCGGGGTAATGTCGTCCTTCCAGTCCAGCACCTGGCCGCTGCTGGCGCAGCGAACCTTGAGCAGTTCGCCGTGCATATGGATGACGTTTTTACTGCCCGCCCGCTCGTGGAGGTTGTCGATATTCTGGGTGACCAGCACAAAATGGTCGCCCAGCGCCTCTTCCAGCTTCGCCAGCGCCAGGTGCGCGGCGTTGGGCTGGATTTCCGGCTGCTGAAGCTGGCGGCGGCGGTCGTTATAGAACCGCTGCACCAGCGCCGGGTCGCGGGCGAAGCCTTCCGGCGTCGCCACGTCTTCGACGCGGTGCTCTTCCCACAGCCCGTCGGCAGCCCGGAAGGTACGAATACCTGATTCGGCGGAGATCCCCGCCCCGGTCAGTACAACAACTCTTGGTCTGTCCATCGCTTCCGGCCCTGTCCTGTCTCTGAAAAAGATGCGCTGACGCAAACGTTGGCGCAGCAGGCGTTTGTTCTTCCGAAACCGGCTCAGCCGGTGCTGACGACGAGAAAGCATGACTTACTCCGTGTAGTGGAGGAATGCCGCACCACGCATACCGCCTGCGTCACCGTGGCGAGCCTGTTCAATACGCGGCACTGCGGCAACCGGCAGCAGGTACTTCGGCAGGCGTTCCGGCAGTTGAGCGTAGATATCGCTAAAGTTAGACAATCCTCCGCCAATCACCACCAGATGCGGGTCAATTGAGGTCAATAAATTGCCGAGGCAGGCGGCCAGCAGCTCCAGGAAACGGTCCACGTGCTCGATGGCCTGTTCGTCGCCCTGGCGGTAGCGGGAGATGATCTCTTTCGCGTCCAGCGGCTCCTGGTAGAAGTGCTGCCACAGCCAGGCAAAGCCGCGCCCGGAGAGGTAGTTTTCGATGCAGCCGTTTTTCCCGCACCCGCAGCGGGTAAACGGAATATCGCGCCCGAGGATTTCCAGCGCGTCTACCGGCAGGCGGGTATGGCCAAATTCGCCGGTGATGTAGCTGCGGCCGGTGATAGATTTGCCGTTAATGATGATGCCGCCGCCGACGCCGGTGCCGAGGATCAGCCCCATCACCACCGGGTAGTTGAGGAACTCGTCGTCCCAGGCTTCGGAAAGCGCGAAGCAGTTGGCGTCGTTGTCGATGCGCACGTCGCGCTCAAGCATGGCACTGAGATCGGCGCGAAGCGGTTTGCCGCTGGCAGCCGGAACGTTAGCGGCATACAGCGTGCCGTCGTCGGTTTCCGGCATGCCCGGAATGCCAATGCCGACCGAGCCGCGGCAGTTAAACTTCTCGTCGGCCTGCGCCACCAGCCCGACCACCGCGTCGAGGAAATTTTCGTAACTGTCATGAGGAGTAGCAACCCGGGCTTCCCAAAGTAAACGCCGCTGCTGGTCGTAAACGCCGAGTGCAATCTTAGTGCCGCCGATATCAAATCCGTAATACATCGCTGCTCCCAATGCCCGCTGTGCTTCAAGCTGCGCCTGGATTCTGCCGGGTCACAGCTCGAATGATGTAGGGCAAATTATAGTTAATTGAATTTATTGTCCGCTTAGCACCCTTGCCGGATCGATATTGCTTGCGCGCCGGGCCGGGTACCAGCTAGCCAGAAGGCTAAGGACCAGCGCCGTCACCAGAACGTAAACCACGTCCAGCCAGTGCAGCTCAGAAGGTAAGAAATCAATGAAATAAATATCACCGGACAGGAAATGGTGCCCGATGAGTTTTTCAATCACGCCGATAATATTGGTCAGCTGCCACGAAGCCAGCACGCCCACCACCACGCCGCTGACGCTGCCAAGCAGCCCGGCCAGCAGCCCGTACCAGACAAAAATAGCGCGGATCAGGCCGTCTTTGGCGCCCAGCGTGCGCAGCACCGCGATGTCGCTGCTTTTGTCTTTCACCGCCATCACCAGCGTGGAAACGATGTTAAAGCAGGCCACACCTATCACCAGCACCATCGCCAGATACATGATGGCGCGGATCATCTGGATGTCGCGGTACATATAGCCGTAGGTATCAATCCAGCTGCTGATACGCACGTAGGAATTGGTTGCCAGCCCGGCGTCACGCACCAGCTGCCGGGCGTTAAACACGTCATTCACCTTGATGGCTATCCCGGTGACGCTATCGCCCATATCCAGGTAGCCCTGAGCATCCTGCAGTGGCACCATCGCCAGGCTGTGATCCAGTTGGCCGCTAAGGGACAGAATACCGGCGATTTGCAGTCGGACACGCTTGGGCTGCATCAGCTTGGTGCCGCCGTCGTTGTTGGGGATCATGATCGACACCCAGTCGCCCTGCTTCACCTTCAGCGCGTCCGCCACGCCTTTGCCCATAATGATTTGCTGCTGCCCGGCCTTGAAGTTCGCCCAGGCATTGTTCTGGACGTATTGTGGCAGAGCGCTCAGCTGCGTTTCCTGCACCGGATCAACGCCCTTCACTTCAACTGCGCGCAGATTCGCCCCGCTCTCCACCAGCCCGGTAAAACGAATATACGGCGCGGCGGCCACGATGCCTTTGACGCCTTCCACCTCGGGTAGCGCCCGCTGCCAGTTGGTAAAGGGCTGGTTCACCGGCTCAATGTCACCGTGGGGCACCACGGCAAGAATGCGGTTTTTCAGTTCGCGCTCGAAGCCGTTCATCGCACTCAGGCCGACGATCAGCACCGCCACGCCCAGCGCGATGCCGAGCGTGGAAATCACCGAGATCAGCGACACCATGCCGCTGCGGCGTCGCCCGCGGCTGAAACGCAGGCCAATCAATAGAGAAAGCGGGGAAGCCATTACTGCGCTCCCATCAAGGTCAGATCGCTGGTTAAGCGGCCATCGCGCATTTCCAGCTGGCGAGACATGCGTTTCGCCAGCTGCAGATCGTGGGTTACCACCAGGAATGCGGTGCCCTGGCGCACGTTCAGCTCGCCCAGCAGCTCGAAAATACTGTCGGCGTTGCGCGCGTCCAGGTTACCGGTCGGCTCATCCGCCAGCACCAGACGCGGGTTGTTCACCAGCGCACGGGCAATCGCCACGCGCTGACGTTCGCCGCCGGACAGCTCCGACGGGCGGTGGCTGCTGCGGTGATCCAGCCCAACGGCGGCCAGCATCTCCAGCGCTCGCTTCTGCACTTCTTCCGGCTTTTTCTTGCCGATAAGCAGCGGCATTGCCACGTTTTCCAGCGCGGTGAAGTCCGGCAGCAGGTGGTGGAACTGGTAGATAAAGCCCAGCTCGCGGTTACGCAGCTCCGCCTTCGCCGCCGAGGAGAGTTTGCTCATCGCCTGGCCGTTGAACACCACGTCGCCGGAAGTCGGCGTGTCCAGGCCGCCCAGCAGGTGCAGCAACGTACTTTTGCCGGAGCCAGAGCTGCCGACAATCGCCATCAGTTCACCCGCGTTGATGCTGAAGCTGACATCGTGCAGCACATCCGTTTGCACCTTGCCTTCCTGATAGCGTTTGCACAGGTTGTCACACTGCAACAGGACAGAATTACTCATAACGTAAAGCCTCAGCGGGTTGGGTCGCGGCGGCGCGCCACGAAGGGTAAAGCGTGGACAGCAAAGCAATGGCCATCGCCACAATGGCAATCACCACAACCTGTACCGGTTCGATGGCGACCGGCAGGGCCGCGCCATCAAGCAGGATGCCGATGATCGGCATTAAATTATTCAACTGGCTGGCAAGCAGCGCCCCGAGTAAAGCCCCGAGCAGCGCGCCAATCACGCCCGCACCCGCGCCCTGCACCATAAACACCGTCATAATCTGGCGGCGGGTCAGCCCCTGGGTTTGCAGAATCGCCACCTCGCCCTGCTTTTCCATCACCAGCAGGCCAAGGGAAGTAATAATGTTAAAGGCGGCGACGGCCACGATCAGGCTCAGCAGCAGCCCCATCATGTTTTTCTCCATGCGCACGGCCTGGAACAGCTCGCCTTTGCGCTCGCGCCAGTCTTTCCATTCGGTGCCCTGCGGCAGCGTTTGTTGGCTCAGCACATCGACCTTGAGCGGCTCAGCCAGCCACAGACGCCAGCCGGTGATATTCCCCGCCGGGTAGCGCATCAGTCGCGAGGCGTCCTGCTGGTTGACCAGCATCTGGTAGCCGTCCACTTCGCTGCTGGCGGCGAAGGTACCAATCACGGTGAACAGACGCTGGCTCGGCAAACGCCCCATCGGCGTAAACTGGCTGGCGGACGGCACCATAATGCGAATGGTTTCCCCGCGCTTAACGCCCAGCGAGCCGGCGAGCTGTTCGCCGAGGATGACGTTGTACTGCCCGGCCACCAAATCGGCTTGCTTGACGTTAACCAGGTACGGGGAAAGCGGATCTTTCTCGTCCGGCTGCACGCCCAGCATTACGCCCACGCCCACGCTGCGGGCGCTTTGCAGCACCACGTCACCGGTAGTCAGCGGCGCAATACGCGTCACGCCCTGAAGCTTCAGGGAATCGGCGGGAAGTTGCTGGGGATTAATAGAGCCGGAAGGTGACGTGATTAACGCCTGCGGCATCAGGCCGAGGATGTTGTTTTGCAGCTCACGCTCGAAGCCATTCATCACCGAAAGAACCGTGACCAGCGCCATCACCCCGAGGGTGATACCAATCGTCGACAGCCAGGAGACAAAGCGACCGAAGCGGTCCGCTGCTCGCCCACGCATGTAGCGCAGGCCTATAAATAACGCGACAGGTTGATACATGAAATCCGTCTTGTTGCGGGTTGCCTAAGCAAAGATCCGGGAAGTATACGACACCTCCCCGGCCAAATGAATTCCGTCGACTAAATTATTCCCGTTACATCTCAAGTGCCTGCACCTTTTCCTAAATTTACCAAATCAGCGCCAAAAACGGACAATTGAGGTCGAGATCGCATCGGTTTGACACCAGGATAGCAAGCCCATGACAACTGGAGCCCGTCACGACGCGGATATCACATGAAGAAAAAGCAACTCTGGATCAACCAAATCAAAGGATTATGCATTTGCCTGGTGGTTATCTACCATTCGGTGATTACTTTCTACCCTCACCTCACATCTCTCGGGCCCGGCCTGAATCTGTATGTCGCGAAACTCTGGGTTTACCTTAATCTCTACCTCGCGCCCTTCCGAATGCCGGTGTTCTTCTTTATTTCCGGCTACCTGATCACCCGCTACATCCATGAAGTGAAATGGCGAGACAGCGTGGACAAGCGGCTGTGGAACATTTTTTACGTACTGCTGCTGTGGGGCTTGATCCAGTGGATCGCGCTGACGCACCTTAACCAGTGGCTGGCACCCGATCTTGAGCGCAATCCGGCATCTAACGCCGCCTACGCCGACTCGCTGGGGCAGTTTGCTCTTAGCATGGTGAAGGCCAGCACCAGCCTGTGGTACCTCTACGCCCTGCTGGTTTACTTCGTGATGTTTAAAGCCCTGCGCCGCTACCGCATTCCGGTGCTGCTGACGCTGATGGGCATCAACGTTGTTATCGCCTTTGTGCCGCTGCCGTGGTGGGGGCTGAACAGCGTGGTGCGTAATATGGTGTATTACGGCCTCGGCGCGTGGTTTGGCCCTTTGCTGATGGCCTGGATGAAGGACTTCCGCTTTTCGCAACACCCGTTTGTCTGCGCAGGCATAGCCCTGGGATCGCTGGCGCTTTACTTTGTCAACGTGCCGCTGGTGATTTCTCTGGTGTCTATCGTGGCTATCCTGCGCGGGTTCTATTTGCTGAACGGCTGGCGCGAAGCACGTGAAGATGGCTTCCTGAACGTGGTGGGCTCGAATACGATTGCCATTTACACCACGCACCGTATTTTGATCGAAGCGATAAGCCTGGTGATGCTGGCTAAAATCAACAGCGGTGAGCTTTCTGACACGCTGGTGCTGGCGATTCTGCTGGTCTACCCGTTTGTTAGCCTGGGTATTTGTACGCTGGTTGGCCTCGGTTTCCGCAAGCTTTCCGTCGCGCTATTCGGCGATCTGTTTTTCTCGCCCCCCGCACAAATCTCCGCCAGCAGATAAATACTTCAGCAGCCCGCCTGAGCGGGTTGCTTTTCTGCCCCAGCGTCCCTATTTCGGTGATTCGGTTGCTTATACAAAGCGATCGGGGATAATAATATCCAACTGCTTATCAATGGCTCGCGCACCGTTTGCCCTCAGGCTGACGGCACAACTTACGAGATCCTGACGCAATCTATGCCTGAACACTATCGCTATTCCTTACCCGTAAAAGCCGCCGAACAACGCCTGCTGGGCGAGCTGACCGGTTCGGCCTGTGCGACCGAAGTCGCCGAAATCGTTGAACGCCATAGCGGCCCGGTGGTGCTGATTGCCCCGGATATGCAGAACGCGCTGCGCCTGCATGATGAAATCACCCAGTTCACCGACAACCTGGTGGTCAATCTCGCCGACTGGGAAACGCTGCCTTACGACAGTTTCTCGCCGCACCAGGAAATCATCTCCTCGCGCCTGTCCACGCTTTATCAACTGCCGACCATGCAGCGCGGCGTGCTGATCATGCCGGTGAACACGCTGATGCAGCGCGTTTGCCCGCACAGCTATCTGCACGGCCACGCGCTGGTGATGAAAAAAGGCCAGCGCCTGTCGCGCGATAACCTGCGCGCACAGCTGGAACAGGCCGGGTATCGCAGCGTCGATCAGGTAATGGAACATGGCGAATTTGCCACCCGTGGCGCCCTGCTCGACCTCTACCCAATGGGCAGCGCCCAGCCGTACCGCATTGACTTCTTTGACGATGAAATCGACAGCCTGCGCGTCTTCGACGTGGATTCCCAGCGCACACTGGAAGAAGTGGACGCCATCAATCTGCTGCCGGCCCATGAATTCCCGACCGACAAAAACGCCATTGAGCTGTTCCGCAGCCAGTGGCGCGACAAGTTCGACGTCAAGCGTGACGCCGAACATATCTACCAGCAGGTGAGCAAAGGCACGCTGCCTGCCGGGATCGAATACTGGCAGCCGCTGTTCTTCAGCGAACCGCTGCCGACGCTGTTTAGCTATTTCCCGGCCAACACGCTGCTGGTGAATACCGGCGATCTGGAAGCCAGCGCCGAGCGCTTCTGGCTGGACGCAAATGCCCGCTTTGAGAATCGCGGCGTAGATCCTATGCGCCCGCTTCTGCCGCCGGAAGATCTGTGGCTGAAAACCGACTCGTTGTTTAGCGAGCTGAAAGCCTGGCCGCGCGTACAGCTCAAAACGGATTCGCTGGCGAAGAAAGCCGCCAACGTGAACCTGGGTTACCAGCCGCTGCCGGATCTGGCCGTGCAGGCACAGCAAAAAGCCCCGCTGGACAGTCTGCGTAAGTTCCTCGAGTCCTTCACCGGGCCGGTGATTTTCTCGGTCGAAAGTGAAGGCCGCCGTGAAGCGCTGGGCGAACTGCTCGGGCGCATCAAAATCGCACCAAAACGCATTTACCGTCTGGAAGAAGCCGAAGGCACTGGCCGCAACCTGATGATTGGTGCCAGCGAACACGGCTTTATAGATACCCTGCGCAACCGGGCGCTGATTTGCGAAAGCGACCTGCTGGGCGAGCGCGTCAGCCGCCGTCGCCAGGACAGCCGCCGCACCATTAACCCGGACACGCTGATCCGCAACCTGGCCGAGCTGCATGCGGGTCAGCCGGTGGTTCACCTGGAACACGGCGTAGGCCGCTACGCCGGACTGACCACGCTGGAAGCCGGGGGCATTACCGCCGAATACCTGATGCTGACCTACGCGGGCGACGCCAAGCTTTACGTCCCGGTTTCGTCCCTGCACCTGATCAGCCGCTACGCGGGCGGTGCCGACGAAAATGCGCCTCTGCACAAGCTGGGCAGCGATGCCTGGTCCCGAGCTCGCCAGAAGGCAGCGGAGAAAGTCCGCGATGTCGCCGCCGAACTGCTGGATATCTATGCGATGCGCGCCGCAAAAGAAGGCTTTGCCTTTAAGCACGATCGCGAGCAATACCAGCTTTTCTGCGACAGCTTCCCGTTTGAAACTACCCCGGATCAGGCCCAGGCCATCAACGCCGTGCTGAGCGACATGTGTCGCCCGCTGGCGATGGACAGACTGGTGTGTGGCGATGTCGGCTTCGGTAAAACCGAAGTGGCTATGCGCGCCGCATTCCTGGCGGTGGAGAACAACAAGCAGGTGGCGGTGCTGGTGCCGACGACCCTGCTGGCTCAGCAGCACTACGACAACTTCCGCGACCGCTTCGCCAACTGGCCGGTGCGCATTGAGATGCTCTCCCGCTTCCGCAGCGCCAAAGAGCAGACGCAAATTCTGGAACAGGCCAGCGAAGGTAAAATCGATATTCTGATCGGCACCCATAAGCTGCTGCAGGCCGACGTGAAATGGCGCGATCTGGGGCTGTTGATCGTCGATGAAGAGCACCGCTTCGGCGTGCGCCACAAAGAGCGTATTAAAGCGATGCGCGCCGACGTGGACATTCTGACGCTGACCGCGACGCCAATTCCACGAACCCTGAATATGGCAATGAGCGGCATGCGTGACTTGTCGATCATCGCCACGCCGCCGGCTCGCCGCCTGGCGGTGAAAACCTTCGTGCGCGAGTACGACAATCTTGTGGTGCGGGAAGCCATCCTGCGTGAAGTGCTGCGCGGTGGCCAGGTGTATTACCTCTACAACGACGTCGAAAATATCCAGAAAGCCGCCGACCGCCTGGCAGAACTCGTGCCGGAAGCACGTATTGCCATCGGCCACGGCCAAATGCGCGAGCGCGAGCTGGAACGCGTGATGAACGATTTCCACCACCAGCGTTTTAACGTACTGGTGTGCACCACGATCATCGAAACCGGGATCGATATTCCGACCGCCAATACCATTATTATTGAGCGGGCCGACCACTTTGGTCTGGCGCAGCTTCACCAGCTGCGTGGCCGCGTCGGACGTTCTCACCACCAGGCCTATGCCTGGCTGCTGACACCGCATCCGAAAGCGATGACCACGGACGCGCAAAAGCGCCTGGAGGCGATTGCCTCGCTGGAAGATTTAGGTGCCGGGTTCGCATTAGCTACCCACGACCTGGAAATTCGCGGGGCGGGCGAGCTGCTGGGAGAAGACCAGAGCGGGCAGATGGAAACTATCGGCTTCTCGCTCTACATGGAGCTGCTGGAAAACGCCGTCGATGCGCTGAAAGAGGGCCGAGAGCCTTCTCTGGAAGATCTCACCAACAGCCAGACGGAAGTCGAGCTGCGGATGCCCGCCCTGCTGCCGGATGATTTTATTCCCGACGTCAATACGCGCCTGTCGTTCTATAAGCGCATCGCCAGCGCCAAAGGCGAGCACGAACTGGACGAGCTGAAAGTCGAGCTGATCGACCGATTTGGCCTTCTGCCGGATGCGGCGCGTAATCTGCTGGATATCGCCGCGCTGCGCCAGCAGGCACAAAAGCTGGGCGTGCGTAAGATTGAAGGCAATGAAAAAGGCGGCACCATCGAGTTCGCGGAGAAAAACCACGTTGATCCGGTGTGGCTGATTGGCCTGCTGCAGAAGCAGCCGCAGCACTACCGCCTGGATGGCCCTATCCGACTGAAGTTCTTCCAGGAGCTTGAGGATCGGAAAACGCGCATGGAATGGGTGCGTAACTTTATGCGCAACCTGGCGGAAAACGCCGCGGCCTGATGCCTCTGCGCCTTACCGCCCGGTAAGGCGCAATTTTCTGTGACATTTACACATCCTTTGCAATCCCCAGGACTTCCCGACACGCAGTTCAGCGATAATTGGCGTTTATCTGCCTCAATAATTAGCCATTAATATCGCAGGGTTTAAGCTATGTTTGCATCGCGTACTTTGTCTTTCCGCCGCTGGTTTACCGCCGCAGCCTTACTGGGCGCCGCGGCCATGGCGCTGCCCGCCAGCGCTAACGATTATCCGCTTCCCACCGCTAACAGCCGCCTGATCGGCAAAAACCTGTTCCATCAGGTTGAAAACGATGGTGGTTCACTGGAGGCTATTGCCAAAAAATACAACGTCGGTTTCCTGGCATTGCTGCAGGCCAACCCGGGCGTGGATCCTTATGTTCCCCGTGCCGGGAGCGTGCTGACAATCCCGCGCCAGATGCTGCTGCCGGATGTCCCGCGCGAGGGCATTGTGATTAACCTTGCCGAACTGCGCCTGTACTACTTCCCTGCCGGGAAAAACAGCGTCACCGTTTACCCGATTGGCATTGGCCAGTTGGGAGGCGATACGCTGACGCCGACAATGGTGACAAAAATCTCCGATAAACGCGCTAACCCGACCTGGACGCCAACGGCCAATATTCGTGCGCGTTACCTGGCACAAGGGATCAAGCTCCCGGCCGTAGTTCCTGCCGGGCCGGATAACCCGATGGGGCACCACGCGATTCGCCTGGCGGCGTTCGGCGGCGTGTACCTGCTGCACGGCACCAACGCCGACTTCGGCATCGGTATGCGCGTCAGCTCCGGCTGTATCCGCCTGCGCGACGGCGATATTAAAGCGCTGTTTAACACGGTTCCGGTCGGCACTTCGGTTCGCATCATCAACACGCCAATCAAAGCTTCCGTTGAGCCGGACGGCTCCCGCCTGGTTGAAGTTCACCAGCCGCTGTCCAAAGCGATTGATGACGACCCGAAAGTCCTGCCGATTGTTCTGAACGAGCAGATGACGCAGTTCCGCAATGCACCTAAAACCGATGCGCAGGTGATGGAACAGGCCATGGAGCATCGTTCCGGGATGCCGGTCAACGTCAATGCCCATGTGGCCGACCAACCAGCAAACGAAATCTAAGTTCAGGTTTTAGACGTAAAAAAAGGCCCTGTCTTGCGACAGGGCCTTTTGCTTGCAGTGGCATATAACGAATAAGGTCAAACGTATTGAGGGTTAACGTCTGGCTTATTTATAGATGACGGCAGTACCGTGCAGGGTGTTCGGACCGTTAACGGAGGTAATACGGAACGATTTAGCGCCCATTGCATCGGCCTTCGCGGCCAACTGTTCTTCCAGGGAAGAGAGGTTGCTGCCCGCATCGGCGCTGATAGTGCCGACTTTTTGCTGGCCGGCAGGCGTGGCGGAGACTTCTACAGCCGCAAAGCTTGCAAATGAGAGTGAGCTAATGACGGCGGCAGCGAACAGCGTAGTTAAGGTTTTCATGATTCAGGTCCTAAGCAGGTGAATGTTAGGTCGTTAAACTTAATTAGTTAACGATCGATAACTAAATCATAAACGTGATCTACATCACGCGTCAACACATTTTAATAACGACCGTTAACTAATTAAAAAAAACGCTATTTTTCATTGTGATAAGAAATAATTATTTTTCATAACATGGCGCTGGCTACCGCCGCCGATTATTTTTATAATAAGTGTTCACTAATTAGACAGAGGTTAAACGGCAGGTATGGCAACCGAGACATTAAGTTGCAGCAAAAAAAGCCGTGGCCGTCCAAAGGTGTTTGACAGGGAAGCAGCACTCGACAAGGCCATGACACTCTTCTGGCAGCATGGCTATGAAGCAACATCCATGGCGCATCTGGTAGAAGCCACCGGGGCAAAAGCCCCAACGCTCTATGCGGAGTTCATCAACAAAGAAGGGTTGTTTCGCGCGGTGCTGGATCGCTATATCGCGCGCTTTGCGGCTAAGCACGAGGCCTGCCTGTTTTGTGAAGAGCAGACCATGGAAGCCGCGCTGGAGAACTATCTTTCCGCGGTCGCGCAATGCTTTACCGACAAGAGCACGCCCGCTGGTTGCTTTATCATTTGCACCTCATCCGTGCTGGCCGCGTCGTCGGAAGACATCGCCGCGACGATAAAAGCCCGCCATGCCGTGCAGGAACAAACGCTGGTGCGTTTCCTTGAAATGCGCCAGCAAAAAGGCGAGATCCCGGCGGAGCGCAATATTCGCTGCCTGGCGAAATACCTGTGCTGCATCATTCAGGGGATGTCGGTCAGCGCCCGCGAGAACGCCAGCTATGAAGAGTTAATGCAGATTGTGAAAACCACGGTGATGTTAATGCCGCAGCTGAAGAAGATCTGATTATGGGGCGGCCAATGGCCGCCCTTTTACTAACGAACTCGCCCTTTCGCCCAGTAGGCCATAAAGTTAATCGCTTCATGTTCAACGCCGCGCTCGCCGATCAAATGGCGGCGCAGCAGCTTAACCACCGTCGACTCCGCCGCGACCCAGCCGTAAAACTCGTTGCTGCCGGTGGTGGCTTTATCCCACAGCAGTTCGCCTTCGGCCTCTTCCTGAACAGCTTCATGATGGCCGCTTTCCGGCACCCTCGCCTGCATTTTTACCGCCTGAATCAGGCATTCGCCGTGGGTGGCAGAGACGGTTTTGCGCGGCAGCCAGTTGATCTCGGCGAAGCCATAGGCGCTTAAGTCCACGCAGTCCCCCTCGTCCGGCACTTCAAAAAAGGCCTGTATTTTTGGTGGCTGAGCCTGGCGAGCCAGCATTTCCAGAATGCCGCGAGCGGCTGGCAAAGCAGTTTCATCGGCGATAATCAGCGCATTGCGTAACCCGGCAGGCGGCGTCCATTCATAGCCGCCGCTGTCTTCCGGATGGGCGGCGTTGGGGGCCACAATCTGGATAGCATCACCGGGGACAGAATTAATCGCCCATGCGGAGGCCGGGCCTTCGGTGCCGTGGCTGACAAATTCCACCGTCACTTCCTGCCGGGCAGGATCGACATGGCGCAGCGTATAGGTACGGATCACCGGGCGCTTCTCCTTCGGCATCCCCTGGGCAATCTGGTACCACTGCCCTTCGGCAGGCAGTGACGGCGGCGTCCCGTCTTCGGACGGAAACAGCATTTTAATACGCTGATCCGGCGAGTCACATTTCATCTGCGCCACATCAGGCCCGCTAAACACCAGACTCAGCAGCGAAGGCGACACGGCCGTTTTCCGCGCCAGTTGAACGTTAAACAGACGATAGCCCTGAACTCCAGCCATAACTTTTCCTTACGCTTAAATTGCAGAATGACGTGAACGGTGGCGACTGCGCCAGATAACGCCAGACACCACGGTAAATAATACGGCGGCTAAAAAGGCCACCATAATCAGCGCCGCCTCGGCCCCGGTTTTAGACACCAGCGGCACCAGCATGGCGCAAAGCCCGTAGCCCAGGGTATGGCTGGTCGCCACCCAGCCGGCCCCCGCGCCATCGGCAAGCTTATCGTTCAGCAGCAGCTGATAGGCCGGGGTCGCCAGCGCCGCCCCGAACGACAGAAGCGCACAGCCAACATAAAACAGCCACAGCTGGACAGAAATCATCATCGCCAGGCCAACGATCATCAACAGGCCGGCGCTTAACAGCAGCGCCATCGGCGTCAGGCGCTGAGGCCGGAGCACGCCGAACTGCGCGGAGAGCGAGGCCACCGCGGCCAGGCTCAGCAGCCAGGCTACCTGATGGCTAATCGAGGCGGTATCCGTCGCAAACTGGCGGGCAAGCGCCGGAGAAAGCCCCAGCTGCATCAGGCTGACCGAGGCGGAAAGCAGCAAAGCACAAAGCAGATAAGGCAGGCAGTCCGGGCGAAGGCGAGCGCTTTTACGTTCGGCGGCGGGCTGCGGCGGCGTGCCGGGCAAACGCAACAGCATCACCAGCGCCAGCAGCGGGGCGACCATCAGAAGTCCCAACGGCGCCAGCGGGTGAATCGCCAGCATGCCAGCGGCGCAAAGCGGGCCAAATAAGCGCCCGCTGCTAAGCCCGGAGCTGATCGTGGCCAGCGCCGCCATGCGCTTTCCTTCCCCGGCACGCTGCAGCGCCCAGACCTGGCAGGCCGGAACCATCGCCGAGACGGTCAACCCGTAGATAATCCGCGCCACAATCAATATGCCCAATCCGAGATAACCCGCGACCGCATCCGTGGCCAGCAGCAGGCAGCCAAGCCCCAGCAGCATAAAGCTTACGCCATAGCCTCCGAGTGCCCAAAGCACCACGGGCTTACTGCCCAGGCGCGCAATCTGTTTCCCCCACCACGGCGAGGAGGGTAAAAACAGCATCGACCCAAGCGTTAACAATGCCGCCCAGGCGGACAGGCTCAAATGTGTCTGCATCACCAGCACCGGGATAGCGACCAGCAGGCCATTTTGCCCGACGCCAAGCAGCCCGGCGCTCAGCGCAAGTGGCCAACAGGAAAGGGATTTTTGCGGCGAATCCGCCAGTTCAAGCGATGTCAAAATGTTACTAACCCGTGGAGTTATTGTGCGTATTTGTAAAATTAATTTTATCTATTCTAACAATTGTTATTGATAATGAGAAACGTTATCGGCAGAATTCGCATTATCATAACGCGTGGAAACTGTTTGATGATGACTTTGCCAAATAAAACGCTGGCCTGGGATGTGGCCGCACAGTGCTTTCTTAATTCCCTTGTCCGTGAAACCAACGACTGGCGACTGACCGACAGCCATCCAGCCGAACTTATTATTCCCCTGGGGGAACAGCAGGCGCTCCACTTCAAGGTGGCCTACTTCTCCCCCACCCAGCATCACCGCTTCGAATTCCCGGCTCGTCTGGTCAATGCCACCGGCAGCCAGCCGATAGATTTCGCCACCCTTTCCCAGCTGATTGTCGACAAACTCCAGCACCAGCAAATGCTGCCGGCCACAGGCTGCGAGGCGTTTTATCAACGCGTAATGGAAAGCCATGCCCACACGCAGCAGGCGATTGAAGCCCGTCATGACTGGAATGGGCTGCGCGAAAAAGCGCTGAATTTTGGTGAAGCCGAGCAGGCATTGCTGGTGGGTCACGCCTTCCACCCGGCGCCGAAATCCCACGAACCGTTTAACCAGCAGGAAGCCGAGCGCTACCTGCCTGACTTCGCCCCCCACTTCCCGCTGCGCTGGTTTGCCGTAGATAAAAGCTACCTGGCGGGTGAAAGTCTGCATCTCAATCTGCAGCAGCGCCTGACGCGCTTTGCCGCTGAAAATGCGCCGCAGCTGCTGAGTGAACTGAGCGATAACCAATGGCTGTTCCCGCTGCATCCGTGGCAGGCGGGCTATTTGCTGGAGCAGGACTGGTGCCAGCAACTGGTCGCTAAAGGGCTGGTGAAAGATTTAGGCGAGGCGGGCGCGCCATGGTTACCGACCACATCTTCACGCTCGCTGTACTGCGCCACCAGCCGTGACATGATCAAATTCTCCCTGAGCGTGCGCCTGACCAACTCCGTGCGCACGCTGTCGGTGAAAGAAGTTAAACGCGGCATGCGCCTGGCACGTCTGGCGCAAACTGACCGCTGGCAAACGCTGCAGGCCCGTTTCCCGACCTTCCGCGTGATGCAGGAAGACGGCTGGGCCGGGCTGCGCGATCTCCACGGCAACATCATGGAAGAAAGCCTGTTTGCCCTGCGCGAAAACCTGCTGGTTGAGCAGCCGCAGGGCCAGACTAACGTGCTGGTTTCCCTGACCCAGTCAGCCCCTGACGGCGGAGATTCTCTGCTGGTTGCCGCCGTGAACCGCCTTAGCACTCGCCTGGGGATCACGCCGAAACAGGCCGCACACGCCTGGGTCGATGCCTATTGCCAGCAGGTGCTGAAGCCGCTGTTTACCGCAGAAGCGGATTACGGCCTGGTGCTGCTGGCCCACCAGCAAAACATTCTGGTGGAGATGCAGCAGGATCTGCCGATCGGGCTTATCTACCGTGACTGCCAGGGCAGCGCCTTTATGCCGCATGCCGCCGGCTGGCTCGACATTATTGGCGAAGCACAGGCGGAAAACGTCTTTACCCGCGAACAACTGTTGCGCTACTTCCCTTACTACCTGCTGGTCAATTCGACCTTCGCCGTCACCGCCGCGCTGGGTGCTGCGGGGCTGGATAGCGAAGTGAACCTGATGAGCCGTGTACGCAGCGCGCTTAGCGCCGTGCGCGACGAGGTGACGCATAAAACCTGCCTCGACTATGTGCTGGAAAGCCCGCACTGGAACGTGAAGGGGAACTTCTTCTGCTACCTGCACGACCATAACGAAAACACCATCGTCGATCCGTCGGTCATTTACTTCGACTTTGTAAACCCGCTGCTGGCTCAGGAGGGCTGAATGTTTCAGGCATCTATTGTTCACGGCGGCCACGGGCTGCGCTGTGAAAAACTCAATAAGCCTCTGAATCTGAACTGGGGCCAGGACGGCGGCGCGGTTCTGCACTGGCCGGGCGAACTGCCCGCAGGCTGGCTACGCGATGCGTTGGATCAGATGTTCGTCGCGGCACCGCAGCTTACGTCCATCGTGCTGCCTTACGCCGAATGGCGGGAAGAGCCGCAGGCGCTGGTGCTGTTCGATCTGCTAAAAAGCGACATCGTTCACCGCGCGACCTTCTGGCAGCTGCCTTTGTGGCTCAGCGCTCCGCCTAAGCACGCTTCCGGCGAAATGGTGTTTGACGCTGAGCGCGAGATCTACTTCCCGCTGCGCCCTGCCCGCCCGTCCGGGGAAGTTTACCGCCGCTACGATCCGCGCGTTCGCAAAACGCTGAGCTTCCGCGTGGCCGATCCGGTGCAGGACGCAGAGCGTTTTACCCGCTGGATGAACGATCCGCGCGTGGAGTATTTCTGGGAGCAGAGCGGCTCACTGGAGGTACAAACCGCGTATCTGGAACGTCAGCTCACCGGGAAACATGCGTTTCCGCTGATCGGCTGCTTTGACGACCAGCCGTTCAGCTACTTCGAAATTTACTGGGCCGCGGAAGATCGCATTGGCCGCCATTATCCATGGCAGCCCTTTGATCGCGGCCTGCATTTGCTGGTGGGCGAGCAGCAGTGGCGCGGCGCGCACTATGTGCAAAGCTGGCTGCGTGGGCTGACTCACTATCTCTTGCTGGACGAGCCGCGCACCCAGCGCACCGTGCTGGAGCCGCGCGCTGACAACCAGCGCCTGTTCAAACATCTGGAGCCAGCGGGTTATGCGACGCGCAAGGAATTTGACTTCCCGCACAAGCGTTCACGCCTGGTCATGGCGGACCGTCACAACTTCTTTAGCGAGGTAGGCCTGTAATGAATCGCAAGGACTGGGATTTCGTTAACCGCCAGCTGGTAGCAAAAATGCTGGCTGAGCTGGAGTACGAGCAGGTTTTTCAGGCCGAATCGCTGGACGACAATCGCTACTGCATCAGCTTAGCCGGGGCCGAGTGGCATTTTAACGCCGAGCGCGGCATCTGGGGCTGGCTGTGGGTAGACGCCCAGACGCTGCGCTGCGCGGACGAGCCTGTGCTGGCGCAGACGCTGCTCATGCAGCTCAAGCCGGTGCTGTCGATGAGCGACGCTACCGTGGCCGAGCATATGCAGGATCTGTACGCCACGCTGCTGGGCGACCTGCAGCTGCTGAATGCGCGCCGAGGCATGAGCGCTGAAGACTTGATCGACCTCGACGCCGACCGCCTGCAGTGCCTGCTGAGCGGCCACCCGAAATTTGCCTTTAACAAAGGGCGTCGCGGCTGGGGCAAAGAGGCGCTGGAGCGTTATGCGCCGGAGTATGCCAATACCTTCCAACTGCACTGGCTGGCGGTCAAACGCGAGCATATGGTCTGGCGCTGCGACAGCGAGCTGGATATTCAGCAGCTTATCTCCACCGCGATGGACGAGCAGGAACTGGCCCGCTTTACGCAGGCGTGGCAGGACAATGGCCTGGATGACAACTGGCTTCCTCTGCCGGTGCATCCGTGGCAGTGGCAGCAGAAAATCGCGCTCGATTTCGTGGCCGATCTCGCCGAAGGCAAGATGGTTTCTCTGGGCGAATTTGGCGACCAGTGGCTGGCCCAACAATCGCTGCGTACCCTGACCAACGCCAGCCGCCAGGGCGGTTTAGACATCAAGCTGCCGCTGACGATTTACAACACCTCCTGCTATCGCGGTATTCCGGGCAAGTACATTGCCGCCGGGCCGCTGGCTTCCCGCTGGCTGCAAAACGTCTTCGCTACCGACAGCACGCTGGTGAAAACCGGCGCGGTGATCCTCGGCGAACCGGCTGCCGGTTATGTTTCTCATACAGGTTACGCCGCGCTGGCTCAGGCGCCCTATCGCTACCAGGAGATGCTGGGCGTTATCTGGCGCGAGAACCCGACTCGCTGGCTGAAGCCTGATGAGACGCCGATTCTGATGGCGACCCTGATGGAGTGCGACGAGAACAATCAGCCGCTGATTGGGGCCTATATTGCCCGCTCTGGCCTGGATGCAGAAGCCTGGCTGACGCAGATGTTCCGCGTGGTGGTGGTGCCGCTGTATCACCTGCTCTGCCGCTACGGCGTGGCGCTGATCGCCCACGGACAAAATATTACGCTCGCCATGAAAGACGGCGTGCCGCAGCGCGTGCTGCTGAAAGATTTTCAGGGTGATATGCGTCTGGTGAAGGATGAGTTCCCGGAGATGGACTCCCTGCCTCAGGAAGTGCGGGACGTAACCGCCCGCCTGAGCGCCGACTATTTAATTCATGATTTGCAGACCGGCCATTTTGTGACGGTGCTGCGTTTTGTTTCGCCGCTCATGGCCCGCCTTGGCGTGCCGGAGAGACGCTTTTATCAGCTGCTGGCCGCAGTGTTGAGTGATTACATGCAGGAACACCCGCAAATGTCGGCGCGTTTTGCGCTTTTCTCACTCTTTAAGCCACAAATCATCCGCGTTGTGCTGAACCCGGTAAAACTGACCTGGCCTGACCAGGACGGCGGCAGCCGCATGCTGCCGAATTACCTCGAGGATCTGCAAAACCCGCTGTGGCTGGTAACCAGGGATTGAATTATGACAAACACTGTTGATTTTATTGGCGTAGGTATCGGCCCGTTTAACCTGAGCATTGCGGCGCTGTCTCACGAAGCAGAGGGATTTAGCAGCCAGTTCTTTGACAGCCGCCCTGACTTTGCGTGGCACCCGGGCATGCTAGTGCCGGACTGCCATATGCAGACCATGTTCCTGAAAGACCTGGTCAGCGCCGTGGCCCCCACCAGTCCGTTCAGCTTTGTGAACTACCTGGTGAAACGTAAAAAATTCTACCGTTTTCTGACCACTGAGCTGCGCACCGTCTCGCGTGATGAGTTTTCGGACTACCTGCGCTGGGCCGCAGAGGGTATGAATAACCTGCAGTTTAACCAGACGGTTGAGCGCGTTGACTTCGACGAGCAGCGCAAGCTGTTTGTGGTGCAAACCGGCCAGGGGGAAACGCTGGCGCGCAACATTTGCCTCGGGATTGGCAAACAGCCTCACCTGCCGCCGTGCGTAAAAACCGCCACGCCAACCTGCTTCCACGCCAGCGAAATGAGCCTGCGCCTGCCGAATCTGTCCGGGAAACGCGTCACGGTTGTCGGCGGCGGGCAAAGCGGCGCCGACCTGTTCCTGAATGCGTTCCGTGGCGCCTGGGGCGAGGTTGCCGAAGTGAACTGGGTTTCACGCCGCAATAACTTTAACGCGCTGGATGAGGCCGCGTTTGCCAACGAATACTTCACGCCGGAATACGTCACTGGCTTTGTGGGTCTGAATGAAGACGCTCGGCAGAAAATGCTCGATGAGCAGAAGATGACCTCCGACGGCATTACCGCCGATTCGCTGCTGACCATCTACCGCGAGCTGTATCACCGCTTTGAAGTGCTGGGGTTACCGCGCAATGCGCGCCTGCTGCCGAGCCGCTCGGTCACCGGCCTTGAAAGCCGCGGTCAGGGCTGGCAACTGCTGCTGGAGCACCATCTGGACAAGGGCTATGACACGCTGGACAGCGACGTGGTGATTTTCGCCACAGGCTACCGCCCGACGCTGCCGCAGATGCTTTCGCCGTTAATGCCGCGCATGACGATGCTTGATGAGTGCAACTTCAAAGTGCGCGACGACTTTACGCTGGAGTGGAACGGCCCGGCCGGAAATAACATCTTCGCGGTCAACGCCAGTATGCAAACCCACGGCATTGCCGAGCCGCAGCTGAGCCTGATGGCGTGGCGCTCCGCCAAAATTCTGAATCGCGCGCTGGGGCGTGATTTGTTCGATCTCAGTACGCCGCCCGCGCTGATTCAATGGCGCAGCGGCAGCCGGGAAAAACCGCAGCATACCGCTGCGTCCTTAACTCACTACTCCTCAAAATCATTCGAAATGCAGCCTGGCGCTAACTGAGTTTATCCCCCGGAACGCAGACCGCTGCGGGACGGGGGTAACCGTTAACCCCGTGACAGATTGAAGAATGACGAGGACACAGCATATTTGGGCCGATGTTTGTCAGCCCGTATGAAGGAACAATGATGATAACCAAAAAGCAAACGCTTTGGGCGCTCAATCCGTTACTGCTCGCCATGATGGCGCCGGCAGTGGCACAGCAAACCAGTGACGAGACGATGGTGGTTTCTGCCAACCGCAGCAACCGCACCGTCGCCGAAATGGCCCAGACCACCTGGGTGATCGAGAAAGCCGAACTGGAGCAGCAGATCCAGGGCGGCAAAGAGTTTAAAGACGCCCTGGCCCAGTTGATCCCCGGCCTCGACGTCAGCAGCCAGAGCCGTACCAACTACGGCATGAACGTCCGTGGTCGCCCGCTGGTCGTGCTGGTTGACGGCGTGCGTCTCAACTCTTCCCGTACCGACAGCCGCCAGTTGGACTCTATCGATCCGTTCAACATCGATCATATTGAAGTCATTTCCGGTGCGACCGCGCTGTACGGCGGCGGCAGTACCGGCGGGCTTATCAACATCGTGACCAAAAAAGGCCAGAAAGATACGCAGGTAGAGTTTGAAACCGGTATCAAGAGCGGCTTTAACAGCAGCAAAGACCACGATGAGCGCGTCGCCAGCGCCATTTCCGGCGGGAACGACCATATTTCTGGCCGTGCGTCAGTGGCCTATCAGAAATTCGGCGGCTGGTTTGACGGCAACGGCGATGCCACCCTGCTCGACAACACCCAGACCGGTTTACAGTATTCCGATCGCCTGGACGTGATGGGCACCGGGACGCTGAACATCGATGAAAACCAGCAGCTGCAGTTAGTCACCCAGTACTACAAAAGTAAGGGCGACGACGATTACGGCCTGAATCTCGGGAAAAACTTCTCTGCCATCAGCGGGACGAGCAGCCCGTACGTCAGCAAAGGGCTGAACTCTGACCGTGTGCCGGGCACAGAACGCCACCTGATCAGCATGCAGTATTCCAACAGCGATCTCCTCGGCCAGGAGCTGGTGGGCCAGGTTTACTACCGTGATGAGTCGCTGCTGTTCTATCCGTTCCCGACGGTAAACGCGAACAAAAAAGCGACCGCGTTCTCCTCTTCCCAGCAGGACACAAACCAGTACGGCGCTAAGCTGACGCTGAACAGCAAGCCGCTCGACGGCTGGCAGCTGACCTACGGGCTGGACGCGGACCACGAGCGCTTCACCTCTAATCAGATGTTCTTCGATCTTGCCCAGGCCAGCGCCTCCGGTGGCCTGAACAACCAGAAAATCTATACCACCGGGCGTTATCCGGCGTATGACATTAGCAACATGGCCGCGTTCCTGCAGTCCAGTTATGACATCAACGAGATCTTCACCCTGAGCGGCGGCGTACGTTACCAGTACACCGAGAACAAGATTGATGATTTCATCGGCTTCGCGCAGCAGCAGCAAATTGCAGCCGGTACGGCAAAATCTGCTGACGCCATTCCTGGCGGCTCCACCGACTACGACAATTTCCTCTTCAACGCCGGTTTGCTGATGCACATCACCGAGCGTCAGCAGGCCTGGCTGAACTTCTCCCAGGGCGTAGAGTTGCCAGATCCAGGTAAATACTACGGCCGTGGCACCTACGGCGCGGCGGTTAACGGCCATTTTCCGCTGACCAACAGCGTCAACGTCGGCGCGAGCAAACTGCAGGGCGTGAAGGTTGATTCCTACGAACTAGGCTGGCGTTACACCGGCGACAGCCTGCGTACGCAGATTGCTGCCTACTATTCGCTGTCCGATAAGAGCGTGCTGGCGAATAAAGACCTGACCATCAGCGTTGTTGACGACAAGCGCCGTATTTACGGCGTGGAAGGCGCAGTGGACTACTTCATTCCGGACACAAACTGGAGCACCGGCGCTAACTTTAACGTCCTGAAAACGGAATCCAAAGTTAACGGTAGCTGGCAGAAATATGACGTGAAAGTCGCCAGCCCATCGAAAGCGACTGCTTATATTGGCTGGGCGCCGGATCCGTGGAGCCTTCGAGTGCAGAGCACAACTTCGTTTAACGTGAGCGACGCGGCAGGCTATAGCATCGACGGTTACACGACTGTTGATTTGCTCGGCAGCTACGAGCTTCCGGTGGGTAAACTCAGCTTTAGCGTCGAAAACGTCTTTGACCGTGATTACACCACCGTTTGGGGCCAGCGTGCGCCGTTGTACTACAGCCCAGGCTACGGTCCTGCTTCGCTGTATGACTACAAAGGCCGTGGCCGTACCTTCGGCATGAACTACTCCGTACTGTTCTAAGCCTCTTCCTTGCCCGGCAGTTGCCGGGCAAGTTCACACGCTTACCCTTCCTAACAGTTTATCCCTCGACCCGCACAAAATAGTCTTTTAAAAATAAGGGATATTTTCCTCTCTTATGACCGGAGACGATATGCACATTGGGTTTATTGGCGTGGGCAGCGTGATAGAAACGGCTTACCTGCCGGCGATTCAGCGGCTTTCCCGACGAGATGTAGTTTGCTATGGGTTTGATCCCGCCCCGCGCTACCGCTCTGATGTCATCACGCTTCTCCCCTCCTTAACCCAGCTTCTGGCGCTGCCGCTTGATCTGGTGTTTATCACCACCTCATCGCTCCAGCATTGGCCGATGCTGAAACAGGTTTTACAGCAAAGTTCAGTGCCCATCGTGGTGGAAAAACCCGTCGCGGCAACGCTTCAGCAACTCGACGAACTGGCATCATTGTTATGCGATCCGGCCATTGCCGCGCGAGTGCTCGCGCTGGATCACTGGATGGTAAGAACCGATGCGGCACGTTTTATCGACCGCCTTGAAGATATCGATCGTATCGAGGGATTCCTGCTGGAACCCAGCGGGTTTAATGCCGCCGGAGAGCCCATTGCGCTGAATTTTGCCACCGGCGAGCCCGATACTCGCGAGCTGCGCCACCCGGACGGCGTTATCGTGGACATCGGCACGCACGTGCTGGCGATGATGCGGGAAACGCTGATGCAGGTGGGTGCTGGTGAAGCGCTAGAGCTGGAGTTGCTGCTTGCCAAAGACCGGCTCGGCAACAGTATTTTGCCCGGCGATGTCACCACGGCAGAAGGCCAGGCGCTGCTACGAGGGGAGATGGGCGGCATACCCTGCGTGCTGCAACTGAACAAATATGCCGGGCCAGCCGGTGGGCAAAAAGGCATCAACATTGTGCTAAAAGATGGCAGACTGATTGCCGTTGACCGACGTGGAGTGGACGAAACCCTGAGTGTTGACGAAGAGGTAAAACTGGATATAAGCGGGCCGCTGTACGACCGCTGCCTCGGAGAGATTATTTTTGCTGGCAAAACGCTGTTTGAGCAGGATCCAGAGGCGATTCCCGCCTTAACCCGCCGCAGAATTCAGGAAGTCAGGGCTTTATTGACGCTGCAGCAAACGCTGCGCGGCGAGCACTAGAAACACAAAACCCGCCGGAGGGCGGGTTTGTTTTAAGCCTCGATATCAGGCTTTGTTGAGCACCAGCTGGCCTTTGCTGTCCAGCGGGATCTGGGTGCCAGGGTCTTTATCCATGCGGATTTTGCCCTGCTGATCGCCGATTTTGTAGGTCACATCATAACCGAGCATTTTTTCTGATTTGTCATACACGGTCTTACAGCGCTGCTGGGTGGTGGTGTAGGTATCCCCATCCTGCATCGCGCCCTGCACCTGGTTTCCGGCATAACCGCCGCCCAGTGCGCCCACAACCGTGGCAACATCCTTCCCACGTCCACCGCCAAACTGATGACCAATCACGCCCCCGGCTACCGCGCCCAGAGCAGAACCTAAAATACGGTTCTCATCCTGAACAGGTTTCCGGTGCGTCACGGCCACGTTGCGGCACTCCTGACGCGGTGTTTTAACCGTTTCCTTGATTGGCGTCGCTGACACCACCTGTGCATACTGAGGACCACGGTCAAATACATTCAAACTGGCTACCGCAGCCACGCCCAGCGCAGCGGCCACGCCAATACCTATACCCGCTAACATTGATTTATTCACAGGACATCCTCCTGACCTTGTTATTAACCTAATTTTGCACTGCGGTGACAATATTGAGAAATCAGACAACGGATCAAAAGTGCGGGATCGTGCGGTGAAAACGCGTGTTTAAGACAACTCCGATCAATCAGCCAGGAATATGCCGAGTTTTATGCTGTTCATTGGCAATAAAAAACCCGGCGCGATGGCCGGGTTTCGGAAGGGAATAAAACTTAGTGCAGCTTCAGGCGCGGACGAATCACGCGGTTGATGCTGCCCACCAGCATCATCAGGCCAGTTTTGAAGTAGCCGTGCAGCGCAATCTGGTGCATACGGTACAGAGAGATGTACACGAAGCGGGCGATGCGGCCTTCCACCATCATTGAGCCGCGCATCAGGTTACCCATCAGGCTGCCCACGGTGGAGAATTTGGACAATGACACCAGTGAGCCGTGGTCTTTATAGCTGTAAGCTTTGAGCGGCTGGCCTTTCATCTGCGCGAGAATGTTAGTCAGCGCGCGGGAAGCCATCTGGTGCGCTGCCTGAGCGCGAGGAGGCACGAAACCGCCTTCCGGGCGAGCGCAGGACGCACAGTCGCCGATAGCGTAGATGTCCGGGTCACGCGTGGTCTGCAACGTCGGCTCAACCACCAGCTGATTAATGCGGTTAGTTTCAAGCCCGCCGATCTCTTTCATGAAATCTGGCGCTTTAATACCTGCCGCCCAGACCATCAGATCCGCTGCAATAAACTCGCCGTCTTTGGTATTCAGGCCATGCGCTTCAGCGCTGGTGACCATGGTTTGCGTCAGCACGCGAACGCCAAGCTTGGTCAGTTCGCTGTGCGCGGCGGCAGAAATACGCGGCGGCAGCGCAGGCAGAATACGTTCCCCGGCTTCCACAAGCGTGACGTTCAGCGCTTCGTTGGTCAGCCCTTTGTAGCCGTAGCTGTGCAGCTGTTTAACGGCGTTATGCAGTTCCGCAGACAGCTCAACGCCCGTCGCGCCACCGCCCACGATAGCGATATTAACTTTCCCGTTCGCGCCGAGGTTGGCGGAGTATTTCAGGAACAGGTTCAACATCTCAGAATGGAAACGACGCGCCTGATGCGGGTTGTCGAGGAAGATGCAGTTCTCTTTCACGCCAGGCGTGTTGAAGTCGTTGGAGGTACTCCCCAGCGCCATCACCAGCGTGTCGTAAGGCAGCTTGCGCTCAGGCACCAGCAGCTCGCCCTTTTCATCGCGCAGTTCGGCAATGGTCAGCGTTTTGCTTTCGCGGTTGATATCCACCACGGAACCCAGCTGGAACTGGAAATGATGATTGCGCGCGTGGGCCAGGTAACTCAGCGCATCCACGCCTTCATCCAGCGAGCCGGTGGCCACTTCATGCAGCAGCGGTTTCCACAGGTGGCTGTGGTTGCGATCGACCAGAGTAATTTTGGCTTTTTTGCCGCGTCCCAGTTTTTTACCCAACTGAGTCGCCAGCTCCAGACCACCAGCGCCGCCGCCAACAATCACTATTTTTTTCAATGGTGTAGTCAACTTGACCCCCTAAAATATTAACCAATTGTTAATTAAAAGTTATCTAAATAACCTTTAATTAACAAAGGGTTACTGCACGTTTAACGCCAAACTTTATCGAGAATAACATGAAGGGTGCATTGGTCATACCAAAATTGATGTACATCAATTTTTATGCCGAAAAGATAAACAAAAAGGCCAGCGCTAGGCTGGCCTATGTTATTGCGCGGGAAAATTAACCTAAGGTTTTAAAAGCTTTAATGCGCTGTAAATGCGGGGAAATATTTTTGAATTTGTGGGTTTGCTGCTCGTCCCAGACGATTTCATAGTAGTGATGCAGCGCCTCTGCCGTGCGCCGATTGTCCAGCGCTTCGTCGTTGCGCGACAGAATAGCCAGGCAGCGGTCGCGGTTCTTCTCACGGAAGTTTTGCACGCACTTGGTGGTGATATCCGCGTACTCTTCCGGCCGGTCGATCTTCCCTTCCATGTTTTCATGGGGGTAAAGGTTCGGGTTAAAAATAACCTGCCGCATATCGCAGAGAAAACCAATGCGCTCCGCCCAGAACCCACCGAGGCCGACGCCGCAAATTAAGGGGCGTTCGTCGTCGGTAAGCTGCTGCATCTTGTCGACTTCCTTCAGCAGATGCTGCATGTCGTGCTTCGGATGCAGCGTACTGTAGCTAATCAGCCGCACATCGGGGTCGATAAACTGAAGCTGCAGCACTTTTTCATGGTTACCGGGACTGTTTGAGTCAAAACCGTGCAAATAGATAATCATCGCATCCTCACCACATGAATATTAGCCCGCTTTATGCGCCTGCCACTGCTCGTGCAGCGCTTCCAGCTGCTGGTTCACCTGCTTCCAGCGATCGGATGAACGCAGCTCATCGCGGGTAAATGACCCTTTATGATACAAACCTGTAACACGCTCTGCTTTGACCGGCGACAGGTTATCCAGCACGCTCACCGCCCCTTTACGATTATTGCAGACGAGGATCATATCGCAACCGGCGTCCAGCGATGCCTGACCGCGTTCGGCATAGCTGCCCATGATAGCCGCGCCTTCCATCGACAAATCGTCGGAGAAAATCACGCCATTAAAGCCCAGCTCGCCGCGCAGGACCGTTTTCAGCCAATACTCAGAGCCGCTTGCCGGGCGAGGATCAACTTCATCATAGATAACGTGCGCAGGCATGATGGCATCCAGCTTATTCTCGCTAATCAGCGAGGCAAAAATGCGCATGTCATGCTCGCGAATTTCCGCCTTCGGGCGTGGGTCGTGAGGGGTTTCTTTGTGGGAATCGGCGGTAACCGCCCCGTGGCCCGGGAAGTGTTTGCCGGTGGTTTTCATGCCCGCAGCATGCATCCCGTCGATAAAATGCGTGGCCATTACCAGCGCTTTGGCCGGATCTTCGTGGTAAGAGCGTTCCCCAATGGCCGCGCTGATGTGCCCGATATCCAGCACCGGCGCAAAGCTGATGTCGATATCCATGGCGATCATTTCGCTCGCCATTAGCCAGCCTGCCTCTGCTGCCAGCTTACCGCCCTCTTCCAGGCCACGGAGTGCCGCAAAAGATTGTGCCGCAGGCAGACGGGTAAACCCTTCGCGGAAGCGCTGCACGCGGCCGCCTTCCTGATCGACGGCGACAACCAGACGATGACGCGAAGCTTCACGGATCTGGCTGACCAGCTCACGCAGCTGCTCCGGGTCGTGGTAGTTGCGGGTAAAAAGAATCAAACCGCCCACCAGCGGGTGCTGCAAAATTTCACGCTCTTCCGCATCCAGCTCGAAGCCAGCCACATCCAACATTACTGGGCCCACAATACTCTCTCCTGATGTTTGCTCGCCCGCAGCGCGCACCATGCGTCGTCTGCCAGCGTAATAAAATGTTGCTCCCCGGTTTGCCGCCAGCGGCATTCATACCAGGACGCCATAAGTAACGTTATCCATGGCCGCCAGCGCGCAACCTGCAGGCGCAGGGCTTCGAGACTTAGTGAAGCCTGGGCAGCATATAGCGCTAACAACGCTTCGCTGTCGACAGCGTTCGCCGCCAGCACGGCGGCCAGCTCCAGCGCAATATCGCCGTCTCCGGCGTATTCCCAGTCTATAAGCCCCAGACGATTGCCCGGTTGCCGCACCAGATTGCCCGCGTGAACATCCATATGCAGAGGGGCCAGCCGAAGAGGCCGGGGCTCCTTGCAACGCTTCAGGCGTTTTAATTCACGCAGCCAGGCCAGGGTTCGCCTGTTCGGGTCACTTTCCTGCCAGTAAAACTCAAGCAGCGGGACCAGGCTTATGCGCCAACCAAACGGTTTCTGCCGGTGAAGATAATACAATAAGCCCGTTAATTCAGTGAGCGGGGCCAGGTTCGGCAAAACCTCGCCGTCAAGCCAGCGGGTGAACAGCCAGCCTTCCGCCAGGCACCAGGGCTCAGGCGCAATACCGCCAGGCAACTGCCTGAGAGCGCGATGATGCCGCCGAAGGGAAATCCCAGGTAAACGCTGTTCGGGCAGCTTTCTTGCCGTAAAGAGCCCTGATCCTGTATCCACGCGGTAACTTGTCCCGCTCAATCCTTCGAGCGCGGAAACACAACCGGCGGCCTGAGCCGCCGGAAGGTATCGAGTCACTGCCGCATCGAGCGATGCTTTAGTTGGTTTGCTGAACAGCACCGCTACCCGACCAGATGATTTCGCCGGTTTGCACCAGCATCAGCTGCATTTTCAGCGTAGGCGTGTTCACGTTGCCGCTGGCGTTGGTGTAAAGCACGTACTGGGCGCCGGTGTTACGCGCAATCCCAATGGCTTTGCTTCGCGTGCCTAAGCTGTCCTGTGGGGAAAGCCCAAGCTGCTGCTTAGCCATCGAGAGCTGCTGCGCAGAGACCAGCGTGAACTTATTATTGTTGGCCAGCGCACCGCGCAGGGCTTCCGTCGCGCTGCTGGTTTGCAGGCTGCCGTTAGTGCGGTTGTTGACGCTGTCCACCAGCAACACGCTACCCGGCGTCACGCCATCAGCCTGCAGCATTTTACCGACCATCGGCTGCATGGCACTGTTCCAGTCGTAGGTGCGAACCTTAGGCTGAGCCGGAATAGTAGGCTCTGGCTGTTCCACAGGGCCAGGCTGCGTCGGCACGGTCGGTACCGTTGGCACGGTAGGCTCCGGCTGAGCAGGCTGCTCTACGCCAGGTTTGGCTTCTTCTACCGGGGCAGGCTGTTCGCCGCGATTAATACACCCGGTCAGGATCAGCGCCACCGCAGTGACGGCCAGATAACGATGAAGTCCCCTAATCAAAATTCGCTCCTTACAGAGAGAGAAAGACGTACTTTTTTGGCCCCCGGCCAGGCTGCAGTCGAGTCAATGCGCTGCGAAGACTGCCCCGGGAGGGTAACGGTACGTACTTTTTCAAGCGGGTGGATTTCCAGCCCTTTTGCATCGTACCAATAGAAACGGTAGTACAGCGTGACCGGCTTATGCTGCTCATTATACAGCGATGATTCGGCCACCGTGGCACCGTTCTGCTGAGAGATATCCGGTTTTTCCGCGCTAATCCCGGCCGCTAACACCGCAGATTCCATGACCAGGGTTTGGTCGTTGTTTACCGGAATGGCAGGGCGAGAACTACAGCCCGCCACCAGCAGCATCGCTAACAGACTCAGGGAAAAGCGCGACATGGGATCAGTCCTTATGCGCCAGCATTGGGCCTAACGGACGGCCACCCAGCAGGTGCATGTGAATATGGTACACCTCCTGCCCACCGTGACGGTTGCAGTTCATGATCAGGCGGTAGCCGTCAGCGGCGATACCTTCCTGTTCCGCAATTTTAGCTGCAACGGTCATCATCCGCCCTAGCGCAAGCTCATGTTCAGCTTTGACGTCATTGGCCGTTGGGATAAGCACGTTTGGAATGATAAGGATGTGGGTCGGTGCCTGAGGGGAAATATCACGAAACGCGGTAACCAGATCGTCCTGGTAAACTACATCCGCCGGAATTTCACGACGAATAATTTTACTGAAAATAGTTTCTTCGGCCATGAGCGGTTCCTTGAAGGAGAAAACGGTGTTGGGAGTATGAGCGAGGCGCTCACTTGACTCAACCTTCTGCGCGCTTTTCTTTCGTTAAGTGCTGGCCTTTAAAACAAATTCGTCTTTTTTCTGCAACAAAAAAGGGAGGCTTTCGCCTCCCTTATCGCTCCCCGAACAAACTTAGTTGTTACGGATCCACTCATCCATTTCGGTTTTCAGGTTATCGGACTTGGTGCCGAAAATAGCCTGAACGCCGGAACCTGCGACAACCACACCTGCTGCACCCAGTTTTTTCAGGCCAGCCTGGTCAACTTTAGCCACGTCGGCCACGCTAACGCGCAGACGGGTGATACAAGCGTCGAGGTTAGTGATGTTTTCTTTACCGCCGAATGCGCTAACCAGAGCAGGTGCCATTTCGCTGGTTGCGCCAGCGGTGGTTTCTGCGGTGGCGTCTTCACGACCCGGGGTTTTCAGATCCAGTGCCTTAATCAGTACGCGGAAGATGGTGTAGTACACGATCGCGTAGCAGATACCGACAATTGGGAACAGCCACAGCTTGCTGCTGTTACCGCTCAGTACGATGAAGTCAATCAGACCGTGGGAGAAGGACGTCCCGTCACGCATACCCAGCAGGATACAGATAGGGAATGCCAGACCCGCCAGAATCGCGTGAATCACGTACAGAATCGGTGCCACGAACATGAAGGAGAATTCGATTGGCTCGGTGATACCGGTCAGGAACGAAGTCAGCGCCGCGGAGATCATGATCCCGCCCACTTTTGCACGGTTCTCTGGTTTAGCAGAGTGCCAGATAGCAATAGCCGCAGCCGGCAGGCCGTACATTTTGAACAGGAAGCCACCGGACAGTTTGCCCGCAGTTGGGTCGCCTGCCATGTAGCGAGGGATGTCGCCGTGGAATACCTGGCCCGCAGCGTTGGTGTATTCACCGATCTGCATCTGGAATGGAACGTTCCAGATATGGTGCAGACCAAACGGTACCAGGCAGCGCTCGATGAAGCCATAGATACCGAAGGCAACAACCGGGTTCTGGTATGCAGCCCACTGAGAGAAGGTCTGGATAGCGGTACCGATTGGTGGCCAGATGAAGGACAGTACTACGCCGGTGAAGATAGCCGCCAGACCGGAGATAATCGGTACAAAGCGTTTGCCGGCGAAGAAGCCCAGATACTCAGGCAGCTTGATGCGATAGAAACGGTTGAACATGTAGGCCGCAATTGCACCGGAGATAATACCGCCAAGCACACCGGTATCCGCCAGGTGTTTAGCTGCAATTTCTTCCGCAGGCAGGTGCAGGACCAGAGGCGCGACCACGGCCATGGTTTTCACCATGATGCCATAGGCAACAACCGACGCCAGGGCAGATACGCCATCGTTGTTAGTGAAGCCCAGCGCCACACCGATAGCAAAAATAAGCGGCATGTTGGCGAAGACTGAACCGCCCGCTTCCGCCATAACGTGAGAGACAACGACCGGCAGCCAGCTGAAGTTTGCAGACCCGACGCCCAGCAGGATACCTGCGATAGGCAGTACGGAGACTGGCAGCATCAGCGATTTACCCACCTTTTGCAGGTTAGCAAATGCATTCTTAAACATAATAGAGAGTGCTCCTGAGTATTTGTGCTTTTTTTGTACGCATTTACGCATCGAACCGGGGGGAGAACCGGTTCATAAACAGGACATCTAAGTGTCCTTTTATTTATTACGCAGAGTAAAATAAATAACGAAAACTTTGTTTGACGGCTATCACGTTTCTCAGCCGATCGCGCGAAAAACTTTCATTAATTTACATAACACGCGTACAAATAGTTCAAAACGAGCGTGCACCGCTCATTTTATGGCGGTGCACTTTACTCGCTTAGGCTATTAATTACGAGCTTTAAAATAACTATGAATTTCAGAGAGATTGCAGGCGGGATAAGGGGACGTGGAACAAATCAGCAAAGTTCTGCGTGGTGGCAATAGCCAGTTCTTCCAGCGAAACGCCCTTCAGTACGGCCATATATTCGGCAACATCACGCGTCATGGCCGGCTGGTTTTCTTTCCCGCGATGTGGCACTGGTGCAAGATACGGGGAGTCTGTTTCCACCAGCATTCTGTCCAGCGGGACATAACGCGCGGCGTCACGCAGCTGCTCGGCATTCCGGAAGGTCACTATCCCGGAAAAAGAGATGTAAAACCCCATATCCAGCAGTTTACCCGCCGTTTCTCTGTCTTCCGTGAAACAGTGTAGTACCCCGCCGCACTCTGTCACTTTTTCTTCCTGCAGAATGCTCAGCGTATCGGCGCGGGCATCACGTGTGTGGACGATCACCGGCTTGTTCAGTTCGCGGCCAATGCGGATATGGTTACGGAAAGATTCCTGCTGGCGCGGTTTTGTTTCCGGCGTATAGAAGTAATCCAGCCCGGTTTCCCCCATCGCGATAACGCCGGGTTCGGCGGCCAGGCGGCGCAGCTCTTCAACGTCGTACTCTTCGTCCTGGTTCAGCGGATGTACGCCACACGAGAAGGCCACGTTGTTACGCTCCCCCACCAGCTCACGCATTCCCCGATAACCCTCAAGGGTAGTCGCCACAGCCAGGCAAAACTTCACGTCCCTGGCGGCCGCTTTTTCCAGAACGTCATCGACGTTTTTATGCAGGGATTGATAATCCAGGCCATCGAGATGGCAGTGTGAGTCGACCAGAAACATAGTAATACTCTTAGAGATGATGTGAGTGAAGCAGTGCGCCTGGCTGAGCCAGACGCTCCCACGTAAGAAGGCTTTCCGTGAGCAGAAGCTCGCGGTTAACGCCGACTACGTTAAGTAAAGCATCGCGGCAGGTGAACCAGTGGTGAAGCAGGCTTTGTAACACGCCCGGAGAGTAGCGTCCGCCAAGGCTTGCCACCAGCGGCTGCACATCCGCGTTGGTGAGCCATGCCCCTGCCCCTTGCTGCCACTTGAGGGCATCAACCAGCAGCGCGCAAAGCCAGTGGACGCGGCGGGCAGCATCCTCATGATTTAATGCAGGCAAAAGCGCCAGCATGTTGTTCGCCTCCCCTGCCTGAGTCAGCTTCTCGCAAAGCTGCTGGCGGGCCTTCCACTGCTCGGGCTGCAAAAGAGCCAGCGCTGCGGCAGGTGCCCCGGAACTAAGCCGCAGCGCCGCCTGAAGCTCTTCTGCAGAGGCCGTTATTTCGCGCCCCAGCCATGCCAGAGCAAAACGTTCGTCCGGTGGCGCAAGGTGCCAGTAAAGGCAGCGGCTGCGAAGCGTCGCGGGCAGGTGAGCAGGTTCGCGGCTGCTCAGAAAGAACCAGGTATTTTTTGGCGGCTCTTCCAGCGTTTTCAGCAGCGCGTTCGCCGCAGCTTCGGTGAGCAAATCGGCATCTTTAAGCCAGACAACTTTTGCCCCGCCCTGCTGAGCGTGGCCGTAAAGCTTTTCGGTGATGTCGCGCACGGCATCAATCCCGAGGCTGGATTTGCCTTTTTCTACTTCAAGGGAGTAGCTGTCAGGGTGCGTACCCGCCTGCATCAGCTGGCAGCTGTGGCAATGACCGCAGCTTTTATTGCCTTCCGGACTTTGGCACATCAGCCAGCGGCACAAGGCGTAGATTAAAGCATCATCCCCCAGGCCCGGCAGCGCGTGAACCAGCAGCGCATGATGCCCACGGCCCGCCTGATACTGGCCGATAAGCTGCTCGAACGCGCCGCGCAGCCACGGATACCATTTCACTGTTGCTGCTCCCGGAACCAACTGAGTACAGCTTCACGCACGGCCAGAGAAACGTCATCCAGCGGCTGAGTGGCGTCGATGGTTTTAATGCGGCTATCGCGACCTGCCAGTTCCAGATAACGCGCGCGCGTACGGTTAAAGAAGTCGATAGATTCCTGCTCGATACGATCAAGTTCGCCCCGGGCACGGGCACGGGTCAGCCCCACTTCAGGCGTCACGTCGAGATAAATCGTCAGGTCAGGATAAAAGTCACCCAGCACGGTGTTGCGCAGCGCCATCAATAACTGCTGGTCAATCTGACGTCCGCCACCCTGATAGGCCTGAGTGGAGAGATCGTGGCGATCGCCAATGACCCAGCTACCACGCACCAGCGCCGGTTTGATCACCGTCTCTACCAGTTGAATGCGCGCCGCGTAGAACATCAGCACTTCGGCTTTATCCGTTACTTTCTCATCACCGATCCCGGCATTGTTGAGCGTTAGCTCACGCAGGCGCTCGGCAAGCGGTGTGCCGCCAGGTTCACGCGTGAACGTCAGCTCGCTGATACCCAGCTCTTTTAAGGTCGCCACGACCACATTATGGGCATTGGTTTTCCCGGCGCCTTCCAGGCCTTCGATGACGATAAATTTACTGTCCATTTTTATCCTTGAGAGCTTTGATATACACCTGCACCGCTTTGTTATGGTTGGCGAGGTTTGTGCTAAACGTATGGCCACCTTTGCCGTCAGCAACAAAATAGAGATACGGCGTTTTTGCCGGATGCGCAGCCGCCTGCAATGACGCTTCACTCGGCACCGCAATCGGGCCTGGCGGCAGGCCGCTAATCACGTAAGTGTTATACGGCGTGGGCGTCTCGAGATCTTTGCGAGTGAGCTTACCATTATAGCTGTCCCCCATCCCGTAGATAACGGTGGGGTCAGTCTGCAGGCGCATGCCAATACGCAGGCGGTTAATAAAGACCGAGGCCACCTGGTCACGCTCGGCGGCGACCGCGGTCTCTTTCTCAATGATCGAGGCCATCGTCACCAGATCATTTTCGGTTTTGTAAGGCAGACCATCAACTTTACTTTCCCAGGCCTGACCCACAGCTTTAACCATTTTTTGATGCACACGCTTAAGCAAAGCGACATCTGTGGTGTTGGCGGTGTACATCCAGGTGTCCGGGTAGAACCAGCCCTCGACCCATTCATGGTGCTCAAATTTCAGCACCTCCGCCACGGTCGAATAGCTGTCGTCTTTTAGCGTGTGCTGAATGTATGGGGCATCTCGCAGCTGCTCGAGTAAATCGCTCAGGCGCATACCTTCCACAAAGCGCAGCGGGAACTGCGCCTCTTTCCCACTGGCCAGCAGGCGGAGCATGTCGGTAACTGTCATTCCGGGAGTAAGACGGTATGTACCCGCCTTAAATTTGGCCAGCTCCGGTTCAACGCGCAGCAACCATTGGAAAACTCGCGGGCGAGTAATCAGTTTTTCTTCATAAAGCTGGGTGCCCAGAGCTAAACGTCCGGTGCCCTGCTTCAGGGTGAAAATGGTTTCCTGTTTAATGGGCAGCGGCGCTTTTGCCAGCTGGCGCACTTTCCACATGCCTGCACCGGCGGCGATGCCAAGCACAATCAGCAAAACCAGAAAGAAACGAAACATTTTTTTCATCGGTAATCGGTTACTCACAAAGTGGCGCTAAGAAACAGTAAAGTTCACGCGATGTATAGTGCCAGTCCTGCGCCTGGTTCACCGGTACAACCGGCATGAGCGCATTGCAAATGATGACTTCATCCGCATCGGCCAGCGTTTCCAGGCCTTCATTGACCTCATGCAGCCGCCAGGAGGAATCAGCCAGGCACGCAATAATGCGCTGACGCATCGTGCCATTCACGCCCGCACCGTTAATACGCGGCGTATAAACGTCATCGCCTTTGCGCCAGAATAAATTAGCCGCACAGCATTCCACCAGGCTCCCCTGACTGTCAAGAACCAGCGCCTCATGAGCCACCGTCTGTTCAAGATGCGTACGAATAAGAACCTGTTCAAGCCGGTTAAGATGTTTAATGCCTGCCAGCGCAGGATTGATCCCTAACTTTATCGGGCTGAGCGCCAGTGTGATCCCCTGCTCGCGCCAGGCGGAATAAAAGGCAGGGTAAGGCGAAAGAGAGAGTATTCGCGTAGGCTGTGTGCAATTTGACGCACTGTAGCCACGCCCCCCGGCACCGCGAGAAATAATCACCTTGAGTACGGCACTGGTTTCAGTGGCTGCGAGCATGTTCATCTCATCGTTGAGTTCTGCCCAGTCAACCGGCCCTATCATTAATGCTTCGCAGGCTTGCTGCAGGCGGTGAAGATGATCCGCCTGAAAACATATTGCACCATCAATAACGCGGGAGGTGGTAAAGCAGCCGTCACCAAACTGAATCGCCCGGTCGTTCGCCGGTAGCGTTTCCTGCCATTGACCATTAATAAGAAACATAAGGATTCCTCAGGAGACGGAAGCGTAAGGTTGCCAGAGGCATTCGTGAACGACAAGAGGGGAATTCTGAACAGCAAAAGGGCCCGCAAGCGGGCCCTTTACGAAACGATTAGATCTTCTTGAAGATCAACGAACCGTTGGTACCACCGAAACCGAAGGAGTTACACAGGGTGTACTCCAGACCGCTCACCTGACGTGCTTCGTGTGGCACGAAATCCAGATCGCAGCCAACATCCGGGTTATCGAGGTTGATGGTTGGCGGCACGGCCTGATCGCGCAGCGCAAGGATGGAGTAGATAGATTCTACCGCACCCGCCGCACCTAACAGGTGGCCGGTCATCGATTTGGTTGAGCTCACCATCACGCGGCTTGCATCAGCACCAAAGATAGACTTAACCGCCTGCGTTTCGGCTTTATCGCCTGCTGGTGTAGAGGTGCCGTGGGCGTTGACGTAGCCAACCTGCCCTGCGGAGATCCCTGCATCGCGCAGTGCGTTTTCCATCGCCAGCGCAGCACCTGCGCCGTTTTCTGGTGGAGAAGTCATGTGGTAGGCATCGCTGCTCATACCAAAGCCAACAACTTCTGCATAAATTTTCGCGCCGCGTTTTTTCGCGTGTTCATACTCTTCCAGTACGATGACGCCTGCGCCGTCGCCCAGTACGAAGCCGTCACGATCTTTATCCCACGGGCGGCTCGCCGCTTGCGGGTTGTCGTTACGAGTAGACAGTGCGCGCGCCGCGCCAAAGCCACCAACGCCCAGCGGGCTACTGGCTTTTTCTGCACCACCTGCCAGCATCGCGTCTGCATCGCCATAGGCAATGATACGTGCTGCATGGCCAATATTGTGTACGCCAGAGGTACAAGCCGTGGCAATGGAAATGCTCGGACCACGCAGACCCAGCATAATGGTCAGGTGACCTGCTACCATGTTGACGATCGTTGAAGGCACGAAGAACGGGCTGATCTTACGAGGGCCACCATTAACTAAAGAAGAGTGGTTCTCTTCAATCAGCGTCAGGCCACCGATACCAGAGCCAATTGCAGCGCCGATGCGGTTCGCATTTTCTTCCGTTACTTCGAGGCCAGAATCCTGCATGGCCTGAATGCCAGCAACAATTCCATATTGAATGAATTCATCCATCTTGCGCTGATCTTTGCGCGAGATGATGTCTTCACAGTTAAAATCCTTTACTAAGCCAGCAAATTTCGTTGCATAGGCGCTAGTATCGAAATGGTCGATCAGGCTGATGCCACTCTGACCGGCAAGGAGAGCTTTCCAGGTAGACTCTACGGTATTGCCGACAGGAGACAACATGCCCAGTCCGGTCACAACTACACGACGCTTAGACACGTTTGTCCTCCAGGGAGGGAAAAAATACTAGTGGGACAATTCAGATAAAACTCAGGCGGTCGAATGACCGCCTGGAGATGTTCACTTACGCCTGGTGGCCGTTGATGTAATCAATGGCAGCCTGAACGGTGGTGATTTTCTCAGCTTCTTCGTCCGGAATCTCAGTATCAAACTCTTCTTCCAGAGCCATTACCAGCTCAACGGTGTCAAGAGAATCAGCGCCCAGGTCCTCAACGAAGGAAGCGGTGTTCACTACTTCTTCTTGCTTAACGCCCAGTTGTTCGCCAATGATTTTCTTAACGCGTTCTTCGATAGTGCTCATACTCTTAAATTTCCTATCAAAACTCGCTTTCGCGATGGTTTTCGTAGTGTATAAAATGTTGAAAAAGATGCAACCAAATCCCGGCTGGTCAAACCACGATTTTACGCTATTTTGCGGGCATTCGCCCAAATAACGCAAATATTTTTCACCGTGATTAAACCATATACATTCCGCCGTTGACGTGCAGGGTCTCACCAGAGATGTACCCAGCTTCGTCAGAGGCTAAAAATGCTACAGCACTGGCGATTTCATTTGCGTCGCCTAAGCGACCCGCAGGAACCTGCGCCAGAATACCCGCACGCTGTTCATCAGAGAGCGCACGCGTCATGTCCGTTTCAATAAAGCCCGGAGCAACAACGTTCACAGTAATACCGCGGGACGCGACTTCACGCGCCAGCGATTTACTGAAGCCAATCAAACCAGCCTTCGCCGCAGCGTAGTTAGCCTGACCAGCATTTCCCATGGTACCAACCACAGAACCGATAGTGATAATACGCCCATGACGCTTTTTCATCATAGCTCGCATTACCGCTTTTGACAGACGGAAAACAGATGACAGATTGGTTTCGACAATGTCGTTCCATTCGTCTTCTTTCATGCGCATCAGCAGGTTATCACGAGTGATGCCGGCGTTGTTCACCAGAATATCCACTTCGCCAAACTCTTTGCGAATGCTGTCCAGCACGGCTTCAATAGAAGCCGGGTCGGTCACGTTCAGCATGAAGCCTTTGCCGTTTTCGCCCAGATAATCGCTGATGGCCTGCGCGCCACTTTCGCTGGTCGCAGTCCCGATAACTTTTGCCCCGCGAGCCACTAAGGTCTCTGCGATGGCGCGGCCGATACCACGGCTAGCGCCGGTGACCAGCGCAATTTTTCCTTCAAAACTCATGGTTTTCCTCGTTTTATTGTTCAAGCGCCGCTGACAGCGTTGCAGGCTCATTAATGGCCGTTGCCGTCATGGTGTCAACAATACGTTTGGTCAGCCCGGTCAATACTTTACCTGGGCCCACTTCCAGCAGCTGGGAAACGCCCTGCGCCGCCATAAATTCCACGGATTTCGTCCACTGGACCGGGCTATAGAGCTGACGTACCAGCGCGCTGCGGATAGCGTCTGCCGCAGTTTCACACTTCACGTCAACGTTGTTCACGACCGGAATTGCCGGTGTGTTAAAGGTGATGTTTTCCAGAGCCACTGCCAGCTTATCCGCTGCAGGCTTCATCAGTGCGCAGTGGGACGGCACGCTAACCGGCAATGGCAGCGCACGTTTTGCGCCCGCTGCTTTACACGCAGCGCCTGCACGCTCAACGGCTTCTTTGTTACCGGCGATCACAACCTGGCCCGGGGAGTTAAAGTTCACCGGAGAGACAACCTGCCCCTGGGCTGACTCTTCACAGGCTTTTGCAATAGAAGCATCGTCCAGACCGATAATGGCAGACATCGCGCCAGTTCCTTCCGGAACGGCATCCTGCATCAGCTTGCCGCGCAGCTCAACCAAGCGAACAGCATCGGCGAAATCAATCACGCCGGCACAAACCAGCGCGGAATACTCGCCTAAGCTGTGGCCAGCTAACAGTGCAGGCGCTTTGCCACCCTGCTGCTGCCAAACGCGCCACAGGGCGACAGAAGCCGTCAACAGTGCAGGCTGAGTCTGCCAGGTTTTGTTCAGCTCTTCCGCTGGCCCTTGCTGCGTCAGCGCCCACAGGTCGTAGCCCAGCGCGTCAGAGGCTTCGCGGAACGTGGCTTCAATCACCGGATAGCTTGCCGCGAGATCGGCCAGCATGCCAACGGACTGGGAACCCTGTCCCGGAAACACCATAGCAAATTGCGTCATGTCGAAAATTCCTTTAATCAAAAACGAACCAGTGCAGAGCCCCAGGTGAAGCCGCCACCGAACGCTTCCAGCAGCACCAGTTGACCGCGTTTAATACGGCCATCACGTACCGCTTCATCCAACGCAGCAGGGACGGATGCAGCAGAGGTGTTGCCATGACGATCCAGGGTCACGACAACATTATCCATCGGCATACCGAGCTTCTTCGCGGTCGCGCTGATGATGCGCAGGTTAGCCTGATGCGGTACCAGCCAGTCGAGCGCCGTGCGATCGAGGTTGTTCGCAGCCAGGGTTTCGTCGACGATATGAGCCAGCTCGGTCACCGCGACTTTAAACACTTCGTTCCCGGCCATCGTCAGGTGAACTGAATTTTCAGGATTCACGCGATCGACGTTCGGCAGCGTCAACAGATCGCCATAACTACCGTCTGCATGCAGATGGGTAGAAATGATACCTGGTTCTTCAGACGCCCCTAGTACAACGGCACCCGCGCCGTCGCCAAAAATAATAATGGTACTGCGATCTTCAGGATCGCAGGTGCGTGCCAGCACATCGGCCCCGATAACCAGCGCATTTTTCACTGCGCCAGACTTCACGTACTGATCGGCAATGCTTAACGCGTAGGTAAAGCCTGCGCATGCCGCCGCCACATCAAACGCCGGGCAACCTTTAATTCCCAGCATCGCCTGAATTTGGCAAGCCGCGCTTGGGAAAGCGTGCGTGGAAGAGGTTGTCGCTACAACAATCAGGCCGATGTCATTTTTATCAATGCCAGCCATGTCCAGTGCATGAAGCGCAGCTTCATAACCCATGGTTGAAACGGTTTCATTCGGGCTCGCAATTCGGCGCTCACGGATACCTGTACGGGTGACAATCCACTCGTCAGTCGTATCAACCATTTTTTCCAGGTCAGCGTTAGTACGCACTTGTTCAGGCAGGAAGCTGCCGGTACCAATAATCTTCGTATGCATTTACGCTCAGTCACTCTTGGGTAATACAGATTCCAGGCGGGCAGCAATTCTGGTGGGAACTTGCCGCCGCACCGCCTGCACTGCCTGTTCAATCGCGACAGCAAACGCTCGCTGATTGGCCGCACCGTGACTCTTGATCACAGTGCCGCGCAATCCTAACAGACAGGCGCCATTATACTGGTCGGGGTTGAGGTGACTGAATCGCCGTGTCAGGCGCTTTTGTAGCCACTTCTTCAATATAATCAGCCACCACGACCTTTTTTTTCCTTCCCCCTGCGATTTGAGCAGTGAAAGGAACATTCTGACAACACCTTCCATCGTCTTGAGTGTGACGTTGCCGACAAAACCGTCACAGACCAGAACATCCGTCTTGCCGGTGAGCAATTCATTAGCCTCAAGGTATCCAATATAGTTCATTGAAGGCATTGTTTTTAATAATGCAGAGGCATCGCGGATGCTGTCCAGCCCCTTAGTCTCTTCTTCGCCGATATTCAGCAGCGCAACGCGCGGACGAGGAATACCCAGCACCTCTTCTGCCATCACGGACCCCATAATGGCAAACTGCACCAGCATCGTGCTGTCGCAGTCAACGTTGGCCCCGAGGTCAAGCACCACCGTTTTACCTTTTTGCTGATGAGGTAATACCGTCATCAGCGCCGGGCGCTCAATCCCGTCTATAGGCTTGAGCAGTAATTTCGCAAGCCCCATCAGCGCGCCAGTATTTCCGGCACTGATACAGGCTTCGGCTCGCCCTTCTTTAACCAGCTCCAGTGCAACGCGCATTGACGACCCTCGACTGGCACGGATCGCCTGAGAAGGTCTGGCATCACTGGCAATAACCGATTCCGCAGGAATAATCTGCAGACGCGAGCGTTGCTCGAAATCAGCTTTGGCAAGTAATGGCGTGATTGCGTCGGGATTGCCGACTAAAAGAAGATTAAGCGAAGAGTTAGAGTCCAGTGCCTGCAAAGCTGCAGGCACTGTCACGGAAGGACCGAAGTCCCCACCCATGGCATCTAACGCTAGGGTTAGACGTCTCAAGGTTGCGCCAGATTACTTAGCGATAACCTTGCGGCCGCGGTAGAAACCGTCGGCAGTGATGTGGTGACGCAGATGAGTTTCGCCAGAAACTTTGTCCACGGACAGGGTGGTGGTGGTCAGCGCGTCATGGGAACGACGCATGCCACGTTTGGAACGGGTTGGTTTATTCTGTTGTACGGCCATGGACCTTACTCCTCAATTACTTACGCTTTAAACTGGCTAATACGGCAAATGGGTTTGGTTTTTCCGCCTCTGGAGGCAGTTCACCAAAGACCATGTCCGCCTCGGACACTTCACAGTGTTCAGAATCATGCACCGGAACCACAGGCAGGGAGAGGATAACTTCATCTTCTACCAGCGCCCGCAGATCGATTTCACCGAATTCGTTAACCTCAATCGGCTCATACGCTTCCGGGAGTGCTTCAGCCTGTTCGTCAGAGCGGACCGGACTGAAACAATACGTTGTGTGAACATGATGTTCAAACGGTTTCCCGCAACGCTGGCATTCGAGCGTTACCGTGACCTTTGCATCGCCGGTCAAGACCGCGAGGCGCTGGTTATCGATAGCGAATCTCATGGAGCATTCTACATCAGTATCCACACTGACTACAGACTCGGCGATACGCTCAACCTGATCGGAAGCATACACTCCTTCATAATCAAGGCGTTTTTGAGCCGTACGAACCGGATCAAGAGTCAGGGGTAATTTTACCTTTTGCATAGGGCGCGCATATTAACTTTGTAACGTCATAGAGTCAAAGAAAAAGGCCTGGAAACAGCGCCTTTTGCCATTTCTACCCTAAATAGTTTAAGTTGCAGACAGCCGCCCGGCTCAGGTAAGTGAGCGCAGGTAACACCTCTGCGGCTTAAAATATGACGGGTATATTCGCACACATTGCGGTGGCACAGTTTAAAATGCCTTCATCCAATTCGCTATCTTTAATGAAAAAAATATGAAACCGATTGTTCTGGCTTCCACCTCCCCTTTCCGCCGCAGCCTGCTTGAAAAACTTGGCATGCCTTTTATTACAGCCGCTCCGGAAGTCGATGAGACACCGCTCGCAGGGGAAGATGCACGACACTTAGTGACTCGCCTGGCTCAGGCCAAAGCACAAGCCTTAAGAGAACGCTTTCCGGATCACCTCATTATCGGCTCCGATCAGGTTTGCGTTCTGAATAACCAAATAGCGGGAAAACCGCACACGGAAGAAAATGCCGTGCAGCAGCTATTGCTGGCCCGGGGGACTATCGTGACCTTTTATACCGGACTGGCTCTGTATAATTCGGCCAACGGGCAGCTACAAACGCAGTGTGAACCTTTTGACGTTCATTTTCGTCATTTGACGGAGGATGAAATTCGCCGCTACGTGCAAAAAGAGCAGCCACTCAATTGTGCAGGGAGTTTTAAAAGCGAAGGGTTGGGCATCACGCTGTTTGAAAGGCTGGAAGGAAAAGATCCGAACACGCTAATCGGGCTACCGCTCATCAGTTTGTGTGAAATGCTGCGCAACGAAGACTGTAACCCGCTTATGGCCTAATAAAAAATGCTCCGTCAACGCGGAGCATTTTTCTTTATTTGGCGTTGCGTAAAACCTGCAAGCAGCGCTTTAACTGATCGTCCAGCGGCGCTTCGATGCGAATCACTTCCCCGGTGTTCGGATGGGTAAACTTCAGCGCAGCAGCGTGCAGGAACAGACGATTCAGCCCGGTACCCGCAAGCTGCTTATCAAACTCACGGTCGCCATAACGATCGTCAAAGGCAATCGGGTGACCTGCGTGCAGAGTATGCACACGAATTTGGTGCGTGCGCCCGGTGACAGGGCTGCAGCGAACCAGCGTAGCGAACTCGTAGCGTTCTTCAACCTTGAAGCGAGTCTCGGAAGGCTTACCTTCGTTATTCACTCTTACGATGCGCTCGCCGCTCTGCAGAATATTTTTCAGCAACGGCGCCTGCACGACTTTTACGTGCGACTGCCATTGCCCGCGCACCAGCGCAAGGTAATCCTTCTGCATGCCTTTATCGCGCAGCTGCTCATGAAGGGAGCGCAGCGCAGAGCGTTTTTTAGCAACCAGCAAAACGCCGGAAGTATCGCGGTCAAGGCGATGCACAAGCTCAAGGAAACGGGCTTCCGGACGCAGAGCGCGCAGACCTTCAATCACCCCAAAGCTCAGGCCGCTGCCACCGTGAACCGCAGTCCCGGAAGGCTTATTGAGTACCAGAATATGGTCATCTTCATAAAGAATGACATCGGTAAGCGCAGCAACTTTTTGCAAATGCGGAGAAACGGCCTCTTCCTCACGCTCGGCAACGCGCACCGGCGGAATGCGTACTTCATCGCCCGCTTCCAGTTTGTATTCTGGCTTGATGCGTTTTTTGTTCACCCGCACCTCGCCCTTGCGGACGATGCGATAAATCATGCTTTTTGGCACGCCTTTTAGACGGGCGAGCAAAAAGTTGTCGATACGCTGCCCGGCCTCATCGGCCGAAATTGCAACGATTTTTACTGATGGAGTCTCTGTTTTCATGGTCGGCGATTCTAAATAGCCCTGGCGCATAGCGCCACTCATTTTTATGTGCTTAACTGACAATCTGTTCTGTTTTAAACCGTCCAGACCGCCTTTTTTCATGCCGTTTGTGGCAAGGTTAAAATAGCGGTTAAAAAACTGTAAGAAACGGGACGTTAATAGCAAAAGTCATCTTGCTATAACAAGGTTAGCAGTGGAATAATGTTGCGGTTTTCCGTGTTGAATCTTGTTAGAACAAGAAAGTTTGCGGAATACCCATTTTGCCTGAACGTCCATCCACGCAGCAATGGCGTAAGACGTATTGTACTTTCAGGCAGTTAGCGGGCTGCGGGTTGCAGCCTGACCGGTAATATGGAATCAACTCTTAAGAAATATTCTAAGGTTATTCCCACGATAATTGCGCTGTATTTCCGTATGAAATACAGGCAACCGACACTTTGCGCCTCTCAGCAAACGACAACCGTGAGGTTGGCGACACGCGTTTAGTCACGAGGCCATCGGTTCACTCCCGGTTAGCGTCACCATGCCCGCAGCTCTGTCGCCAATGTAAGAATAATGAGTAAGTTACGATGAAAAGAATGTTAATTAACGCAACTCAGCAAGAAGAGTTGCGTGTCGCCCTTGTAGATGGGCAACGTCTGTACGATCTGGATATTGAAAGCCCAGGACACGAACAGAAAAAAGCAAACATCTATAAAGGCAAAATCACCCGTATTGAACCAAGTCTGGAAGCGGCGTTTGTTGATTATGGCGCAGAAAGACACGGTTTCCTTCCTCTGAAAGAAATCGCTCGCGAATACTTCCCTTCGAACTACTCTTCCCACGGTCGCCCGAACATCAAAGACGTTCTGCGCGAAGGCCAGGAAGTGATCGTCCAGATTGATAAAGAAGAGCGTGGCAACAAAGGCGCGGCCTTAACCACCTTTATCAGCCTTGCGGGCAGCTATCTGGTGCTGATGCCAAACAACCCTCGCGCCGGTGGCATTTCTCGTCGTATCGAAGGTGATGACCGTACTGAATTAAAAGAAGCGCTTTCTTCCCTTGAACTGCCAGACGGTATGGGTCTTATCGTACGTACCGCAGGCGTGGGCAAGTCTGCCGAAGCGCTGCAGTGGGATCTGAGTTTCCGTCTTAAGCACTGGGAAGCCATTCAGAAGGCCGCTGAGAACCGCCCTGCTCCTTTCCTGATTCACCAGGAGAGCAACGTTATCGTCCGCGCCTTCCGCGATTACCTGCGCCAGGACATCGGCGAAATCCTGATCGATAACCCGAAAGTACTTGAGCTGGCTCGCCAGCACATTGCCGCCCTGGGCCGCCCGGATTTCAGCAGCAAAATTAAGCTCTACACCGGTGAAATTCCGCTGTTCAGCCACTACCAGATTGAGTCGCAGATTGAGTCCGCCTTCCAGCGTGAAGTCCGTCTGCCGTCCGGTGGCTCTATCGTTATCGATACCACCGAAGCCCTGACCGCCATCGACATCAACTCCGCGCGTGCAACCCGCGGCGGCGATATCGAAGAAACCGCTTTCAACACTAACCTTGAAGCGGCCGATGAAATTGCCCGTCAGCTGCGCCTGCGTGACCTTGGCGGCCTGATCGTTATCGACTTCATCGACATGACGCCGGTTCGCCACCAGCGCGCGGTTGAAAACCGCCTGCGTGAAGCCGTTCGCCAGGACAGGGCACGTATCCAGATCAGCCATATCTCACGTTTTGGCCTGCTGGAAATGTCACGCCAGCGTCTGAGCCCGTCCCTTGGCGAGTCCAGTCACCACGTCTGCCCTCGCTGCAGCGGCACCGGCACCATTCGTGATAACGAATCCCTGTCGCTCTCCATTCTGCGCCTGATTGAAGAAGAAGCGCTGAAGGAGAACACCAAAGAAGTTCACGCCATCGTCCCAGTGCCGATTGCCTCTTACCTGCTGAACGAAAAACGTGATGCGGTAAGCGCCATTGAAAAACGCCAGGGCGGTGTGCGCGCGATTATCGTGCCAAACGATCAGATGGAAACCCCGCACTACTCCGTACTGCGCGTACGTAAAGGCGAAGAAACGCAGACTCTGAGCTACATGCTGCCTAAGCTGCATGAAGAAGAGATGGCGGTGCCATCCGACGAAGAGTACACCGAGCGTAAGCGCCCTGAGCAGCCTGCTCTGGCCACCTTTGTGATGCCAGAAGTACCACCTGCGCCACAGGAAACCACGGCGGAGAAACCTGCTGTTGTCGCAGCGAAACCAGCCGCTCAGCTAAAAGCAGATACCGCGGCACAGCCAGGTCTGGTTAGCCGCTTCTTCTCTGCACTGAAAAAACTCTTCGCCGGCGACAGCGCTGCTGCTGAAGTGAAAGAAGTGAAGGAAGAAAAAGCAACTGGCTCTGATGCCCAGCGTCAGGATCGTCGTAACAATAACCGCCGTCAGAACAACCGCCGCGATCGTGGCGATCGTAATGAACGCGGTGATCGTAACAACCGCGATCGCGACAATCGTAATAACCGCGACGACCGCAACAATGAAACCCGTGAAGCTCGCGAACCGCGCGAAGGTCGTGACGACAATCGTCGTAACCGTCGTAACGGTCAGCAGCAGAACTCGGAGTCCCGCGAAGTTCGCCAGAACGCTGTAACAGCCGTTGACAATGCTGAAAAACAGCAGAAGTCCCGTGACGAGCAACAGCCACGTCGCGAGCGTAACCGCCGTCGCTCTGATGAGAAACGTCAGGCACAGCAGGAAGTCAAAGCGCTGCAGCAGGACAACGTTGTTGAACAGGATGCCGAGCAGGAAGAACGTACTCAGGTTATGCAGCGCCGTAAGCCGCGTCAGCTGAACCAGAAAGTTCGCTTCGAGTCTGCCGATACCGCTGCTGTGGAAGAAACTCAGGTTGCACAGACCAGCATCGAGCAGGCACCGATTGCGCTGCCGGCGGTTGTAGAAACCCCGGTGAATGCAGAGCAACAGGATGAAAACGGTGAAAACCGCGAAACTGCCGGTATGCCGCGCCGTTCACGTCGCTCCCCTCGTCACCTGCGCGTCAGCGGCCAGCGTCGCCGTCGCTATCGTGATGAGCGTTACCCGGCGGTATCTCCAATGCCACTGGCTGCGGCCTGTGCCTCTCCAGAGCTGGCATCCGGGAAAGTGTTCATCACTTACCCTGTTGCTCGTCCACAGGATCAGCTTGTTCAGGAAGAGGCCTTCCAGGCTCACGAAGACGTTCAGCACGTCAACGTGGCTGAGGCTGCAGCAGTAGAAGCCGTTGCCCCTGTTGAAGAAACTCAGGTTATCGAGCCGGTGAAAGCGGTGGAAACCGTTGTTGAAGCTGCCGTGGTGGAAACAGCCCATCCAGAAGTGATTGAAGCCCCGGTGGCTGAAGAGCCGCAGCCGGTTGCCGCAGTGGATGAAGCGCCTGTCGCAGAGATCGTGGAACACGTTACGCCTGCCGAGCAAGAAACTGTTCAAGTGGTTGCAGAAGCCAGTGAACCAGCGCCGGTGGCTGCAGAAGCTCCAGCGGTTGAAGAAGCGCCGGTTGCAGCTGTTGAAGAGGTAAAACCTGTAGTGGACGCAGTGCCAGTGGTAGAAACCGCGCCTGTAACACCAGCGGTTAACACCGAATCATCTGCTGTCGCTAAGCACGCTACAGCGCCAATGACCCGTGCCCCAGCTCCGGAATATACTCCGGAAGCACCGCGCCAAAGCGACTGGGTTCGCCCGGACTTTGGCTTCAGCGGGAAAGGCTCTGCCGGCGGTCATAGCGCCAGCCATCAGGCCACGGCACCAGCCACTCGCCCACAAAGCGTGGAGTAATTTCCAGCGCTAAGTAAAAAGCCGGTCACTTGACCGGCTTTTTTATTGCCCTGAACGGGCCAAAAAGTGAGATAAGCGTCAATCAATAAGATGTATTTAAAATGCACCTTATGATAAAAACAACCATCAATTGTATGATGTAATACTTGCAGGATTTATTGAGGAGAAACGTAACATGCTCCCTATACCGCAAAACTGCATTCATACCCGCTCTTCTCCCTTCTGGGATAAAGACTCTGCTCCCGCAGGCCTGTTTCAGCGGCATCTCGATAAAGGTACTCGCCCCGGCGTTTACCCTCGCCTCAGCGTCATGCAAGGCAAGGTTCGCTACCTGGGCTATGCCGATGCCACCACGCCCGAGCCAGAAACAGAACTGATCGTTGAAGCGGGCCACTTCGGCGTATTTCCACCTGAGAAATGGCATCACCTCGAGCTAATCACCGAGGATGCAGTCTTCAACATCGATTTTTTTGTCGCCCCAGAAGTGCTCCGCTCAATGTAATGCAAGAAGGAATCTTATTATGCTGACTATTCCCAAAAACTATCTACATACCCGCGCCACGCCGTTCTGGACGAAAGAGACCGCTCCTGCCGCTTTATTTACCCACCACAACACCAAAGCCGGCGTTTTTGGTCGCCTCTCCGTCATGCAAGGCGCGGTGAAATATTTTGGTTTTCCCGACGCCGACGCCACGGTTCCCGACGTGGAAATCATTATTGAGGCCGGATCCTTTGCTATTTCCCCGCCGCAGAAGTGGCACCGCATTGAGCTTCTGACCGATGACACTTATTTCAATATCGATTTCTTCGCCTCTCCTGAAGCGAAGCTGGAAGGCACCGGCCTGGGTAAAGTGGTCAACAGCCAGAGGCACTCATGATGGGCAAAGCAACCTATACCGTCAGCGTCACCAACAACAGCAACGGCGTCTCGGTTGACTATGAAACCGAAACGCCAATGACGCTCCTGATCCCGGACGTCGCCGCCGAAGTGGTCAAAGAGCTGGTCAATACCGTCCGCGCCTATGACACGGAAGACGAGCACGAAGTTTGCGGCTGGTGAAATTTATACAAAAAAAGCCCGCTCCGGGGTGCGGAAGCGGGCATATAAAGCGCGTTCAGTTTCATAACGCGCCCAAAACGTTGAAGGCTATCGGCTATTAAGCTGGAACAGTGACATGCCTTGCAAATCAGTGAAGACTTTATAAGAAGCCTGGAGCGCAGCCTGCTGCTGGACATAGTTAGAGACGGTTGCCGTATAGTCGGCGCCCACCAGTTGGCTCATTTGGTCAGTTTGCGCCAGCGCCCGCTCACTGCCCAGGTCATCCAGTTTGCTCAGCTCATTGAGCTGGGTACCTAACTCAGCGCGCACGGTGGACACATTGCTCAGGGCATTGCTCAGGCCACGGTTTGTTTTTGCGACAGCCGCATCAAGAGCTTTCTTACCTGCGTCGTCCAATCCGGCCGTTGGCGTTTTCAAGGCTGCGATAGCTGAGTCCAGCATATTAAAGATGTTAGTCTCGCTCGGTGAACCATCGGGTTCCGGCGTGGCGTTACTGGAGATGCGATTGAAAACATCATTGCCGGTATGGCCAATCGTCATAGTCCTGGCGGTGTCAACCTGCTGGGTAATCGGAATCGTTCCGCCCTGATAGGTGATGCTACCTGCCCCACCGGTAAACGGCGCCGCCTCTGTTTTATAACCAGCGAAAATATAACGGCCATTCCCGTCGGTGCTGTTGGCCAGGTTCAATATTTGGTTACGGATACCTTCGAGATCGGTTGCCAGTGAGGCACGGTCGTCATCACTCAGCGTTCCGCTGCTGGCAGCATAAACAACTTTCTCCTGGGCGCTTTGTATTGAAGAGACCGTTTGCTGCAAAACGCTCTCTTCCAGCGAAACCTTCTGGGTCGCAAAAGTACGCGCCAGTTTGTACTGGTCATTCATGGACTGGGCCTGAGAAAGCACCACTGCCTGAGACGCTGCGATAGGGTCGTCTGATGGCCGGTTAACGCGGTTACCGGTGCTCATCTGCTCGCCATAACTCAGCCATAAACTCTGCGCGTCACTAATGCCGCGCATGTTCTGGTCATATAGCATTTGGGTACTGATACGCATGACGCTGGCTCCCGTTAGCGAATGTTCAGCAACGCATCAAACAGCGTTGATGCAGTCTGAAGGACCTGGGCGTTAGCCATGTAGTACTGCTGGTAACGCTGCAGGTTGCCATACTCTTCATCGAGGCTAACTCCCGAGATAGATTGCTGCTGCTTGGTTAGCTGCGTCACCACGTTCCCCTGAGTTGTGCTGGTTACTTTCAGGCTTGCGGTTTTGTTACCCACATCGCTGACCAGAGTGGCATACGCATCGTTGAACGATTTGTTGCCTTCGACCTGCTTGGAATTTTGCAGATCCAGCATGGCCTGGGCGTTACGGTTATCGCTCTTGCCTGAAGTAGGATCGCTTGCCAGCGCCAGTTTCGCCTCATCTTTCACAGCCAGGCTCATGTTCACCACCGCGTCGGATACCGGTTTAACGGTGAAACTTTCGTTGTTGGCGGGGGTGCCGCTCACGCCAACTTTCAGCCCGTCAAAGTTCAGGCTCACGTTGCCGCCTGCGTCCGTTGTCGTGCCGGGATTAATATTGGCGTTGTCAGACAGACGGGTCACTTTCCAGTTTCCACCCACAAACTCAACCTTGTAATCGCTGGCCTGAATCTGCTTGCTGTCGGTGGTGGTGGCAGTGAGCTGCGTGCCGCTGGTATTGCGGCTGTTGCTCACTACGGTTGGGCCACCGATAGTAAACATATCGGTTCCTTTATCACCGTTGGCATCATAGCCCTGGGTATGCTGGCTGTTCATTGCGGTGGCAAAGGCTTGTGCCATCTGGCCCAGGCGGTTACGGGCGCTGTCTAAATCCTGAGTACGGAAGGTGAACAATCCGCCCAGAGAACCGGTGTTCAGCTGGCTTTCTGGAATTTCCACTTTACCGGCGATCGGGTCCACAAAGGCCACCGTCGTACGGGAAGGATCTGCGCTAGAGTTAACGGCCGCCAGTTGGTTAGCCGTGTCGCCCTGCACCAGAGTAATACCATTGCCGATAGACACGTTATAAGTGCCACCATCCTGCACGCTGACATCTACGCCAACGATCTGATTTAGCTGGCTAACCAGCTGGTCGCGCTGATCAAGCAGGTCATTCGGCGCTGAACCAGCGCCTACACCTTTCAGGCGGGAAATCTGGTCGTTCAGGTTCGCAATTTGCTTAGCGTAGGTATTGATTTGGTCCACGCTGCTGCTGATAGAAAGGTTAACCTGTTTGTCCTGGTCGCGCAGGTACTGGTCAGTGACCTTAAACTGGTTTACCAGGCCATCAGCTTTGCCCAACAGCGCCTGACGAGCCGCCGGATCCTGAGCATTACTGGTCAGGGTCTGCAGGCCAGAGAAGAAATCCTGCATGGTTTTTGACAGCGAGTTGGTCGTCCCGGACAGAATATTGTCAATTTTTGACATCTGCTGGTACTGAGTTGTCAGCCCACTGCTTTGCGTTTGGGCCGCACGCAGCTGGTTAGTAATAAAGGAGTCGTACTCACGCTGCACGCCGTTAACATACACGCCGTTGCCAATATAGCCGCCCCCGGTCAGGGTGCTTTTTGACTGGGACAGAATCGTCGTCTGGCGGGTATAACCGCTTACGTTATAGTTAGAAATGTTATTGCCGACGGTGCTTAATGCCGCCTGGGCAGCACTCAGGCCACTCATGGCGCTGTTAATCAGGCTATTGGACATGAAGGTTCCTTGATAGCGTGTGGTCAAAGGTTCTGCTACCTATTATCGGCAGCAGGCCACGGGACTTGAGTCTGTTCAGAACAAATTCGACAAATCAGTGCTGTAAGCTTTGGAAACCTTGTCGCTCATGGCTTTCAGCTGCTGGATCATGCCGGTCAACTTGCGTGCGTAGTTCGGATCTGTTGCATAACCGGCATTTTGCAGCGCCTGAGCGCCCTGCTCTGCTGAAGATGCATTTGTCACGGCAGCATAGCGTGGGTTTTTCGTCAGTAAGCCAACGTAGTCAGAAAGTGCTTCCAGGTACGAGCTATATACACGGAACTTCGCTTTCACCTTCTTCGCCTCACCGTTTTCAAATTCGGTGGTGGTGATTTCCGTGGTCGGCCCTTTCCAGCCCGATGTCGCCTTGACGCCGAACAGGTTAAAGCTCGGCTCGCCTTTTTCGGTGCGGATCTGACGCTGCCCCCAGCCAGACTCCAGCGCAGCCTGCGCCAGAATCAGGTGGTGTGGAATGCCGCTGGCTTCACTGGCTAAACGCGCTGGCAGCGAGAGTTGCGCGAGGAAGTCTTTACTGTCTCCGCTCATCGGCTCTTCGTTAGAAGGCGCCCGAGGCACGGCCTGACGCACCATTTGCGTTAGCGTCTGGTTCTGGTAGCTGGTGACCGTTTGCGGATCGAGTTTCATTGGCACCTGCCCCGCCGTTTCCGACGGCTCGATCTGCTCGTTGCTCATTTGCTTGACCATCGCATCCGCCAGCCCCAGTCCTTTCGCACTCAGCTGTTGAGCTATCTGCTGGTCATACATGCTGGTATACATCCGCGTGGACTCGCTGCTGAAAAGACCATCTTTCGGCAGCGCTTCACGCATACTTTTCAGCATCATCTGCACGAACATCCCTTCCACCTGATGAGCCACCTCTTTCAGGTTACCCTTAGGATCTTGTCCGGCCTTCGCCTTTAAATCATTGAGCGAGTTGGCATCAAACGCGGCATTGGCAAGTGAACGGGCGTCAGTCAGCATTAGATGATTTCCAGTTTCGCACGCAGGCAGCCTGCGCTTTGCATGGATTGCAGGATAGACATCAGATCGATAGGCGATGCCCCCAGCGCATTCAGCGCACGCACCACGTTATTCAGGTTCGCGCTTGAATTAACGCGCTGTACCGAACCACCGCTCTGGCGTAAATCAATCTGGGTTTGCGGCGTCACGACGGTCTGACCGCCGCCAAATGGCGTATTCGGCTGACTGACCTGATTTTGACGGTTAACAGTCACCGACAGGTTACCCTGCGCAACGGCGCAGTTATCCAGCGTCACTTCGCGGTTCATCACCACGGAACCTGTGCGAGAGTTGATCACCACGCGCGCATCCTGCACCGGCATACTCACTTCAAGGTTCTGAATATCCGCCAGTAGACGAACCTGAGAGCTACCGCCGCTTGGCACGCGGATCTGGATCGTACGACCATCCAGCGCTGTTGCGCTGCCAAAACCACGGGAGCGGTTAATGGTGTCGGTGATCCGCTGGGCCAGGCTGAAATCATCATCATTAAGCTGCAGGTTGAGGGTGTTGCCATTGCCGAAAGTCCCGGCCAGCTCGCGCTCAATGACCGCGCCGCCGGTGATACGCCCGCCGTTAAGCTGGTTCACCTGGACGCTGCTGCCACCTGCCGCTGCGCCCGCACCACCCACGAGGACGTTACCCTGTGCCAGGGCATAAACCTGGTTATCCACGCCTTTGAGCGGCGTCATCAGCAGCGTACCGCCGCGCAGGCTCTTCGCATTACCCATGGACGAAACAACAACATCAATGTTTTGCCCTGCTCGCGCAAACGCCGGGTATTTTGCCGTCACCATCACTGCCGCCACGTTTTTCAGCTGCATGTTAGTGCCGGTCGGCACGGTAATGCCCAACTGGGAAAGCATGTTGTTCAGGCTTTGTGTGGTAAACGGCGTTTGCGTCGTCTGGTCACCGGTACCGTCCAGCCCAACCACCAGGCCGTAGCCAATCAGGGAGTTTTCACGCACGCCCTGCACGGTCGTCAGGTCACGAATGCGGTCAGCTGATGCATAAGCTGCGGTCAGCAGCACAACTAACCCGAATAAATATTTAACCATGGTACCCTCGCTTACATCGGCGATACGTTAAGGAAGAAGCGCTGCAGCCAGCCCATATTCTGCGCTTCATTAATGTAGCCGTTACCGACATACTCAATTCGGGCATCCGCCACCTGGGTCGACGCAACGGTGTTGCTGCCGCTGATGGTGCGCGGGTTCACTACGCCAGAGAACCGGATAAACTCCGTCCCCTGGTTGATGGCAATCTGTTTCTCACCTACAACGTGCAGGTTTCCGTTGGCCAGCACCTGATCGACCGTTACCGTTAAGGTGCCGCTGAAGGTGTTGCTGGCGTTGGCGCCGCCTTTACCGTTAAAGCCATTGCTGCCGGAAGCGTTCAGGTCAGCTTTTCCTCCTCCCAGTAATCCCGATGCAAACGTCGGAACCGTATCGAAGCCGAGAGAGGATTTTCCATCGCGGCTGGCATTCGCCGAGGAACTCTTACTGGCGCTGACGTTTTCCTGAAGCTGGATGGTCAGGGTGTCGCCGATATTACGCGGACGACGGTCTTCAAACAGCGGCTGATAGCCGTAATTCATCGGCTGCGCGGTCTGGAATATTGAACCGTTAATCGTTGGCGCAGGACCAGGCACCGGCTGGGCGGTCGTGGCGCCTTCAACCAGCGGTTTACTTGGTACTAAGGCGCAGCCGCTTACGGCAAACACCAGACTCAGGAGAACAGGACGGAGCACCATTGGGTTTTGCATTGCTTTCATCTTCAGGTCACGGCAGCCGACGCGCTTTCACGCGCCGGCAAACGCCTTACATTTGCGTCAGTTTTTGCAGCATCTGGTCGGTGGTGCTGACCGCTTTGCTGTTGATTTCGTAGGCGCGCTGAACCTGGATCATGTTTACCAGCTCTTCAGCCACGTTTACGTTTGAGGTCTCAACATAGCCCTGATAGAGCAGACCTGCGCCGTTCAATCCCGGCGTGGAATCGTTTGGCGCACCGGACGCCTGCGTTTCGGTGTAGAGGTTCTCACCAATACTTTCCAGGCCGGTGTCGTTCATAAAGGTCGTCAGGTTCAGTTGCCCAACCTGTACTGGTGCGGTTTGCCCCTGCAAGGTTGCGCTTACCACACCGTCACGGCCGATAGTCAGGCTCAGCGCGTTTGCAGGCACGGTAATCGCAGGCTGTACCTGGAAACCACCCGCCGTCACTAGCTGGCCATTCTGATCAACCTGGAAGGAACCGTCGCGCGTATAGGCGGCGGTACCGTCCGGCAGCAGAACCTGGAAGAAGCCTTCGCCTTTGATGGCCACATCTTTGCTGTTGTCCGTTTTAGACAGGTTGCCCTGGCTGTGCAGACGCTCGGTGGCTACCGGACGAACACCGGTCCCGATCTGTAAACCCGACGGCAGCGTCGTTTGCTCAGAAGACTGAGCCCCCGGCTGACGGATGGTTTGATAAAGTAAATCTTCAAACACGGCGCGTTGACGCTTGAAACCGTTGGTGGAGACGTTTGCCAGGTTGTTGGCAATCACATCCATATTGGTTTGCTGTGCATCAAGACCCGTTTTGGCGATCCATAAAGAATTGATCATGTTTGAATCCTGTAATAAGTAAGCCGGGCGTTAGGTCATTTGCAGCAGCGTGTTAGCGCGCTGTTCGTTTTCATCAACGTTGGCGATAACTTTCATCTGCATCTCAAAACGACGGGCGTTGGCGATCATGTCCGCCATCGCTTCTGCCGGTTTGACGTTGCTGCCTTCCAGTACGCCGGACATCACCTTAATGGTTGGGTCGGCCTGGGCTATAGCACCGCGTGTTGCCTGGGCAGCGGGGTTCAAACGGAATAGCCCGTCATCACCGCGCACGACTTCCTGCTGCGTGGCTTTCACCAGCTTCAGTCGGCCAATCGGCGCCACGGTATTTGGCGGATCGCCCGGATTCAACGCGGAGATAGTCCCGTCCGCAGCAATGGTGAGCTGCGAACCTTCCGGTACCGCAATAGGGCCACCTTCGCCGATAACGGGCCGGCCACCGATGGTCAACTGACCGGCAGGGCTGACCTGAATGTTACCGTTGCGGGTATAGCCTTCTCCGCCGTCCTGCGTCTGCACCGCCAGCCAGCCATCCTGCTGCAAAGCCACGTCCATCGGGCGCGAGGTGTAGTCCAACTGACCCGGCGTCATATCGGCCCCTGGCGTTGAAGCAATCACCAGGGTACGGGTTGGCAGAGAAAGCCCTTCAACCGGGACAGCACGCAAAGCATTAAGCTGCGCGCGGAAGCCCGGTGTCGAAGCGTTCGCCATGTTGCTCGCCGTGACTGACTGTTGATTCAGCGTCTGGCTGGCAGCGCCCATGGCGGTGTAGATTGCATGATCCATTAAGCCGTCCCTTCAGGCGCTTAGCGCAGGTTAACCAGGGTGTTGAGGATCTGGTCCTGGGTTTTGATGGTCTGCGCATTCGACTGATAGTTACGCTGCGCGACGATCATGTTGACCAGTTCTTTACTCAGATCCACGTTCGAAGACTCCAGCGCTCCGCTGGTCAGGGTCCCGAAGTTCCCCGTCCCCGCGAGGCCCAGCAGCGCAACGCCGGAAGAGTTGCTCGCGGTCCAGACGTTATCGCCCTGGGACTGCAAACCTTCAGGGTTCGCAAAGTTGGACAGCACGATTTGCCCCAGAAGCTGGGTCTGCTCGTTGGAGTAGTTCCCGACCACGGTGCCATCATCGTTAATCTGGTAAGAGACCAGGTCGCCCGGCTTGTAGCCGTTCTGGTTGGTCGCCACGATGTTGTTAGACCCGGTGTTCTGCTGCATGGAGTTCTGGAAGCTCAGCGCGAAGGTAGCAGGCGTCGCGCCATTGGTGACGCCGGTGGTCACGTTGATGCTGGTTGGCAGCGTGTTCGGGTTTGGAATCGGATCGGCAGCATTGGCAGTAATCCCCTGCAGGTTGCCGTTATTGTCGAAACGCATAAACCCTGCTGAGGTTGGCGTAGAGCCCGCCACGGAGGAATCTTTGGTGTAGACCTGCCAGGTATTGTCTGCGGTCTTCACGTAGTACACGTCCATGCCGTGGGCGTTACCCTGGCTGTCGTAAACGGTTACCGTGCCCTTCTTGTTGTAGCTGTTCGCATCGGCTGGATTGAACGTCCCGACCGTTGGCAGTTTGTCGGTGGAGTTCAGGTTGATCTGCTGGGACGCAGTGGTGGTGGTTTTCGCCGCCATCAGCGTGTTTGGCACGGACAGACCTACCGGGTTGGCACCCTGCTGAATGGTTGGCGGCGTACCGGTTGCCGGGTAGCCGGTCAGCTGCAGGCCCTGCATGTTCACAAGGTTGCGGTTTTCGTCCAGCTTGAACTGCCCGTTGCGGCTGTAGAATACGGAGCCGGAGCTATCCACCAGGCGGAAGAAACCGTTCTGGCTGATAGCCACGTCCAGGCCACGGCCGGTGCTGGTGGTGGTACCGTCGCCAAAGTTCTGGGTCACGCCCGCCACTTTAACGCCCAGGCCTACTTTAGAGCCTGCGAACATATCGGCAAAAGAGACCGAGCCGGATTTAAAACCGTAGGTGGCGGAGTTGGCAATGTTGTTACCAATCACGTCCAGGTTGGTGGCCGCAGCATTTAAGCCGCTGACCGCTTGAGAAAACGCCATGTCTTACTCCTGCTTAGGTTATAGGCTTAAATAATTTGCCTGATTGCATCGAGGGTCGTAGAACCGTAGGTCCCGAGATCCAGTTTGAGGCCATCTTTGCCGTTGATAACCCCGCTCACCATGGCGAAGTTCAGCGGCTGAGCCACCAGCTGTGTCCCACCATTAGTGGCATTGATCGCCACGGTATAAGAGCCATCCGGCACGTTGGTGCCGTCGTTGGCGCTGCCGTCCCAGGTAAAGGTATGCACCCCGGCACTCAGCCCACCAATCTCGATAGTACGAACCACTTTGCCGTCTTTATCGGAGATGGTGGCCGTGACTTTGTCCGCCGCCTGCTGCAGCTCGACGCCAAACGGCGTGGTGCTGATGGTGTTGGTTTTTGAATCGGTCCCCGCGAGAATTTTGTTGCCCGGGATCATGACGCCATGACCAATCAGCGAACTGGCCTGCAGGGACTGGTTCTGATTGATCTGCCCGGAAACCGAGCCCAGCGTGGTGTTGAGTTTTTCGATACCGCTAACGGTACTGATCTGCGCCAGCTGCGTGGTCAGTTCGTTGTTCTGCATCGGGTTGGTCGGATCCTGGTTTTTTAACTGCGCCACCAGCAGGGTCAGAAAGCTCCCCTGCAGGTCTGCCGCGCTGTTGCCGGTCAGGCTGTTTTTTGATGCTCCAGCCGTAGGATCAACATCGTTAGTCGGATCGTTCATTTTGACTGCAATGGACATATAGGCTCCTGTTACTGACCGAGAGTGAGCGTTTTCATCATCATGCCCTTCACGGTGTTGAGCACCTCGACGTTGGCCTGGTAGCTGCGGGAGGCGGACATGCTGTTGACCATCTCTCCGACCACATCGACGTTAGGCATACGCACATAGCCGCGTGCGTCCGCGAGCGGGTTACCCGGCTGGAAGACCAGCTTATCGGGCGCATCACTCTCAATCACTTTGGTCACTTTAACGCCACCGGTCGCAGCCCCTGGGGCAGCATCCACCTGGAAAACGACCTGTTTTGCACGGTAAGGCTGACCGTCTGGTCCGGTGACGCTGTCGGCGTTGGCGAGGTTACTTGCCGCCACGTTCATGCGTTTGGACTGGGCTGTCATAGCCGAACCGGCGATGTCGAAAATATTGAGTAAGGCCATCGATTATCCCTGTAGCACCGACATCATGCTTTTGATTTGCCCACCAAGCACCGTGAGGTTTGTTTGGTAATTCAGGCTGTTATCGGCAAACTGCGTACGTTCACGGTCCATATCGACGGTGTTACCGTCCATGGCGGGCTGGTCAGGTACGCGGTAGAGGAGATCGAGCGACGGAGTGGAGTGGGTTTGTGCCGGGATATGGCGTGCCGAAGTGAGCGCCAGAGACATGCCGCCTCCTTCAACGCGTCCGCGCTCCATCACTTTTTTCATTTCACTGGCAAAGTCGATATCGCGCGCCTGAAAGCCCGGCGTGTCGGCATTGGCGATATTCGCGGCCAGAATCTCTTGGCGCTGGGCACGCAAATTAAGCGCTTCTTGCTGAAATCGCAGTGCGGCGTCCAGTTTATCGAGCATGCTTCCTCCATAGTCCATAGAATTAGGAATCGTCCGAAAGCTTAAAGCGCCTTACGCGTACGCGATGGGTGGAATAAACGCAAAATACGTCGCTATTTATCGCCTTGATCAAAACGGCTCGCGGTTAAAATCACCGCAATCTGAATACGGAGAAGCGCGATGAGAAGCCTGAAAATCTTGAGCGGCATAGCCAGTTTACTGGTCAGTCAGTTGGCCCTGGCGAGCGCACTCGATGGGCCGCTGACTGAGTATTTTCAACAGCGGCTGGCGGGGATCAGCGAAGACGTCAGCGTCAAAGTGAAAACGCCGGAGGCTCAGCTTCCCACCTGCCCTCAGCCAGAATTCTCAACGCCCGGCAATGCCAAACTGTGGGGCAACGTCAGCGTTATGGCACGCTGCGGCAGCGACAAACGATTTATTCAGGTTCAGGTGATCGCCACGGGACAGTATGTGGTTGCCAGTCGCCCTATCGCCCGCGGTGCAAGGATCGATGCCAATAGCGTGCAGTTAACACAGGGCCGCCTTGACCAACTGCCACCACGCACTATGCTGGATCTCGGCCAGGCGACAGACGCGGTTTCGCTCCGGGATATTGCGCCCGGGCAGCCGGTCATTCAGACGATGGTGCGCCAGGCCTGGCGAGTGAAAGCCGGTCAGCAGGTTCAGGTAATTGCCTCCGGCGAAGGCTTTAGCGTCAACGGTGAAGGCAAGGCGCTGAATAACGCCGCTGTCGCGCAAAATGCCCGCGTTCGTATGTCTTCAGGGCAGGTGGTGAGCGGGACGGTGGATGCTGATGGGAATATTCTGATTAATCTATAATCTTTTTAAAGATTCCGCGGCGACTGCCGATAGTACTATCAACAAATGATACTGACTGGCTCTTACGCCGCGAGCCCCTCGATGAGGAGAGAACAATGAGCATTGATCGCACGTCGCCACTGAAACCGGTAAGCACCGTACAACCACGTGAAACCAGCGATCCACAGACGCTGAAAAGCCGTCTTGAAAAATCCACCACCGCCAACAGCACCAGCGTAAAGTTGAGCGATGCGCAGGCCAAACTGATGCAGCCAGGCACCGGCGATATCAACATGGAACGCGTTGAAGCGCTGAAGACGGCGATTCGTAACGGCGACCTGAAGATGGATACCGGCAAAATCGCCGACGCGCTGATCCAGGAAGCCCAAAGCTATTTGTCGAGTAAATAACGGTGAGTCGTCTGTTAGAAGTGCTGGACCAAATGACCGCAGTGCTGAATTCACTGAAAGAGGTGATGGACGCTGAACAGCTGCAGCTTTCTGCAGGCCAGATAAACAGTAACGCGCTGCAACGTATAACTGAAGATAAAAGCTCGCTGCTGGCTACGCTGGATTACCTGGAGCAGCAGCGTCGCGCGGAACAAAACGCCGGGGCGGTTACCAGCCTGGACGTTAGCCAGCGCTGGCAGACGATTACGCAAAAAACCCTGCACCTGCGGGACATTAACCAGCACAACGGTTGGTTACTGGAAGACCAAATGACGCGCAATGAGCAGGCTATTGCCGTATTAAAACCGCATCAGGCACCGGACTTCTATGGTGCCGACGGGCAGGCAACGTCGCAGGGCAATCGCGGCGGAAAAAAAATCACCATCTGATTTTCCTCGCCAATGAAAACGGCTGGCCAACACTCTCCTTGACCAGCCGTTTGCTTATTTCAGTGATTTCAGGACTTTTACCGTCGCCTCAATATCAATCTCATCTTCTGAGAAGAGGTGCGTTTCGCCCTGGAACGTGGTCACGGCCAGTTTTTTCACCGTCCGCATTTCCCCTTCTTTTTTCTCTGCCTTCGGGCGAATGCTATTCATCAGCAGGCCAACAGACAGCACCGCATTTTCTTTATCAATTTTCCCGTCCGCGGGCTCTTCTTCGCTGTACACCACAAAAGATTTGATCGAGGTGATTTTCAGCCGCTCGCCCGCAATAAACAGATGCTTGCTCTCGGGTTCCACTTTCACGGCAAACGCCGACAGCCCTTTATTATTGGTACCCGGTTCGAAGGTCACCGACGCGTCCTTTTTGATAAGCTCCGGGTTGGCGACTTTAATCACATGGAAATAACGGTTTTCACCGTTTTCATCTTTGATAAATCCGAAGCCCTTGTCTTCGAACCAGGTTGTGATTATTCCTCTCATCGCTCTGTCACCTAATTAATCTTTCAACATATAAAGAATAGGGTGGCGTGACGAAACCGTCATCCACCCAGCAAAAATCAAATCGTGCGGCGGGCAAAATCTTTCAGCCTGAAGCCCAACAACAGCAGCGTCGCAAAATAAGCGACGACGCCGGCCACCACCACCGCCATCAGCCGCAACAGGCGATAAGGCATATTGCCCAGATCCCAAGCAGGCATAACGTACATCATCCCAATCAGTACCGCAGACATCACCAGCACGGCAGCAACCAGGCGCAACAGAAAAGCCGTCCACCCCGCCTGTGGCTGGAAAATATCCTGCTTGCGCAGCTGCCAGTAAAGCAGCGAGGCGTTAATACAGGCCCCCAAACCAATCGACAGAGAAAGCCCCGCATGTTTCAGCGGGCCAATAAACGCGAGGTTCATTAGCTGGGTCAAAATCAGCGTCACAATGGCTATTTTAACCGGGGTTTTAATATCCTGTCGGGAGTAGAAGCCTGGTGCCAGCACCTTGACCACGATAAGTCCCATCAGACCGACCGAATACGCCACCAGCGCCCGCTGGGTCATCAGGGCATCGAAAGCGGAGAACTTGCCGTACTGGAACAAAGAGACAGTCAGAGGTTTGGCCAGAATCCCCAACGCTACTGCGCTAGGGAGCGCCAGCAGGAAGCAAAGACGCAGCCCCCAGTCCATCAGGCGGGAATATTCATCGTGGTTGCCGGTGGCAAAACTCTTCGCCAGCGACGGCAGCAAGATAGTGCCTAACGCCACGCCTAACACCCCGGACGGAAACTCCATCAGGCGGTCGGCATAATACATCCAGGAAACCGAGCCTGACACCAGGAACGACGCAAAGATAGTGTTGATGATCAGTGAAATCTGGCTGACGGAAACGCCGAGGATCGCCGGCCCCATCTGCTTGATAACCCGCATTGCTCCCGCATCCTTAAAGCTGATACGCGGCAGCACCAACATGCCAATTTTCTTCAGGTGCGGCAGTTGATAGGCCAGCTGTAATACGCCCCCCACCGTCACCGCCCAGGCCAGAGCCAGAATCGGCGGATTAAAGTGCGGGGCGGCAAACAGCGCAAAGCCAATCATGCTGAGATTCAGGAACGTTGGGGCGAACGCCGGTACGGAGAAGCGGTTCCAGGTGTTGAGAATCGCCCCCACCAGCGACGCCAGTGAGATCAGCAAAATGTACGGGAAGGTAATGCGCAGCAGGCTCGACGTTAGCGCAAATTTATCTGCCGTGTCGGCAAAGCCTGGTGCGGTAACCAAAATCACCCACGGGGCTGCAAGCATCCCTAAGACGGTAACCAGCGCCAGCGCAAGCGTCAGCAGCCCGGAAACGTAAGAGATAAAAACGCGAGTGGCATCTTCGCCCTGCTTACTTTTGTATTCGGCCAGAATCGGTACAAACGCCTGCGAGAACGCGCCTTCGGCAAAAATTCGGCGCAGCAGATTTGGCAATTTAAAAGCAACAAAGAAGGCGTCCGTCGCCATCCCGGCCCCAAATACCCTTGCCACAATGGCGTCGCGCGCAAAGCCAAGCACGCGTGAAAACATGGTCATCGAGCTGACGGCCGCCAGCGATTTTAATAGGTTCATTTATTCTGTTATTCCACAAACATGAACGCCTGCAATGCAGGCGTACATGGATGATGACAAGTCGGCATAGTCTACCGATACGGCGCTGAATTGCTACCGCGATATGTTACAGCTTATTCGCTAATTGCCTCGCGCCAGAGCTTCTCGACGACACGCTGCGCCAGCAGCGCCTGCTCGCCGGAGGTTTCCGGCACAGTCTGGTTTGCCACGCAGTCGATAAAGTGGCGCGCGCACCCCGCAAAGCCGCGCTGTTCCAGCGTAGTCTGCCAGCCAGGGATCGGCTGTTCAACCACGCCCGCGCCGCATTCTTCGCGCCACTGACGCATGTCCGTCACTTCATACAGCCCGCCCTCGGTTACCGCCTGTACCCACTCTCGCTGGCTTCCGGCACGGCGATGCATACTGGTCGTCACGCTCAGGTTACCCTGGCTGAAATGGTGTTCGGCATACAGCATTTGCCCTGACTCGTTGGTTTGCAACGTCCCGCTTTGCAACTGAGCGCTACCGCCGCCAAGCCAGAGTGCGGTATCCACGACGTGAAGATAGTCATCAAGCAGCGTGAAGCGCAGATCGCCCGGGCCAACGCTGTCGCTGCGATGTTTGTCCATCCGCAAGGATGCCCCGGCAGACAACTTTGCCTTTAGCTGCTGATAGCGCGGGGCAAAACGGCGGTTAAAGCCCACCATCAGGGTGCGTTTTTTGCGCTCGGCAAGCTCTACCAGCTTTTCGGCGTCAGCCAGGTTTTCCGCCAGCGGCTTATCCACGCAGACGCTAACGCCGGCGTTGAGTAGCTCATTCACCACCGCGTAGTGGGAACTGGTGGCGCTGTGTACAAAAACAGCGTCGCACTGTGCCGCCAGATTGCTGAGCGAATCGATATACGGCATGCGCCAGGTTTCGCACACCGGCAGCGCTTTCTCTTTGGTCGGTGAAAATGCGCCCACCAGCGACCAGTCGCCGGATGCGCCCAGAACCGGAAGCCAGGCTTTCTGCGCGATCCCGCCCAGCCCCACCACGCCAATACGTAATTTTGTCATCCTTAATCTCCCAAATGTGCCAACAAGGAATCCAGGCGCTGTTTTAGTTCGGCGACTTCAGCCTCCAGCGCGCCCACTCGCACGCTGAGATCGTCTGCAACCGGGCTGGCACTTTGCTCCTGGGCCATCTGCGCCTCAACCTCACCGCTAAAAAGATGCATATAGCGGCTTTCGCGTTTACCGGGCTCTCGCGGCAGACGCACGACAAACGGCCCGTCTTCACGGCTGGCCAGCTCTTCCAGCGTCGCTTCTACCTGCGCCATATCGGTGAACTCAAACATTCTTCCGGCACGGCTGCGCAGCTCACCTGGCGTTTGTGCTCCACGCAGCAGCAAAGTTGTGACCACCGCAATTTCCGCTGGCGTTAGCTTTAAATTGCCAAACTCTGAGTTGCAAAAACGCTGCTCGTATTTTGTCACTCGGTTGCCAAACCCGCTGACGGTTCGCAAATAATGCCCTTTTACCAGCCCGTCCAGCGTGTCCTGGACTTCATGCTCTTTCAGATCCATCACCGGTTCACGGTTTGTTTTCTGATTACAGGCGGTGACCACGCCGTTGACGGACATCGGATATTGTTCTGGCGTAGTGAGCTGTTTTTCCAGCAAGCTGCCGATAACGCGGGCTTCAATCGCCGTTAACTGATATTTCATCTTTTAAACTCCACGACCTGGGGTCCAGTCTTGATTGACCAGCGCGGTGAGAACGTGATCCCGCCATACGCCATCAATCAGCAAATAATCCTTTGCGTAGCCCTCTTTTTCGAAGCCCAGACGCGCCAGCAAATCGCCGCTGCGCTGATTATGCGGCATGTAGTTGGCCATAATACGATGGACATTCTGGCTACGTTGCATATAGCGAATGGCGCTGGTCAGCGCCTCGTACATCAACCCCTGCCCCTGCCATTTTTCAGCGATGGAGTAACCGAGATAGCAGGCATGGAACGAGCCGCGCACGACGTTGGAAAAGTTAGCCACACCGATGACCTCTTTTTCTTCCGGGTCGAGCAGCGCAAAATAGTAGGCACTTCCCTGCTTGTGCATTTCACTAATCATACCCAGCCTTGCCTGCCAGCCCGAAGGATAGCAGTAGCTCTCATCCCGAATGGGTTCCCAGGGTTTCAGGAATTGACGATTTTCGGTGTAGTAATCTGCCATACGCCAGGCATCTCGCTCATGAACCAGACGCACCACCAGTCGGTCAGTCACCAGGCGAACTTTAGGTGCGTTACTGCGGTAGCCAAACATGTTTATCCCACTCCTTCATCCCGGTTGACGGGGCTCATCTTGTTACTATACCTGCGCCTGCCCGCCGTGTGAAAACAACAACATGACGCAACATCACTTTTTTCGATGAAAGCCTTGAATCAAACTCGTTGCACGATAAAAAAATATTGTCCTGCATCAGGTATTAAAAGCCCGGACGGCAAGCGAGAATAAGTACTTGTCGCGTTTAATTAAGTTCCCTGGAGGGGAGATGTCGCGGGTGGCGCAGGCAAGGAGCCTGGGTAAATATTTCCTGCTGCTTGATAACATGTTAGTGGTATTGGGCTTTTTCGTTGTCTTCCCTTTGATTTCCATTCGCTTCGTTGACCAGTTGGGCTGGGCCGCTTTGATGGTCGGCATTGCCCTGGGCCTACGTCAATTTATCCAGCAGGGGCTGGGTGTCTTCGGCGGCGCAATTGCCGACAGACTCGGCGCTAAACCGATGATTGTCACCGGCATGCTGCTACGCGCCGCAGGGTTTGTCACCATGGGTATTGCCACGGAACCCTGGATGCTCTGGCTTTCCTGCCTGCTCTCCGCCATTGGCGGGACGCTGTTTGATCCGCCCCGCTCGGCGTTGGTCGTCAAACTGGTTCGCCCTCAGCACCGCGGCCGCTTCTTCTCAATTCTGATGATGCAGGACAGCGCCGGCGCGGTGATCGGCGCTCTGTTGGGCAGTTGGTTGTTGCAGTACGACTTCCGTCTGGTCTGTGCCGTCGGCGCCGTAATGTTTGTCCTTTGCGCGGCGCTGAACGCCTGGCTGCTGCCGGCCTATAAGCTTTCCACTATTCGCACCCCAATGCGCGAAGGTATGGGCCGTGTGTTCCGTGATAAACGCTTTATTACCTACGTCCTGACGCTAACCGGCTATTACATGCTGGCGGTGCAGGTCATGCTGATGCTGCCGCTGATGGTCAATGATATTGCCGGTACCGCGTCGGCGGTAAAATGGATGTACGCCATTGAAGCCGCGCTTTCGCTGACGTTGCTCTACCCTATCGCTCGCTGGAGTGAAAAGCGCTTCCGCCTGGAGCAACGCTTAATGGCAGGTCTGGTGCTGATGACGGTGAGCCTGATGCCTATTGGCCTGGCGTCCAACTTACAGCAGCTTTTCGCCCTGATTTGTACCTTCTACATCGGCTCAATCATCGCTGAGCCCGCTCGGGAAACACTAAGCGCCTCGCTGGCGGATGCCCGAGCACGCGGCAGCTACATGGGATTCAGTCGTTTGGGCCTGTCGCTGGGCGGCGCGCTAGGTTACACCGGCGGTGGCTGGCTGTTTGACGCAGGGAAAGCCCTGCAGCAGCCAGAATTACCCTGGGCCATGCTCGGCATCATCGGCTGTATCACCCTTGCTGCCCTGTGGTGGCAGTTTAGCCTTAGACCCGTTGAGCCAACGATGCTGGAGCCCGGCGGTCAGGGATAATTTTCTCTTATCGTCTTTTTCCGGTAGCCGCTCCCGCCGTGCCGCATTATGCTGATAAAACAAGGCACGGCATTGGAGCCGCTATTTTGAGGAAGCCTATGAAGAAGATTGTTTTTGCCGCAGCATTGATGCTCAGCGGCCTGCTCGCCGGATGCAACCAGTTAACGCAGTACAGCGTGAGTGAACAGGAAATCAACCAGTCGCTGGAAAAACACAATAACTTCTCCAAGGACATTGGCCTGCCCGGCGTGGCTGAAGCCCATGTGGTGTTAACCCATTTAGTCAGCCAGATTGGACGGGAAGAGCCGAATAAAATTACCCTGACCGGTGATGCCAATCTCGACATGACGTCGCTGTTTGGTAACCAGAAGGCCATCCTGAAGCTCAAGCTGAAAGCGCTGCCGGTGTTCAATAAAGAGCAAGGTGCCATCTACCTGCAGGAAATGGAGGTGGTTGATGCTCAGGTCGAACCGCAAAAAATGCAGACCGTGCTGCAGACCATGATCCCTTATCTTAATCAGTCCCTGCGCAGCTACTTCAATCAACAGCCTGCTTATATCCTGAGCGAAGATCGCAGCACAGGTGAGTCGCTGGCGAAGAAATATGCCAAAGGCATTGAAGTCAAACCCGGTGAGATAATCATTCCGTTAACGGAATAGCCCCTCTCCCTCAGAGCCGTTTCTGCGCTCTGAGGGTTTTGTGCAACATGTACAACATAAGGGGTGCAAACGATAACGTTTCCCCTTATCCTTAGTGCCCGGCATAAAACCAGCCCTTGATGACTGATTTCCCTCTCACGCCGGAGCACATTGATGACCGCATTACCTCAGGTATTAAAAATCCGCCGCCCAGATGACTGGCATATTCACCTTCGTGACGGTGAGATGCTGAAAACCGTGGTGCCTTACACCAGTCAGACCTATGGCCGTGCGATTGTCATGCCCAATCTTGTGCCTCCTGTTACCAGCGTGGATGCCGCTATCGCTTATCGCCAGCGCATTCTCGATGCTGTCCCGGCCGGGCAAAAGTTTGAACCGCTGATGACCTGCTACCTGACCGACACGCTGGATCCCAACGAAGTCGAACGCGGGTTCAATGAGGGCGTATTTACCGCCGCCAAGCTTTACCCGGCGAACGCCACAACTAACTCCGCTCACGGTGTAACCAGTACCACAGCCATCCTGCCAGTGCTTGAGCGTATGCAGAAAATTGGCATGCCGCTGCTGGTGCACGGCGAAGTCACCCATGCTGACATCGATATTTTCGATCGCGAAGCGCGCTTTATTGAAACCGTCATGGAGCCGCTGCGTCGCCAGTTGCCTGATCTGAAAGTGGTGTTTGAGCATATCACCACCAAAGATGCCGCCCAGTATGTGAAAGAAGGTAACTCGCTGATTGGCGCGACTATCACACCTCAGCACCTGATGTTTAACCGCAACCACATGCTGGTGGGAGGGATTCGCCCGCATCTGTACTGCCTGCCTATCCTGAAACGCAGCGTCCACCAGGAAGCCTTGCGCGAACTGGTTGCCAGCGGCTGCGATCGCGTATTCCTGGGTACAGACTCTGCGCCTCACGCCCGCCATCGCAAAGAAGCCAGCTGTGGCTGCGCCGGCTGCTTTAACGCGCCTTCCGCGCTGGGTGCCTATGCGACGGTATTCGAAGAAATGAACGCGCTGCAGCATTTTGAAGCTTTCGCTTCGCTGAACGGCCCGCGATTCTACGGCCTGCCGGTCAATGAAGATCATATCGAACTGATTCGCGTCGCTGAGAAAATGCCGGAGCTGATTGAAGCCGGTGACGACAGCATCGTACCGTTCCTGGCGGGTGAAGAAGTCGTCTGGTCGGTTAAAGGCTAAATTTCCCCCCCCTGTTGCTTACTGGAAAGTTAACCTGTATAAATATCCAGTATATTATACAGGGGGTCGTTATGCGTATTGAAGTGACTATAGCCAAAACCACACCGTTGCCGCCAGGGGCTATCGACGCCCTTGCCAGTGAGCTTTCCCGCCGTATCAATCAACATTTCCCCGACACCAGCAGCGAAGTGCAGGTACGTTATGCCTCAGGCAATAATCTCTCCGTGCTGGGCGGTGCCAAAGAAGATAAAACGCGAATCAGCGAGATCCTCCAGGAAACCTGGGAAAGCGCTGACGATTGGTTCTCTGCCGACTAATACCCTCAAGTATGTTGGTACTTTTTTGCCGGGTGTCGCCATCCGGTTTTTTTATTCCCCTCGTCGACTTGATTACTTTTTAAACACCACCAAAGTCTTTCCTGCCTTTCTTTCTCATTACTTCGAAATAGCCTGTCGATTTATTGTTCGTTTTTCCTGAATAATGCGGAAAAAGTGTTACCAGGTAATTATTTCATCCCCATGAAGGCCGTAGTATTGATATACTTAAGTCGCTTCACGATAAATCACGCATGAACCTCACTAGCCGTTGTCTTTAAACACGTATAAAAGGGGTTATGATGGAAAAAAATAGTGATGTTATTCAGACTCATCCCCTCGTCGGATGGGATATCAGCACCGTCGACAGCTACGACGCCATGATGCTGCGCCTGCATTACCTGACATCCAATAATCAGAAGCACGATGAAACCGAGATAGGCCAGACGCTCTGGCTGACCACCGATGTCGCCCGGCAATTTATTTCCATCCTTGAGGCCGGGATAGCCAAAATTGAATCCAGTGATTACCAGGAAAGCGATTATCGCAAGCATTGACGACACATGCTTAACAATGGCCACAGGCACCCAACGGGGTGCCTTTTTTATTTTAAGCGTCACCGTCAATTGCATCGTTCCGGTGAATTAATTACCCTGCTACAGATAATTTTCCACAGAGAAAAGTTTATGAACTATGACCTCATCATTGTCGGCAGCGGCTCCGTCGGTGCCGCCGCAGGCTGCTATGCCACACACTCGGGCCTGAAGGTACTGATGATCGACAGCGGCCACCCGCCGCACGATCAGGGCAGCCACCACGGCGACACCCGCCTGATGCGCCATGCTTATGGCGAAGGTGAAAAATATGTCCCGTTGGTCCTGCGAGCACAAAAACTGTGGGATGCCCTGGCTGAAGCCAGCGGCGAGAAGCTCTTTCATCGCACCGGGGTCATTAACCTGGGGCCAGCTGATTCGCCCTTTATTCGCAATGTCGCCTCCAGCGCAGAGAAATTTGCCCTGCCGGTTGAAACGCTGGACGCTGCCGCCATTGCCGCCCGCTGGCCGGAGATTGCGGTGCCTGAAAACTACGTCGGCCTGTTTGAGACGGACTCGGGCGTGCTGAAAAGCGAGCTAGCCATCGAGACCTACATCAACCTTGCTAAACAAGGGGGCAGCGCTCAGCTCTTTAACTGCAAGGTGACGGAAATCCGCCACGACAATGAAGGTGTGACTGTTGTCACTGAAGAAGGTGAATATCACGGGAGCAAACTGCTGGTCAGCGCGGGCACCTGGGTCACCAAACTGCTGCCGGACCTGCCGATCGCGTCGGTTCGCAAGATCTTTGCCTGGCACCAGGCCGATGGACGCTACAGCGAGAACAACAAATTCCCGGCGTTTACCGCAGAAACCCCCAACGGCGATCAGTATTACGGCTTCCCGGCGGAAGATAACGAACTGAAGCTGGGTAAGCACAACGGCGGGCAGTTGATTGACTCACCCGAGCAGCGTAAACCCTTTGGCGCTGTCGCCAGCGATGGGTCCGAAGTCTTTCCCTTCCTGCGCGAATTTTTACCCGGCATCGGCTGCTGCCTGCACGGCAAAGCCTGCACCTATCACAATTCACCGGATGAAGATTTCATCATTGATACCCTCCCCGGCCATGACAACACCCTGATCATTACCGGGCTGAGCGGACACGGGTTCAAATTCGCCTCCGTTTTGGGCGAAATTGCCTGCCAGTTTGCTTTGGGTCAAAAACCTGCCTTTGATTTATCCCCGTTTGTACTTTCTCGCTTCAAAACGGCGTAGAATCCCCGAGTGGCGGGCATTCCGCCACTTTTACCCGGGGCCATCATGATTCGCTTTATTCAATTTTTAACCAACAATATTCGCGAACACTTTATTCTGTATCTTTTCCTCTGGGCAATGCTTGCGCTTCTCGATCTGGCTTATATTTATTTCTTTTAATTATTCACACGCACGTTATATTGACAATTATTGACGTAAAATTAATTAAATATAGTTTTATCGCAAATAATTAACTGCCAATCAATATTCATTCCAGTTAAAAACAATCATATTCATTCGACGCTATTGAACACATGTCGCAAGTGTTATTCAAAAAAACAGACATACAATAAATATATATCGAAATAAGAATATTTATGTTGATCTGCTGTTAACAGAACGCCTATGTTTTAGCTTCTGTAGGAAACACATGGACGCATAAATATGCAATGGCGAAACTCACCCGAACGCTATGGACATTTTTCGGTTCTGCTTCACTGGCTTGTCGCCGCCACGGTTTACGGCATGTTTGCACTCGGACTGTGGATGGTGACGCTGGGCTATTACGACGTCTGGTATCATAAAGCACCAGAAATACATAAGAGCATCGGCATATTGTTAATGTCTGCTCTTGTGATTCGTATTCTCTGGCGTTTTATATCGCCTCCACCGCCACCGTTAAAAAGTTATTCACGCCTGACACGCATCAGCGCGTTGACTGCACATATTTTGCTGTATGCATTACTGTTCGCCATTTTGCTGAGCGGGTATCTGATTTCAACCGCCGACGGCAAACCTATTAGTGTTTTTGGCTGGTTCGATGTGCCCGCCACGCTGACGGACTTCGGGGCACAGGCCGACCTTGCCGGGACAGTTCATCTCTGGCTGGCATGGACCGTAGTGATTGTGTCTGTACTACATGCCCTCGCGGCCTTAAAGCACCATTTTCTAGATAAAGATGCCACCCTCAAGCGCATGCTCGGGAAAGCATCCCGTTAACTATGGAGAGTAAGACAATGAAGAAAATCCTGCTGGGAGCCACCTTAGGCGCTCTGTTATTCACCACCGGCTCTGCCGTGGCCGCTGACTATAAAATTGATAAACAAGGGCAGCATGCGTTTGTGAATTTCCGCATTCAACACCTCGGTTATAGCTGGCTGTACGGCACCTTCCGCGATTTTGACGGCAGCTTTACCTTCGACGAGCAAAACCCTGCGGCAGATAAAGTTAACGTCACCATCAATACCACCAGCGTGGATACCAACCATGCCGAGCGTGACAAACACCTGCGTAGCGCAGAGTTCCTCAACGTGTCGAAGTTCCCACAGGCGACCTTCGCCTCAACGGAAGTGAAGAAAGATGGCGAAACGCTGGATATTACCGGCAACCTGACGCTAAACGGCGTGACAAAGCCGGTCACGCTCAAAGCTAAGCTGATTGGTCAGGGTAACGATCCGTGGGGCGGCGTGCGCGCGGGGTTTGAGGCCGAAGGTAAAATTAAGCTGAAGGAGTTCAATATTACTCAGGATCTGGGGCCGGCTTCTCAGGACGTTGACCTGATCATTTCTGTCGAAGGCGTGCGTCAGTAAAAATACTCCCCCGGCGAACCGGGGGAATTTTATTACTTCTCTGGGTCAGGAATACCCAGCGTGGTATTCAGCATCCCACGAGATTTATTGAAGATCTTATTCCCGTTTTCGCGCCCCGCCCGGCGGCGACGCTGTTCTTCTGGAGATAGCGCCAGCTCATCACGGCAAACTTCACTGCAGCAGCCAGAGAATTTCTCAGCGCAGGCCGGACACTGAATAAACAGCAGGTGGCAGCCGTCATTTTTGCAGTTGGTATGGCTGTCGCACGGCGTCCCGCACTGATGGCAATGGGCGATCACATCGTCAGAAATACGTTCGCCCATGCGCTCATCGAAAACAAAGTTTTTCCCGACAAAGCGCACCGGTAGCCCTTGCTCACGCGCGCGGCGTGCATATTCAATAATCCCGCCTTCAATGTGATACACATTTTTGAAGCCGTTATGGCGCATCCAGGCGCTGGCTTTTTCACAGCGAATGCCGCCGGTGCAATACATGACAATTTTCTTCTCTTTGTCATCCTGCATCATATCTACGGCTTTCGGCAGCTGCTCACGGAAGGTGTCGGCCGGAATTTCGACGGCATCCTCGAAGTGCCCCACTTCATATTCGTAGTGGTTACGCATATCGATAAATACCGCGCTTGGATCGTCGAGCATCGCATTCACTTCGGCTGCTTTCAGATATTCCCCCACGTCGCTTGCGTCAAACGTAGGATCGTCAATACCGTCAGCGACGATACGGTCGCGTACCTTCATGCGCAGCACCCAGAAGGATTTGCCGTCATCTTCCAGCGCAATATTCAGGCGCAGATTATTTAAAGCCGGGTGAAAAGTGTAAATCGCCTCACGAAGGGCATCAACACGGCTTTCCGGGACGCTAATCTGAGCGTTGATCCCTTCATGCGCCAGATAGACGCGGCCAAACACATTGAGGCTCAGGAACAGCTGGTACAGCGCATCACGGGTCGCCTGCGGCGTTTCGATAGAAAAATATTTGTAGAATGAGATGGTCGTGCGCGGCTCGGTTTCGGCAAGCATGCGCTCGCGCAGCTCCTCATTCGATACGCGGTTGTGTAACACTGGCATGGTGTTCGCTCGCAATCGTTGGAAAAAAAGTGGGCTGCATCATAAAGCAAATAACGCTTATTTACATCCCCACGTTTTACGCTACATTTTGCTCACTCAAAGGTATTCGCGGCAACAATCGATGAAATATCAGGCACTCCGACGCCGCGAATTTTGGCTATGCGCCAAAAAATGCCACAATGGAATGATTAGAAGATACGGCAATTGCCGTCACAAAGGTTTTACATGACGAACTTACCGCAATTCTCTCGTGCGTTGCTGCACCCGCGTTACTGGCTCACCTGGTTGGGTATCGGCTTTTTATACCTGCTGGTGCAACTCCCCTACCCGGTACTTTATCGCATCGGCTGCGGGCTGGGCCGGCTGGCAAAACGCCTGATGAAACGTCGCGCAAAAATAGCCTACCGCAACCTTGAGCTCTGCTTCCCGGACATGAGCGAGGAAAAACGTGAGCAAATGGTGGTCGCCAACTTCGAGTCCGTCGGCATGGGGCTGATTGAGACCGGCATGGCCTGGTTCTGGTCTACGGAGCGCATCAATAAATGGTGCCACTACGAAGGGGTCGAGATCGTTAAAGGCATCGAGAAAACCGGCCAGGGCATTTTACTGATTGGCATTCACTTCCTGACGCTGGAGTTGGGTGCCCGTATCTTCGGCATTAAAACGCCAGGCATCGGCGTGTATCGCCCCAATGACAATCCGCTGCTCGACTGGCTGCAGACCTGGGGACGCATGCGTTCCAATAAAAGCATGATTGACCGCAAAGACCTGAAAGGCATGATCCGCGCGCTGAAAAATGGCGACATTATTTGGTACGCGCCGGACCACGATTACGGCCCGAGAGGCAGCGAATTTGTGCCATTCTTCGCCGTTGAACAAGCCGCGACCACGACGGGAACCTACACACTCGCCAAACTCTCCGGCGCCTGCGCCGTGCCCTTTGTTCCTCGTCGTCTGCCAGACGGCAAAGGCTACGAGCTGACGATTATAGAGCCAGAGCTTAACCCGCCACTTGAAAGCCCCGAGGAGACGGCGCGCTGGATGAACAAAATTGTAGAAAAGTGCATCCTGATGGCGCCAGAGCAATATATGTGGCTGCATCGCCGATTTAAGACTCGCCCGGAAGGAATGCCGGACCGCTACAAATAACGCCTGACGGCCGCCTTTTCAGGCGGCTATTTTTTTGCCACTCGTTTGATCGAAAAAGCCCTTTGATTTGCCAGCCCACTGCCAACAGGCGCATAATTAGCAGAGTAATAATTTCCCCTCTTCTTTTTGGCCCTGGCAACTACGGAGCGGTATGACTCCCCCTGACAGCACTATCAACTGGAAGCGTAATCTGGCCGTCGTCTGGGTTGGCTGCTTCCTGACCGGCGCGGCCTTCAGCCTGGTCATGCCCTTCCTCCCGCTTTACGTTGAGCAACTCGGGGTCACCGGCCACAGCCAGTTGAACATGTGGTCCGGGCTGGTCTTTAGCATTACCTTCCTGTTTTCAGCCGTAGCATCCCCTTTCTGGGGCGGGCTTGCCGACCGCAAAGGCCGAAAACTGATGCTGCTGCGTTCCGCGCTTGGCATGTCTATCGTCATGCTGCTGATGGGCCTCGCGCAAAACATTTGGCAATTTCTGGCACTTAGGGCTCTGCTCGGCCTGCTCGGTGGGTTTGTGCCGAATGCCAACGCGCTGATCGCCACCCAGATACCGCGCCATAAAAGCGGCTGGGCACTCGGCACGCTGTCTACCGGAGCAGTCAGCGGCGCGCTATTAGGCCCACTGATGGGCGGCCTGATGGCGGACAGCTACGGGCTGCGCTCGGTGTTCTTTATCACCTCGCTGGTGCTGTTTATCTGCTTCGTGATGACGCTGTTTTTTATTCGCGAGTCATTCACGCCAGTTTCCAAAAAAGACATGCTGCACGCCCGCCAGGTGCTGACCTCATTGAAAAATCCTCGCCTGGTGCTGAGCCTGTTTGTCACCACGATGATTATCCAGGTCGCCACTGGCTCTATCGCACCGATTTTAACGCTCTACGTACGCGATCTCGCCGGAAACGTCAGCAACCTGGCGTTTATCAGCGGGATGATTGCTTCCGTGCCCGGCGTAGCAGCGCTGATCAGTGCCCCAAGACTCGGTAAGCTGGGCGATCGCATCGGGCCGGAAAAGATCCTGATTGGCGCACTGACGATCTCCGTTCTGCTGCTTATTCCTATGTCGCTGGTACAAAACCCTTGGCAGCTCGGGATCTTACGTTTCTTGCTGGGTGCCGCCGACGGGGCGCTCCTCCCCGCCGTGCAAACGCTGCTGGTCTATAACTCTTCCAGCCAGATCTCTGGGCGCATCTTCAGTTATAACCAGTCCTTCCGCGATATTGGCAACGTCACCGGCCCGCTGCTCGGCGCCGCCGTTTCCGCCAGCTACGGCTTCCGCACCGTATTCCTGGTCACCGCCAGCGTGGTGCTGTTTAACGCGCTTTATTCGTGGATGACGCTGCGCCAGCCTGCCGAGCGAGTTCGTATTCCGGGGGAATAAATCTCGACTTGCAGATTTGCCAACAGCGTCAACAATTCGCGGAAAATCACCGAGCGGCCGCGCGCTGGCCTTTACCACAGGGAGGTGGGCATGAGCATGTACTGCAGTTTTCAACTTTTAAAAAAGGCCATAGAGGGAAACCTCGACTTCCTTTTTTATTAGAATACCTTTCAAATTTTTCGACAAAACCCTAATCAGTTCTGAAATTACTGAATCATGAAAAATCAAAATAATCAGAAGGTTTCAACTTACCCTCTTTCATTTTATTAAGATTATCTTTAAGCTCTTCATCAATATCCATAAGTTTACTAAACCTACTAAGGGCAAGATCAAAAATATTCATATTAATAATACTCATAAAATGATCCATGCGATCATAATTTCCACCATGCATATTGTATATATGAGAACTTTTAAAAAAATGCAATGCTGAATTTATTTCATAGCAACAACTCATTAATTCCCTAGTGAAGTCATTATACTTATTAACCTGATATTTAAACATCTGTCCAGCAACACTCTCACTGGTAGATATACCACACATATTAATCTGAGATATTAAATTAATACATATATCATTTAATCTATTCATTTCATCAATTGATGAAGATTTAATCTTATCAACTAATGAAAGCATTTCTTTTATAGCCAGTCTCTTATTGTTTATTGCATCTTCAAGTGAAGAGTAATCACTGCCATACTCTCTTTTAATATCCCCCATGTAAATTTCCATCAACTTAATGTTATATAATATTGATGAGGATACTTGCATAGTAGGAACTACTTCAGTTAGTATTTTCATTACATGCTTATGACCAACATCTTTACCTTTCTCATCCCAAATCTGTTTAGCTTTATAGCCTGCATAACAGGCACCAATAGCCAATACTGTATCCATAACTGCACTAACAAAAGAAGCATCTATCCCTTTAGTAAGATACACATCAAGGAACATCCAAACGACACCACCACAAAAGAAAGCTACATAATATTTTAATATATACGGCCTTAAAAAGTTTAATACTCGCTTCATCATAATCACCACAGAATTCACATAAGCCCCTGCAAGCGATTATCTTACACCAACTGAAATACTGCTGCATTATTCCGTTAAACCCTCCAAAATCGTTCCTGGAGAATTTTAGAAGGAATGGATTTGATTCTTCTATATCGTAATCACAATACCCTTGATCTGTTATCGTAAACTTGCCGATGAACTTGTGGATCTTCTTCTTAAGAGCGTTACTACTATTTTTAGTAGTTGACGTTATATCCTTACGAAGTTGCTCTCGAAAACTGTCCATAGTAAAATACTCTCCTTTTTACTTCGTGATTTTTACAAATGAAAATTAAATCTAAATTAAAGAAACTCCGTGATGAGTTTAAGTTATCTCATGTATTGTGGTTTTTCTCTGGAATACTGGTAACCGTAATATTCAACTGGATTGTCTATAAAGATCCTAAACGAGTTACGGCACCAGGGGTATCTGCTTTAGTAGCTATATCTGCTTTCATGTTAGCTTTGTGGTCAGCGTTCAAAGTTAATAAATGGATCAATTCAAAAGTTAATGAAAAATCCTTTAAGCGTACAGAAGAATTTTTGGATGAATTATCAAGTCTATATTTAGGATTGGCTAAACTTTACTCAGTCATAGAGCAAATAAAAGATACTAAAAATTTCGCCAACGATAAAATATTATTAGGCACCGCAAAGGATTATATAAATGAATACTTAAACTCAATAGTAAAAACTACCGTTTTGTATATGTCATTCTCCCACTGGAACATAAAATTCAAAAAAGAAATACATTTTGAAGCCATCGATTCAAGACTTGTGAAGATAACTAAAACTGCTAGAGTAATTCTTTTTAATATTGACAACATTCAACAAGGTGCTGATAATAGCAAAGAGATTAAAAACATAAATCTTAGAACAAAACTTCTTTTAGGAAGACTTGATGGTATATCTTTATTATTAGATCCATTTATAACTTTCAAATACAATGAAATATTTGATCATTAATATCTATATCACACTCAAAAAAGTTGATTAATAGTAGCTATAGTTCCCTCATAAACTGCCAGCATCTGTTCTAAGTATTCAGGACTGGCAGTTTCTGTACCCGTCTTTCATTTCTTCTTTACTAATAAACCCTACCGGTAATTCACGTTTAATACACGCTTCTATCTTTGCTGTCAGTGAATCTGTTATCACTGAACAAATTTTTTATTCATACGGACGAATATTCATAGAACTCATACTAAGTCGTCCATCCAGATTCAACCTGCTTTGACAGCTTTCTTATCGCCATCTATACATTCTTTTACGCCCATTCTGATGTGATTAAAGGAGATAACCATGAGCATGTATGCAACCTTGGAAGAAGCCATTGATGCCGCGCGGGAGCAGTATCTTGCCGATAACCCGAGCGTGGATGAAGAGAGCGCCAGCGTCGAGCAATTCAATTTCCAGAAGTACGTTTTGCAGGATGGCGACATCATGTGGCAGGCCGAGTTCTTTACCGACGACAGCGAGGAAGGCGAATGCCTGCCTATGCTCAGCGGTGAAGCGGCGCAAAGCGTGTTTGACGGTGATTTCGATGAGATTGAGCTGCGCCAGGAGTGGCTGGAAGAGAATACGCTGCACGAATGGGACGAAGGTGAATTTCAGCTCGAGCCGCCGCTGGACACCGAAGAAGGTCGCACGGCGGCAGACGAGTGGGATGAGCGCTAGTCGTTATTCATAAGGCCCGTGGCTGGCATCAATCGGCAAGAGTAAAGTGTCAAAGATTAGCGAAAACGGCAGGTCGAGCACGGTAATATAGCGCCATGCGCCCTCGCGTACATCCCAGCGCACGCCGGGGTAATACTGGTTTCCGTGCCCCTGCCCCGGCACCGTCCGGCTGATAATGCTGCCGCAGCCGCTCAGCAGAAAGGCCATCATCAGTACCGCAATTATTTTACCCACACATGCACTCCTGTTCAGAACGCGCTGAGTATAACCATCGTCGGATAAAAGGCAAAAAAATGCCGACCCTGAGGTCGGCATCTCACTTTATTACGGCCTTATTTTGCCGTCAGCGCCAGCGGGTTGAGCTTCAGCTTCTTGTAGCTATCAACCCAGGAGGAATAACGCTCCGGGTTCGCCCAGACGCGGTAATGCAGGCGCGACATGGTCATTGGGTCGCTCAGCAACACCAGGCGGCGGTCACGATTGAGTTTGTCCGGCGTTTCGTTCAGCGCCTGCTCAACGTGGCGGTCACGGGCAATCTCCAGCACCAGGCTCTTACGGTGACGAGCCGTGGCCATCGCCGTGCTCAGGGCGTTAAACGACGGGTTAAACACAGCGTGCATAAAGCCATCGTCCAGCGTACGGCTGCGGTTCAGCTCCAGATAGTTCTCGGTGTCCACCAGCACCTGCGGCGGGGAATACTCTTCCGGGATCAGGAACAGCTTCCAGCGCTTGGTGCGCAGGCCGAGGCTCGCCCGGCTTGAAAACACGGAAACGAACGGCGACAGAATCAGTGAGAAGACAATCGGTGCCAGCCAGAACAGGAAGCGCAGATCCAACCACGCCATGCCCACTGCCCAGACCAGGCCCAGCAGCAGTTGAGAGCCGTGGCGCATAAAGGCTTCACCCCACGGCGTAGAGTCATCGTCACGCTGCGGCGAGTTCCAGACCACTTCCCAACCCAGGAACGCGCTGACCACAAACACGGTGTGGAACAGCATGCGCACCGGCGCCAGCAGCACGGAGAACAGCACTTCAAGCAGCAGTGAACAGGTCACTCGCAGGAAGCCGCCATACTCTTTAGAGCCTTTACACCAAATAAGAATGATGCTCAGCAGCTTAGGCAGGAACAGCAGAACCATGGTTGAAGCAAACAGCGCGATCGCCAGCTCAGGACGCCACTGCGGCCAGACCGGGAACAGCTGTCTCGGCTGGAGGAAGTATTGCGGCTCGGTCAGCGCGTGGACAACCTGCAGCGCGGTCGACAGCGCCAGGAACATAAACCACAGCGGGGCAGACAGGTAGGACATGACGCCGGTCAGGAACACCGCACGGTGAACCGGGTGCATCCCTTTCACCAGGAACAGACGGAAGTTCATCAGGTTGCCCTGGCACCAGCGGCGGTCGCGTTTCAGCTCGTCCAGCAGGTTCGGCGGCAGTTCTTCATATGAACCAGGCAGATCGTAAGCAATCCACACGCCCCAGCCGGCACGGCGCATCAGCGCGGCTTCGACGAAGTCATGGGAAAGAATTGACCCGGCAAAGTTACCTTCACCCGGCAGCGGCGCCAGCGCACAGTGTTCAATGAACGGCTTAACGCGAATAATGGCGTTGTGGCCCCAATAGTGGGATTCTCCCAACTGCCAGAAGTGCAGACCCGCGGTAAAGAGCGGCCCGTAAACGCGAGTAGCAAACTGCTGGCAGCGCGCATACAGCGTGTCCATGCCGGAGGCTTTTGGCGAAGACTGAATAATACCGGCCTTCGGGTTCGCTTCCATCAGACGCACGAGGTTAGTCAGGCAATCACCGCTCATTACGGAGTCGGCGTCCAGCACCACCATGTAGCTGTACTGGTTACCCCAACGACGGCAGAAGTCATCGATGTTACCGCTTTTACGCTTCACGCGGCGACGACGGCGGCGGTAGAAGATCTGCCCTTCGCCCTGCACTTCCGCAATCAGCTCCATCCAGGCTTTTTGCTCCGCAACGCAGATATCCGGGTTGTAGCTGTCGCTCAGGATATACACATCGAAGTGCGCCTGCTGCCCGGTGGCTTTGACGGATTCCCACGTCGCACGTAGGCCCGCAAACACGCGATCGACGTCTTCATTACAAATCGGCATGATAAGCGCGGTGCGGTGCTCATGGTTGATAGGCTCATCCCCGACCGTTGACGCAGAAATGCTGTATTTGTCTTTGCCCATCAGCAACTGCAGGAAGCCCATCAGCGCGGTCCAGAAACCCGCTGAGACCCAGCAGAACAGCACCGCAAACAAAATCAGGATGCCACTTTGCAGGATGTACGGCAGCAGTTGCATGAAGGAGACCCACAGATCCTGGCCCCCCATGTCCGCCGGGTTAATCAGCGCCCAACCCTGATACGGAAGAATCGTCTTCATATACCAGGTCGCGACCACGGTTTGTGCCAGCGTGAGGATCAGCAGAATGTAGCGACGGATGGTGCCGACGGTACGCCATTTCTGCTCAGAGGCCTCTTCTTCTTTAGACGCGAACTTAGACTTTGTTTCGCGCCCAAGCAGGCGATCCCAGAAGCGGCCAATCGGGTTGGTCCGCCACGGGTCCGGGAACATAGAAGCACGCGTCGCTTTCGGCATGGCCTGAAGCTGAGTGCGCCCTTCATCATCGGTAATCAGCTGTTCGCCGCCGAGGGAACCCGGCCAGCTCGCCTCAAGGCGAGCTTTTACCGAGGCCAGAGGAGAATCATCCGCACGTTCAAAATGGTGATGCTGCGCATCAAGCGCCTCATGCACCGCCTGAAGGTCAGAGGCAGGCAGACCCGCCTTCTGCTCAGCAGAAAGCGGGAGTGCTTCAATGTAGTCGGGCGAGAATTCAGTAGACTTATTCATTGGCAGGCAGCTGGTAGCTCCAGGTTTCACTCAATGTCTGCTCGCCGTTAACCAGCGCAGCACGCATATCCGTTGTCTTCTTCTCGTCTTTCAGCTTCACGCGCAGCGTTAAACGCCAGCCTTTGTTGACCGGGTTATAGCGCACCTGGCTGTCAACGATCTCACCGTTATCGCCAATGCTGGTCTGTGCGGTGACAGGCGTATCGGCTGGCAGCTTTTTCATGTCCGCCCCGGTAAAGTCCACCACAAACGCGATGGTGCCGTCCGGCTGGCGGATCAGGTTAGACTGCTTCACATCCCCGGTAGAACGACGAGTTTGCAGTACATACGCGTTATCCGGCGCGTGCATTTTGTCTTCGTCGCGGCTAAAGGTGATGGTGTACTTAAAGTTCATCTCTTTGCCCGGATCCGGCAGTTGGTCCGGCGTCCAGTAAGCAACGATGTTGTCGTTCGTTTCGTCGTTGGTTGGGATTTCAACCAGCTCTACTCGGCCTTTGCCCCAATCACCGACCGGCGCAACCCACGCGCTAGGGCGCTGATCGTAACGATCGTCTAAATCCTCAAAGCGAGAGAACTGACGGCCACGCTGCAGCAGGCCAAAACCGACCGGGTTTTCCGTGGCATAAGAGCTGACGGCCAGGTGTTTCGGGTTGTTCAGCGGACGCCAAATCCATTCACCGTTACCGGCATGAATAGACAGGCCGTTAGAGTCATGCAGCTCCGGACGGAAGTTCGTGGTTGGTGAAGGCTGGTTTGGCCCAAACAGGAACATACTTGTCAGCGGCGCGACGCCCAGTTTGCCCACTTTGTCACGCAGGTAAACTTTTGACTGTACGTTCACCACGGTATCGCGCCCTGGGGTGATAACAAAACGGTAAGCCCCGGTCGCTCGTGGGGAATCAAGCAGTGCATACAGGGTTAACGTTTTATCCGTTGGTTTCGGACGTTCAATCCAGTATTCGCGGAAGCGAGGGAACTCTTCGCCAGACGGTAACGCGGTGTCAATCGCCAGACCTCGGGCAGACAGGCCATACACCTGGCCGGCGCCAATCACGCGGAAGTAACTCGCTCCGAGCATGCTGACAATTTCGTCGTTCTTATCTTTGCTGTTGATCGGATAGAGCACTTTGAACCCGGCAAAACCGAGATCTTTTACGGTGTCTTTATCGTGCTTTACATCACCGAAGTTAAAATAGTCCGGATTGTATTTGATCTGATGCACCGCGGTGGCGGTCACTTCGTTGATGGTTACCGGCGTGTCGAAGTACATACCCTGATGGTAGAACTCGAGCTTGAATGGGGTCTTGATGTTGTTCCAGTAAGCTTTGTCGTGATTAAACTGGATCTGCTGGTAGTCCGCGTATTTCATCTCGCGGAATTGCGAAGGCAGGTTGCTTTTCGGTGCTTCGTAGCTCTTGCCCGCTAAGGTTTTCGCCTGTTTTGCGACATCGTCGATAGTGAACGCCCAAACCGAGGTGGTATAAAGGGACAACATTACCGCAGCGCCAAGCCAGGACACTTTCATCATATTTGCTTTATGTTTCATATTAACCAGCACATCCCCCTTTGTGTGCTTAAATCAATCTATCCATTTTAATGGAAAGTTTTGCTTTCCGACAACCAAATCACCGCTTTGTTCAGCGTGCTGGCTCAGGGTTTAAGCAAAATAAAGACAACTGCTTACGCTTTAAGAGTTCATCCTGGCGACAGGATGACATGCTTAGTGTAGGGTTGCCACGAATATGTAGACTGAACTGGACTTTTAGCCTGATGGGATAGGGTCTTAAGGATAAGACGAATAGTCTGAAAATGTCTGGAGTACTATGAGTAAAGCACCGCAACAACGTGAGTTTTTCCTGGATTCTATCCGGGCATGGTTGATGCTATTGGGCATCCCGTTCCACATTTCGCTCATCTATTCGAGCCATCATTGGCACGTGAATAGCGCGATGCCTTCTGCAAGCCTGACGCTATTTAATGACTTTATTCACGCGTTTCGTATGCAGGTTTTCTTCGTTATTTCTGGCTATTTTTCCTACATGTTATTTCTACGCTACCCGCTGAAACGCTGGTGGACCGTGCGCGTAGAGCGGGTCGGCATCCCGATGCTCACCGCGATACCGCTACTGACGCTGCCTCAGTTCATGATGCTGCAGTACATCAACGATAAAGCTGGCCTGTGGCATACGCTCACCGGCTATCAAAAATACAATACGCTGGTGTGGGAACTTGTCTCTCACCTGTGGTTTTTACTGGTCCTGGTGATATTAACGACCCTGGGCATGGTTTTGTTTCAAAAAATTAATAATTTTATAATTAGAAACGAACAGAATAATAATTCACCAATCACCCTGGGAAAACTCTCACTTTTATTTCTCGGCTTCGGTATTTTATATGCCGCAATTCGCCGGACTATTTTTATTATCCACGCGCCGTTATTAAGCGACGGGCTGTTTAATTTTGTGGTAATGCAAACGCTGTTTTATCTGCCATTCTTTATGCTTGGCGCGCTGACGTTCAAGCGCGAGTCGCTGAAAATCCTGTTCACCACCCCTTCACGCTGGAGCCAGGTGGGCGCGGTCTTTGCGTTTGCCGCCTATTTATTAAACCAGCGCTACGGCAGCGGCGATGCCTGGATGTACGAAACAGAAAGCGTGATCACCATGCTGATGGGGCTATGGATGGTCAACGTCGTGTTTTCGCTGGGTTATAAAATGCTGAACTTTAAATCCGCGCGAGTGACCTATTTCGTTAATGCATCGCTGTTTATTTATCTGGTACACCATCCGCTCACGCTGTTCTTCGGCGCGTTTATCACGCCGCACATCACGTCCAATATTTTAGGCTTCTTCAGCGGACTGGTCTTTGTCGTCGGCATTGCGCTGCTGCTTTACGAGCTGCACCTGCGTATTCCCCTGCTTCGCTTCTTGTTTTCAGGCAAACCGAAGGAGAAGACGTCTTCGCCACAATCATTTGCGGGATAACACACGAAAGGCCGGGTATAAACACCGGCCTTTGCTACCTCTGCGCCAGGAATCATAGCCGCCGCAGATGGATTTTTTATGAAAATGTCGTGATTTATTTATGACATTCAGCCGCAATCTGCTGATAAATCTGTGTGTTCTCATCATCAAAGCAGACAAATACCACGCGCTCCGGCAGAGGGCGTATACCAATGTATTTGTAAGCGACATCCCAGGCTATGCGCGCGGCCTGCGCTTTTGGAAAACCATACACACCGGTGCTGATTGCCGGAAAAGCAATTGATCGGTAGCCGTTAGCGGCAGCTAAATCCAGGCTGTTGCGGTAGGCCAGTTCCAAAAGCTCGGCTTCGTTCTGCTCGCCGCCGTGCCAGACCGGCCCCACGGCGTGAATCACAGCTTTTACCGGAATGTTCCCGGCCTCGGTGATCACCGCCTGGCCCGGGGCACATTCGCCCTGCAGCTGGCGTACCGCTTTACAGGCTTCCAATAGCGCAGGGCCGGCGGCGCGATGAATCGCTCCATCCACTCCCCCACCGCCCATTAGCGAAGGGTTTGCCGCGTTGACTATCACATCGACCTCAATCTGCGTGATGTCGCCCTGGACAACCTGTATGCGTTCACTCATTAACCATTCTCCAACTGTACTTTGCCGTAGTCTATTCTCGTCAGACGGGGCGCGTACATGACTATTATCGTTTCCGGACATTTCAACTTTTGAAAATGTCCGGATATCAGCCACAAAAAACCCCGCCTTCACGGGGCATTTGTTATTGGATTAGAAATCAACAGTCATGGAAAGTTTCAGCGTGCGTGGGTCGCTTTGCGTAATATACGCCCCGCTGTCGTCGACAGAGGCCCAGTATTTCTCATTAGTGACGTTTTCGACGTTGGCGCGCCAGGTCAGCGTCTGCTCGTTAACCTTCATGCTATAACGCACACCGAGATCGAGGCGAGTCCAGCCGTTCAGCTTAACGCTGTTGTCGACGTTAGCGTATTGTGACCCGGTGCGGATCAGCGTTCCCGTCGCAGTCAGATTCTGCACCCACGGCAGATCCCACTCGCCGCCCACGGACCAGGAGTAACGCGGAACGCCGATCGCGTCCTTGCCGTCGTTTGTCCCACCGTTAGTCTTAACCATCTCTGGCTGAAGCCACAGGGCGCTGCCCAACAGGCGCACACCGTACACTGGCTCACCAAAGACGTTCAGTTCCATGCCGCGGCTGCGCTGTTCGCCATACAGGCCGTACAGATTGTTGCTGTCGAGCATCCCCACCGGCTTTTTGATCTCAAACAGCGCCAGGCTGCCGCCCACGCGGCCGAAGTCCACCTTCATGCCCACTTCGTTCTGCTTCGACTGCACAACGCCAACCACGTTTCCGGCATTGGTGGCCTTGGACGTTGCCGTAGGCCCAGGCTGCAGCGCTTCAATGTGGTTTGCATAGAAAGAAACCGGCTCCCACGGCTTCACCACCAGACCATAAACCGGCGTAACCTTGAAAGCATCAAAGCGTGTTTTAGGATCTTCCACACCGGTATAGCTATAGTTACGAACCCGCACGTCCTGGCGGCGAGCGCCCACGGTCAACAAGACTTTATCGTCCAGCGCGGAGAGCGTATCAGACAGCGAAACACCGCTTGTTATCGTGCGGCTCCGCTGGGTTGGATCGTCCATGTTGCTGCCGGAAGCGACCGTCGGGAAACGGCTGAGGTCGAGATAAGATGGATCGTAGATATTATTTCCGACGGCAGTTTTACTGGATGACATGGTGTAGGCCGCGCGGGTTTTACGGTAAACGCCAGAATAGCCAAGGTTGACGCTGTGGCCGATAAAGCCGGTATCAAATTTCCCCCGCACGCCGCCCATGCCGGAGAAAACATCGGCTATGTATCGCGTAGACAGACGAGTCTGGCTGGTATTGCCATTGTTATCAACAAACTTAGGTACACTGTAATTACCGCGTTCGTCGGTTTCGCTGGTGCCCAGCGCGCCATAAAGCGTCCAACTGCTCGCCACATCATACTCACTGTGTAGCGCGGCAAAGCGAGAGCTCATATCTGAATAAACCCACGGCTGCCCGTAGTTTGTGCGGTTATCTGGTACATCAGGCATCTGCGTAATGGCCCCAACACCCACCCCGATGCGGCCATTATGTACCGTCATTTTCTGATAGCCGCCGTCGAACGAGGTCCGCAGCCTGTCGCCTTTGTAATCCAGCCCAACGCTTGCCAGCGACGTTCTGTTCTTCTGTCCGCGAACATCACTCTCGCCTTCACGATGCAGCAGGTTAACGCGGGCGCCAAACTGGTCGTCATCCCCAAACCTGCGGCCGGTATCCAGGGAACCGCCAACCTGTGACCGCCCGGTGTAGTCGACGCCAAGTTGGGTATGTGGTTCACTTCCTGCACGCTTGGGCTCTATATTGATGGCCCCACCGACGCCAGAACCACCTGGGGGCACGCCATTCAGGAAGGCCGTTGAGCCTTTAATCACCTCGACACGCTCGGCAATAGCCGTGCTGGTGATCTGCCGCGGCAATACGCCATACAGGCCGCCGTAAGAAATATCATCCCCGTCTAACAGAAAACCCCGCACGCGATAGGATTCGCCGAAGTTGCCGTAGCTGCGCACGGGCTGAATAGTCGCGTCATTGCGGATAATGTCGCTGATGGTATTGGCTTGCTTATCCTCGATCATTTTTGAGGTATAGCCGATGATGTTGAACGGCACGTTGCGTGCATCCTGCTCACCGAGCATACCCAGCCGGCCGCCATTGGCCACCTGCCCATCCAGGTAAGTAGGCACCAGCTCGTTGCCGCCCTCGCGGAACTCTGTATCCGGGGTCGCCGTAACGGTAATAGTTTCTTCTTTGGCCGAAGGTTTTGGCTGAGGATTTTCCTGTGGGGCAGCGGCAACAGGCAGGCAAGCGGCAGCGATCAACGCGGCGATCAGGCGCGGTTTAAACCCGGCCTGACAAGAGGGTTGGTGAGGCATTGAAATTTCCTGGTAAAATAAAAACAATTAATGAGAACGATTATGATTTTGATCGTGATTATCGTTTTGTGATTAAAAATTGCAAGAAAAATGCCTGGGAGACATTCACCTGATCGGGTAAATAGATGAGAATTCAAACCGCAGGCGCGTCCGGAACGAGCCTGCTTTAATTACCCATCACGCTTTGCGTAACAGCCAGATAAAGTACGGCGCACCACACAACGTGGCTAACAATCCCGCCGGGATCTGGAACGGGAAGATAACGCTTCGGCCCAGCCAGTCGGCCAAAAGCATCAGCCCGGCCCCGATAGCTATCGCCACAATAAGCTGAGGCATCGCACGGCGGAAGCCGAGCATTCTCGCCATGTGGGGTGCCATCAAGCCAACAAAACTTAGTGGCCCCACGCAAAGCGTTGCTGCAGCGACTAACCCGGCAGCCAGCACCAGAATACTGATGCGCGATCGGCTCAGGGCTACGCCCAGCGCCTGAGCAGCTTCACCGCCCAGCGGCAGTATTGCGAGCCAGCGACGTACCAATGGCGTAAGCCCAATCAGCGCCAGCGCCATCCCCCCGCTCACCAGTGCCTGCTGCCCGGTAACTTTCCAGGTGGAGCCCGATAACCACGTCAGGACCGAACCGCTGCGCGGATCGCCGCTTGCCAGATAAAGAGTGAGCAGCGTGGCAAAGACGGTACTTAGCGCCACACCGGTCAGTAACAGCCTTCCTGGCGCAAGCCCGGTGCGGGCTAAAACGAGCATCGCCAGCAGCGTGAGTGCCGCACCGGCAAAGCCTGCCGGCAGTTGCCAGGCGCTGACGTCGCCGGGGACGAGAAATATCAATAACACGATGGCGCAGGCCGCGCCGGAACTCACGCCAAGCACCTCAGGGCTGGCCATCGGATTGCCGGTCATTTTTTGCACCAGCGTACCCGCCGCCGCGAGCATTGCACCTGCGGCAAGCGCCGACAGCACTCTCGGCCAGCGCCACTGCCACATTTCTTGTATGCCGATAAACCAGCCTGCACTTTCCCGCCCAACACCCAGCGCCAGTAAGGCCACCAGCGCCAAACCCGCAGTAATCAGTAACACAGTAACGAGAGACAATCTGCGTTCCGCAACCGTACTAGTATCATCAGAAGCCGCCAGACGCTGATGCCGCAACCGAGGCAATAACCACAGCATTAACGGTGCCCCCACCAGCGCCGTCACGGCGCCGGTTGGCAACTCTTGCCAATAGCTTCCCACCCAAATAACCAGTTGATCGCTCAGTAACAGCAACAATGCCCCTGTCGCCATCGAAGCCAGAAGCTTGGGCAACAGGCGCCTTACGCCAAACATCCCGGCCAGGACCGGAGCAAACAGGCCAATAAACCCGATCACCCCCACCACGCTGACCAGCATCGAACTCAACAGCAGCGCCAAAAATAGACCGCCCACTCGCACTAAGGCCAGCTTCATCCCAAGCCCACGTAATACGGTGTCATCCAGGGCCAGCATGCCCAACGGGCGAATCATCAAGACGATGAGCACCAGCACGGCCAGCAGCCTTGGCCAGAGAAACTCCACGCCAGCCCAGTCGTACTGGTTCAGCATCCCGCTGCTCCAGATAAACAGGTTTTGCAGGCGTTCATGGTTGAACAGTACAAGGAAACTTTTCACTGCCCCGCAATACAGTCCCAGCACAAGTCCGGCAAGGATCAGCGTGACCGGCGACATGCGTTTCCCCCAGGCAGCCCCGAGCACAATACTGCCTACGGCCATGGCGCCTGCCAGCGCCGCAAGCTGTTTGCCGGTTTCCCCCGCGCCCGCCAAAAACAACGTCGCGAGCGTCAGCCCCAGTTGCGCCCCGGCCGCAACGCCAAGGGTGGCAGGTTCGGCCAGAGGGTTGCGCAGAATATGCTGAAACAGACAACCGGCCAGCGCCAGACCGGCGCCGGTAAGCAGTGCAAGCGTGGTTCGCGGCAGCAGGCTGTAGTGAAACAGCATCTGTGAAACATCGGTGACTTGAGGCAGCGTTATCGCTCTCCACCAGAGATCGGCGGGCAGCATTTGCTGGAAGTTATAGCCGGTCAAAAACAGCGTGAAGGCACAGAGTAGCAGCAGGATTATGCGCATAGAGCCTCCGGCAGAAGCTGGCAAAAACGCAGCGCCGAAAAACTCCCGCCGTAAAACCATACCGCGGGCAGCAGGTGCAACTGGCCATCACGCACGAAAGGCATTACCTGCCATAGCGCGGATTTCGCCACCGTTTTGACCGGATCGTCATCGCCGTGCATAAAGCAAATAGCCGTGACATTTTCCAGCCTGACGAGGGTTTCAATTCCCACTATGGCGCTGCCCCAGGCATTGGTTTTCCCGTCCCAGGCGTTACGCATCCCTAGCCGCTCCAGAAGGTCATTGAACAAACTGTTGCGACCAAAAATCATCACCCGACGGCTATCCAGAAATGAAAACATCACCAGCGGGTTCGAATTGCCCGGCAGCGTTGCACGGGTGGCGGCAATTTGCTGATGAAAATGGGCCAGATGTTCCACCGCCTGCTGCTCCCGCCCTAAAAACTGCCCAAGTCTCAAAAGATCTTTTTCCAGCAGCGCCAGCGGGCGGCCAGAAGCGTCATTAAAGGCCGTGGACCAGCAAGGCGCGATAGATGTTAAATCTGACTCCGCCGGACCGAAGCCTTTGGAGATCAAAAAGAGAGAAGGATTGAGACGCTGCATCAGCTCTCGGTTGGGCTCATTTCGCAGTCCAACATCGACGACGGTATCAGGCAGTTTTGGCTCCCCTACCCAGCGGTGATAATTACGCTTATCGGCAATGGCCATCGGCACGATCCCGAGCGCCAGCAGCATTTCGACCGGACGCCATTCCAGGGCAATAATACGCCCCGTATCAAAGCGGCGCGCTTCGGCCTGGCAGGGAAGCGCTGCCGACAGAGGCAGCAGAGAAGCAAACGCCAGCAGGCGTCGACGGCTGAGAGAAACATCCATATAAATAGCAATAGTTATCGTTCTAATTAAGTTTTACACATTATGCCGTTGCTCTCCGGCAACGCAATCAAAAACTCAGCCAATAACCATCGACTGCTCTACTGAAAAATCAGGCGCAAACGCTTCGGACCCGCAGCAGGCAATCAACCATTCTTCGCAGGTAATATGCTGCAAATAGAGGTTCGGAGGGCAAAGCGTTTCCAGCGGGAGTGACAGTTCCGGTATTTGCCAGACCGTTCCGCCCCGCTGCTTTATGACCGCTTCATGGGCCGTCCACAAACGCCAGAATGCCGTCAGTTGCTGAGCTTCGGGTAGCCCCTCCAACCAGTCATTAAGCGCCGGGGAAAAACTGTGCTTCGCCACCGCCTGCCAGCGCCTGCGGGGGCGAAGTAGCTCCATATCACAGCCAACGGAGTTATGACTTGTCAGTACCGCAACGGCGTCTGCACTATTAGAAATGTTGAACTCGGGCAACTGCGGATGCCAGGGCTTACCGTGAGGACCATTCTGCAGCGGCGGTAAGGGGCCGTTATCCAGTAACTGCGCTAAAAGCACTCGTCCGGCAAGCCACACCGAGCGCCGCGCCCCCTGTGGGGCCATCGCTATCAGTTCGCCCGAAAGCCAGCGTTTCACGAATTGCGAATCGCAAAGAGCCCCTACTCGCCCTACGGCCAGTCGGTAATTTTCATTAGAAGACAAAGCGCTGGCGCTCTTCCGGGGTAAGCTTACGAGGTTCTGGCTGGTAATGGCTAAAGATTATCTCCGTCGAGCCCTCTTCAGCATCGCGAAACTCGACGCGCTCCAGTGACTGCTCGCCAGACAGCGTAATGGAGTGGAACACGCCGCTAAGGGTTTCATCTAAGGGAAGCAATACCAGCCGCCATTTCCCTTGCCCAAGGTCGGAAAATTCGCTGATGAAGTCTTTCTCGAGCGTTTTTCGATCGATATAAAACAGCCTGCGCAACAGTTGGTTGAACTGAAACATTTGCGGGTTACTTTCTGCGGTGATGGTCTGAGGCGGCTGGTTGCCCATCACCTGAACCATCCGATTGCCCCCGACAATCAGCTTCATCGGGAAGGGCTGACGCTGCTGCCACCACAGCCCTTTATGCTTCGTGACCAGAACCCGTCCGCTGGAATGCAGCGGCTGCGCCATACCTTTTATCTGGCGCTCCTGCTCAAACTGCGCCCGCATAACCGGGACAGCAGCAAATCGATTCTGAATGTCATCCAGCGTCACTGCCCCGGCCACCTGTGCCGCCAGCAGAAGACAAAGAAACACGCTTTTTATCACAGCAGTAACCCTATACGTTCAACCTAAATCGTTCCGCATTAGTTTACTCTGCCTGATGGCCTGAAACCAAAAATACGCGGCCCGTTTTATACGGGCCGTAAAGTTATTGATAGGTAACGTACAGCACGGCTGTTTTGCGCTGCGGGTCGAGGTATTGCACACGGGTTTGCATCGTACTGTCATTATGAAGGGTTACGCCATCCAGGGCGCTGAGGGCAACGGTCTGAGTGACGGGTTTGCCTTTTTCGGTGCAGGTCATGGCGATATTGGTACTGGCAGGTGTCCACTGACAGCCGCCTTCGACTATTTCACCTCGAAAATGAATAATGCCAGAGGATGCGGCCTGAGAAAGCGGTGAAACCACAATGCCCAGTGCCAGACAAAGCAAATACTGCTGCAAACTTGCTTTCACGTTTATTACTCCTCGATTGCTGTCGTCCCTGAAGGTTATCGGCAGAAAATCAAAGATAATTAAACAGTGATCGATGTTTTTTGTTCTTGCAATACCGCTGTCACATATATTTGTTTTCCGTCAAGGCTTCCCCGGTTTTTGCCATTGCTGCTGAAGGTGAAAGGCTTTGCCGTCACTCAATGTGACAGTGACCGTAACATTATCGCCGGGATCAATATTTAAACTTAGCTGCGACAAATCAACCGCCTGATGCGCCTTTATAAACAGCTCGCTGCTTTGGTGGCTGGAGCTTTGCCCCGACGGGCCGGTTTTGTTTGCCACCAGCGTCATGGTGCATTGGCAATCCGCCGCCAGCGTGGCGACAGGCGTTATCGTGTAGATGTTTTCCTGCTGTCGGGTATTAAACGTCAGCTGACTCGAGAGCGCGGCAAGCAATACCAGGGTATGCATACAACCTCCAAAGAAAAACAGGGCCCGGGGCCCTGTTTTCGCGATAACCAGGTCGCTTTAGTACTGAGAAGCCGTGGCGTGGTTGCCGTTGCCGAACTGGGTGACGGACACCAGAGAACTCGATGCCGTCTGGTTAACCACTGCCCCGTTGTTGGTCCCGAATTGCTGAACATCAATCTGTGCGTTTTTACCGTTCCACTGGCTCAGAGTGGCATTGTTACCGTAGCCATCCTGCAGCAATTTAATATCGCTGCTGTCCGAGCCCTGGCCCACTTTTGCACCATTAACGGTACCCAACTGTTTAATTTCAGTCTTCGAATAGAAAGCATTCGACTGCAGTGCCGTGGCATTATTTCCGTTACCTTGCTGATATATTTTCAAGGTCGAGTGCTGAGCCTGTTGCGGATAGGTCGCCATTGCACCTGCGGAAACCACCAATGCTGCTAATGCTGCCACTTTGAAAAGATTCATACTAAAACCCCCATCGGATTGATAGTTTCAGCCCAAATGTTTTGCTTATCGCTGAATAATGCGAACCGCCATTTGTGACTGGTTTTGCACAACAACTGCTGACTTCTGGGTACCGTATTGGGTAATGTTTGCTTTGTTACCAGCACCTCGCTGAATAATCAGCGCCGCATTACCAAATGAATCCTGTTTTATACTCGCATCGTTGGCGACGCCCTCTTGCGAGATATAAGCAAGGTTATAACTACCTGATTGATCGATGTTTGCCCGGTTACCCGAACCGCTCTGTGCTATCTCAGATAATTGCCGCTGACCTCGCTGAGTCACCGCCGCATTATTATTGCTGCCGTACTGGCCAACAATCGCTGTTTGATTGAATTGAGGGTTACTCAATTCATTAACAGCAAAATTGTATTCGGAGGTGGCAAGATCGTTAGCCTGCGCCAGGCAGTAATGCGAGAATCCCATAAACAACATCGTTAAAACCCAATGTATTTTCATTTGTCACCCTGAACCTAATAAAGCCGGAACATTATGACGCGCAACTCAATCATTACGCATAACGAACCAACCGTAATTTGTTATTGCTCCGTTACGGAAATGAGTATGTTACGGCAGGCATTTTAAATATCTCATGCATGGGTGGTATTTTGCATTATCAAATTCACACCAAAGTATTAACACGGAATAAAATAAACCAAATTCCTCATTACAACTACCTAATCCAGGGATCGGATAATCATTAGCACCCTTATTTAAAGTCACATTTCATGTCACTGACTTAGCACAACTCAGGCGATGCTTAGCAAGTTTACGTAAAAGCCTTGTCATCAGACACAGTTTTCTTAAGCGGAGCGGCTAAAAAGATGGAACACTGTTTTTAAAAATATGAATGATGTTATAAAAATGAAAGAACATTGAAAAAACACCCTTAAATACAATTCATTAACCTCTTAAACGAAAAAATAACGACTATACACACAATTCCAAAAGTACAACTTTCACCTTAAATATAAATAGTAAAAAACTTTCAATGAAATATTTTAATATCTATAGTAACATTTGGTTACATAGTTAACACTTGCTTTAATATATCGAATCGCTAAATTGAAAACAGATAGCAACTCTTTCGTAAAAAATCTTCTTGCGACCGAAAATGATTATTTCGGCGATTAGTAATATTTAACATACAGCGCTGTCGCGAATCTCGACATCTCAGAGAGAATTAATTTCCATTAATTCAAACGGTAGCGACAAAACCAGGTGGAGTTTCATCATGTATAATGAAGTCCATGCCCTTCAGGGTCCTACGTTATTGTTAATTACGAAACCCTCTCTTCAGGCTTCCGCTTTATTACAGCATTTACGCGCTTCGTTAGAAATAAATGGGCGGGTTCACAACATTAAGCGTCCACTGAATGACTTCGCCAGTAATGCTCTGATTTTATTTGATATGGCGGAAACAGACAAAAAGACCATTCTTTTTTGGCAGGAAAAACTCAGCCGTAAGAACAGTCAGATCAAATTATTGTTGCTCAACACGCCGGAAGAATATCCCTTCAGAGAGATCGAGAACTGGCCACATATCAACGGCGTATTTTATTTTGCGACTGAAGAACCCAAAGTCGTTGAGGGGCTGCGCGGGGTTTTGGAAGGGGAATGCTACTTTTCTCAGAAGCTTGCCAGTTATCTCATCAGCCATTCCGGGAATTATCGTTTTAATAGCGCTGAGTCCTCACGCTTAACGCAGCGCGAAAAGGAAATTTTGAACAAGCTGCGCGTAGGCTCCTCCAACGTTGAGATCGCCCGCTCGCTGTTTATCAGTGAGAACACGGTCAAAACACATCTGTATAACCTGTTCAGAAAGATAGCGGTCAAAAACCGCACTCAGGCGGTTTCCTGGGCCAACGATAACCTTCGGCGATAGCCCCATGAAACGCTCAGCCATTTTTGTCCTGGCGGCCTGCTGGTGCGCAATAAGTAGCGTTCGCGCCGAAGAAGTCGAGATCCCTGGACTGTTGACGGACCACACCGTCACTTCGGTGGGCCACAGTTTCTACCGCGCCTTCAGCGATAAATGGGAAAGCAATTATACCGGCAATTTAACCATCAACGAACGCCCCAGCGCCCGCTGGGGGAGCTGGATAACCATTACCGCCGGTCAGGATGTTGTTTATCAGGCATTTCTTTTCCCTACAAAACGCGACTTCGACAAAAACGTTGACGTTGCACTGGTCCATACCGATGAGGCGCTTAAACGCAGGCTGATCGATAAGCAATTATTGAGTACCAGCGATTTAAGCCACGATGAATTCTAGGAGACGATGATGCGTATTTATCATGCCGTACTGCCCGTGCTGCTATTTACGCCGCTGGCCTGGGGCGGGAATATGGTGTTCCAGTTTGTTAACCCTAACTTTGGCGGCAACCCCAATAACGGCGCCTATTTGTTAAATTCAGCCCAGGCGCAAAATTCGTATAAAGACCCCAGCTACAGCAGCGATCTCGGCATTCAAATGCCAAGCGCGCTGGATAATTTCACCCAGGCACTGCAGTCACAGGTGCTGGGTGGACTCTTAACCAATATTAACACCGGGAAACCGGGGCGCATGGTCACCAACGATTTCATCGTTGATATTGCCAATACCGACGGGCAACTTCAGCTCAACGTCACCGACCGGAAAACCGGCAAAACGTCAACCATTCAGGTTTCCGGCCTGCAGGCAAACTCCACGAATTTTTAGTGGCTTAAAATCATAAAACCTCTGCAAGGATCAACATTATGCAGCGCTTACTTCTGATTGTGGCGGTGTGCTTATTAAGTGGTTGTTTAACGGCTCCGCCAAAAGAGGCCGCCAAACCCACGTTATTACCGCGCGCGCAAAGCTACCTCGACCTCACACATTTGCCCGAAGCAAAAGGGAAGCTTTATGTCTCGGTCTATAACATTCAGGACGAAACGGGCCAGTTCAAGCCCTACCCTGCCAGCAACTTTTCTACCGCTGTGCCGCAAAGCGCAACGTCTATGCTGGTCACCGCACTGAAAGATTCTCGCTGGTTCATTCCGCTTGAACGCCAAGGGCTGCAAAACTTGCTTAATGAACGCAAAATTATTCGCGCTGCACAGGAAAACGGCACCGTGGCGGATAATAACCGTGCCCCGCTGCATTCTCTGATGGCGGCCAATGTGATGATCGAAGGGTCGATCATTGGTTATGAGAGCAACGTGAAGTCGGGTGGCGCGGGTGCTCGCTATTTTGGCATTGGGGCAGATACGCAATACCAGCTCGATCAGATTGCCGTTAACCTACGGGTAGTGGACGTCAGCACTGGCGAAGTCATGTCGTCCGTCAACACCAGCAAAACGATTCTGTCATACGAGGTACAGGCCGGCGTCTTCCGGTTTATTGATTATCAGCGCCTGCTGGAGGGTGAAGTGGGCTATACCAGCAACGAGCCGGTGATGCTGTGTCTGATGTCCGCCATTGAAACCGGGGTCATCTATCTGGTCAACGACGGTATCGACCGGGGGCTTTGGAATCTGCAGAATCCGGCCGATATTAATAATCCGGTGCTGGTGAAATACAAGCAGCTCTCGACGCCGCCCGCCTCCTGACCCCACCTCCGTTGATAAAAAAACCAGCTTCCGCTGGTTTTTTTATTCGCTTAACAACGAGCTGGCTTTCGGTTTTGGCTTTTCTCGCCGGGCCGCAAGCCACAACCCACTGTTTTTCATCGCAAAACCAAATACCAGACCTAAAAGCAGTGAAGGCACCACGTTATGCCACTCGCCCTGGTTGGCAAAAGTTGCACAGGCACCGATAAACGTCCCGGGGACAAACGAGAGCAAAATATGACGAGCCTGAATGCACATCAGGAAGGCCACCACGCCGGTCATGATATAGCCCAGGATTTCAGCCTGCGGTGCCAGCGCGCTGCCGTGAATAATCACCAGCGCCCAGAGCACGCCGCTGCACAGCGTACACAGGGAAATAAAAAGCCCCTTCATACCGCCCTGCGGACAGGCAAAATAGGCGGTACAGCCGAGGAAACCGGCCCAGCCTAGCAGGCCGAGACTCACCGCCACCCAGCCCCAAAGACCTGAGAGAATACCGGTGGTAATTGCTAATGGAATAAGTGTCTTCATGGCGCCGTATCATAGCAGAGGCCGGGTCAACCACTACGATCTGGCGCACATTTTTTGTAAATCAAAAATCATCGTTACATTTTAATTGTGATTCAAATCACAATTACTCTTCCTCTGATTCCTGCAACTCATCGCGCATGGCCTGCAGCGCCTCACGGCTGATAGCCGCCAGTGTGCGGTAGAATGGCGTTGTGGCATGGGCTTCAACTTTGCCCAGGAAAGTCCCACACCACGGCATCAGATAATCATCAAACAGCGTCACCTGCGCTTCAAACTCATCTTCCTGAGACTGATCTTCAAGCCACGAGGCCGCCAGCAACAGCGTCCCGAAATGATCGGCCGGCGACTCGCCCAGCGGCATGCCACGTTGCTTCAGGAACTGGCGCACTTCTCCTTCATCACTTCCCTCTTCCCAGGCGGAACGGAATGGTGGCACGCTACATTTTTCGCCGACAAACAGCGCATTAAAGTCAGCCGCCAGTAGCTGTGGATCGCAGCTGTTTTGCAGTCGGCCCAACAGTTCATCCTGTTCCAGTGGCCAGCTTGCCGCCAGCTTCCCTTCACGGATCAGCGTAAAAAGAGGCACCAGCAGGGGATCCTGCGGTTGGCGATAAAAAAGCGATCCGAGTACGCGGCAAATAATTGAAAACTCATTCATGACTGGCTTTATCCATTACGGGTGTTAATTACAGTGTGGCAAATTCAGCAATTGGCGCCATCCCACGAGCTTCAAGGAAGCCCAGCAGGCGCTGTGGAGAAACGTTAAGGATCCTGTCTTCCGGGAAATTAATTTCATCGAGGATTTTACGGCATTCGGTGAAGTCCCCCAGCGTAAAAGCGGTGTGGGAGTCAGATCCTAACGCCAGCCAGCCACCGGCATCACGCACGGCTTCGGCAATCGCGCGGCAGTTCGGGCCACTGCCAATACGCGAATGAGTAAACGAAGAGTTGTTCAACTCCAGCGCGACGTTGTATTTCGCCGCCGCCGCCGCAACAGCAGGGATATCAATCTCAAACTTAGGATTACCCGGGTGGCTGATAATGTGCACGTCGCCGTTCGCCATCGTCGCGATCATCGCTTCGGTGTGGGTGGCTTTATCTTTTGGCGGGAACACAGGCTCGTGGAAGCCCGCGATAATTAAATCCAGCGCGTCCAGCATCGGGCCCGTGCAGTCGATTTCCCCGGCGGTGTTTTTAATGTTCGACTCAATACCGCGCAAAATGCCGACGCCATCGACCAGTCGTGGCCAGATGCGCATATTAATAAAGTGCCAGTAATGCGGCGCATCCGCCATATCAGGGCCGTGGTCGGTAATAGCAAATAGCTTGATGCCCTTGGCTTTAGCAACGGCAATATAATCGTGGAGGGTACTGTAGGCGTGGGTGCTGGCAACGGTATGCATATGCAGGTCAACGGGATACATGGCTTTCTCCTTTTCTATTTTGACTTAAGGATACCAGCAATCCATGACAATTTTTAGCCTGCTTCTGGAACGTTATCAGCCCGGCCAAAGCCGGGCTTGATGCTTAATAGCCGTGCTGCAGCGACACTTCACCGGAGACCGCTTCACCGTTTTCCAGTTGAGTGATCGTTTTTGCAATATAGCTAATCGCCTCATCAGGGCGAGTTACCGCCGCAACATGCGGCGTAATCGCCACGCGAGGATGCGCCCACAGGGGGCTATTTTCCGGCAGAGGCTCTTTAGAGAAGACATCCAGCATTGCGCCCTTGAGCTGTCCGGCATCCAGTGCAGCCAACAGATCGGCCTCGACCAGATGAACGCCGCGCGCAAGATTTATCACGTAGGCCTCTTTAGCCAGTTGGCCCAGCAACTCACGATTGATAATGCCGACCGTTTGCGGCGTATTAGGCAGCAGGTTAATCAACACGCGGGTGCCACTTAAGAAGGCAGGCAGCGCTTCACTCCCGGCAAAACTCTCCACGCCTGGGAAATCTTTCTTACTGCGACTCCAGCAGCGTACCGGGAAGCCCCAGTCCACAAGACTTTCAGCCACTTTCCCACCCAGCACGCCCGCGCCGAGGATCCCGATGGTGAAGTCCTCACGACGATAATCGTCCAGCGGCTGCCATTTCCCCTGCAGTTTTTGTCTTTGGTAATCGTCAAAACGGCGGAACCAGTGCAACACCTGGCTGACCGCGTACTCCTGCATCTGCAGCCCCATGCCGGTATCTTCGAGGCGGAATAGCGGCACGCCGTCAGGCAGCATGTCAGGATGAGCCTGAAGTTTGCTGAGAATAGCGTCTACGCCCGCCCCCAGCGCAAATACACCTTTTAGCCCTTTACGGCCGCTAAGCATTTCCACCGGAGGATGCCAGACAAGGGCGTAATCCGCGGATTGTTGGTCCCCTTGCTTCCACTGGCGAACGCGTGCGCCAGGTAAAGCCTGCTGAAGACAATTCAGCCAGTACTCGGTGTCAAAAGTGGGGTGATGAAAAATAATGTCCATACTGCCTCCTTTTTTTCTTAGGCTTGCGCGAATCGACTCGCCATGCAAGCCCCAAAGTAATAAAAAGCAGCATCTTGTGGTGGTTTAAGAATCAAGTTGGATGAAGTTTGGCTAAACGCACCAAAAACATGAAATTAGCATTGACGGCGAAGTCCATTTTCCCTAAATTAGCGCCCGTTCCAGCAGCGCTGGGGCAACAATATGGTGAGGTGTCCGAGTGGCTGAAGGAGCACGCCTGGAAAGTGTGTATACGGCAACGTATCGAGGGTTCGAATCCCTCCCTCACCGCCATATTTAAAGAAGAGCTCGCATGCAAATGCGGGCTTTTTTTTCGCATGTTGCACTATGAGGGACGGATGAGAACCCTCGACAGGGTTCGACAACCTGCTTCTGCAGGTTGGACAGCGGCATCACTTGTGATAACGCTGCCCCGAAGGGGTGAGCTTGCGAATCACTAAACGGCAGGACAGCCGTTTTGCATTGCTGCCCTAACCCCCATTTTACCCTTCACAATTCACACAGTATTTATCAGTCTACTTTCATTTAACCTTGCCAATAACCCTTATTATGATAAAGGTTAAATACCCTTAATTTCGCCCTTCTCACTGCGCCACAAAAATTACCTCAATTAAAAACAGTCAGTTATAAACAAACTAAAAAAAATCTTTCCAACATTCTATTGCGACGTATAATTAACAAAAATGAGAACGATCATTCTCAAAAATTAAAAGACGGAGTCAGCAATGAGCAGCAAGCTTGAAGCCCGGCACAAAGCCCGCCAAAACGACATTATTGCCGCCGCCAGGCGCTGCTTTACCAGCAGCGGTTTTCACGCAGCCAGCATGTCACAAATTGCCACAGAGGCACAGTTAAGCGTCGGGCAAATTTATCGCTACTTCAGCAATAAAGACGCCATTATTGAAGCCATTATTCACCGTATTATCGATAAACGTATGGCCGACATGTCGGATAAAAGCCCGACAGATATTATTCCTAATCTTCTCGCCAGCCGAATTAGCCTCAACGAAGAAGATGACACATTAATGCTGGAAATCTCGGCCGAAGCCACGCGTAACCCGCAGGTGGCCGCCTGGCTTGCCGAGGCTGATGAACGTATTTTCAAAACCGCTTGTTTACACCTTAAAAAAGATCACCCTCATTTAACCGAAGAGCGCGTGCGCTGCAGCGTTGAAGTCACGGCTGTGATGATGGAGGGCACGATTTATCGCCGCCTGACGTCGCAGAAAGTAGAACCCCAGGCCATGGAAAAAGTGTATCGCGAAATCATTAATATGCTGATTGGCATTAACTAGTTTTATTTAAACCAACACCAGGGGAATAACACCTCCCCTACTTTTATTCTTTCCGAATATTCGGAGAGAGACGAGTGCCTGAAACTTTATTCCTTGCGCAATAGCGAGGCGGACATCCTTCACCCTGAGAAAAGAGATGAAATATATTCAAACATCTGTAGTCACATTATTTCTCCTGAGCGGATGTAATAATGAAGATATATCGGCACCGACACTTCCCCTCCCGGAAGTGGGGATCACGACATTAGCCAGCCAGCCTGTTTCTGTTATTAGCGAACTTACCGGGCGAACCGCGGCCGCAATGAGCGCAGAAGTTCGCCCTCAGGTCACCGGTATTATCCAGAAGCGGTTGTTTAATGAAGGGGATAACGTTAAAGCTGGCCAGCCGCTTTACCAGATTGATCCTGCCAGCTTCCAGGCCACTTACAACGAAGCCGCCGCGTCACTAAAACAGGCGCAGGCGCTGGTCGTTGCCGATTGCCAGAAAGCCCACCGCTATGGGCAATTAGTGAAAGAAAACGGTGTCTCCCGGCAGGATGCCGACGATGCGCAGTCCACCTGCAATCAGGACAAGGCCAGCGTGGAATCGAAAAAAGCCACGCTGGAAAGTGCGCGCATCAACCTCAACTGGACAACGGTCACTTCGCCTATCGCCGGGCGAATCGGGATATCCTCCGTTACGCCGGGCGCGCTAGTTTCGGCCGAGCAGGAAAGCGCCCTGGCCACCGTTCGCGGGTTAGGCACGATTTATGTGGACCTTACCCGCTCCAGCGTAGATTTACTGCGCCTGCGCAAGCAAACGCTGGCGACAAACGCCGACACGCTCAGCGTCTCTTTGCTGCTGGAGGATGGCAGTACTTATTCACAAAAAGGGCGCCTCGCGCTGACGGAGGTGGCTGTCGACGAATCCACTGGTTCTGTCACCCTGCGAGCAGTTTTCGCCAATCCTCAGCAGCAGCTTCTGCCCGGCATGTTTGTTCACGCCCGGGTGGATGAAGGCATCATGAATGAGGCCATTCTTGCCCCGCAGCAGGGCATTACCCGCGATGCGAAAGGCAATGCCACGGCGCTGGTTGTTAATGCTGAAAACAAAGTTGAGCAGCTGACGCTGGAAACCGGCGCTACCTATGGCGATAAATGGCTGGTGCTCAGTGGCCTGAGCAACGGCGACCGCCTGATCGTTGAAGGTACCGGGAAAATCAGCGCCGGGCAGCAGGTTACCCCCGTTGAAATAGCCAAAGAAGGAGGTAAAGCCTGATGTTCTCCACCTTCTTCGTTCGTCGCCCGGTTTTTGCCTGGGTCATTGCGATTCTTATTATGCTGGCCGGGGTGCTCGCGATTCGCACCCTGCCCGTCGCCCAGTATCCCGATGTGGCGCCTCCCGCCATAAAAATCTCAGCCACCTACACTGGTGCTTCGGCCGAAACGCTGGAAAACAGCGTGACTCAGGTCATTGAGCAGCAACTGACCGGACTGGATAACCTGCTCTATTTCAGCTCCACCAGCAGCTCTGACGGCTCCGTCAGCATTACCGTGACCTTTGAACAAGGCACCGACCCCGATACTGCACAGGTTCAGGTACAAAACAAAGTGCAGCAGGCCGAGTCCCGCCTGCCGAGCGAAGTCCAGCAGACTGGCGTGACGGTGGTGAAATCCCAAAGCAGCTTCCTGATGATCATGGGTGTCTATGATGAACAGGATAAAGCCAACAGCTCGGATATCGCCGACTGGCTGGTCAGCAACGTTCAGGACCCAATGGCTCGCCTGACCGGTGTCGGCAGCCTGCAGGTCTTCGGCGCAGAGTATGCGATTCGTATCTGGATGGATCCGGCCAAACTGGCGTCTTACGCGCTGATGCCGTCGGATATTCAAACGGCAATAGAAGCGCAAAACATTCAGGTTTCCGCCGGTAAAATTGGTGCCCTTCCCGCCTCAGATGCTCAGCAGCTCACCGCGACGGTTCGCGCGCAGTCACGGCTACAAACCGTAGAGCAGTTCCAGAATATCATCGTGAAGAGCCAGGCTAACGGGGCAACTATTCGTATTGCCGACGTGGCCCGGGTTGAAATGGGCAGCGAGGAATATAACTCCATCGCAAAACTGAACGGCCACCCGGCAGCAGGGATTGCCGTCATGCTTGCGCCCGGCGCGAATGCGCTGGACACCACCACGCAAGTGAAAGAGAAAATCGCCGAGTTCGAGCGCAGCATGCCGAAGGGCTACAAAATTGCCTTCCCCAAAGACAGCACCGAATTCATCAAAATCTCCATTGAGGATGTGATCCAAACGCTGTTTGAAGCCATTCTGCTGGTGGTCTTCGTGATGTATCTCTTTTTGCAGAACGTGCGTGCCACGCTGATTCCTGCGCTGGCGGTACCGGTCGTACTGCTGGGGACTTTTGGCGTGCTGGCCCTGTTCGGCTATTCCATTAACACGCTGACGCTGTTTGCCATGGTACTGGCCATCTGTCTGTTGGTGGACGACGCCATTGTGGTGGTGGAAAACGTGGAACGTATCATGCGCGACGAAGGGCTTCCGGCGCGCGAAGCCACAGAAAAATCCATGGGGGAAATCTCCGGCGCCCTGATAGCCATCGCCTTAGTGCTGTCCGCGGTCTTTCTGCCGATGGCGTTTTTTGGCGGCTCAACGGGGGTTATTTATCGCCAGTTCTCAGTCACCATTATCTCCTCCATGGTCCTGTCGGTGGTGGTTGCCCTGACGCTAACGCCAGCGCTTTGCGGCAGCATTCTGCAGCACACTACATCCCATAAACGCGGGTTTTTCGCTGGTTTTAACCGCCTGTACCGCACCACCGAGCGTGGCTATAAACGCCGCGTAATAGACACTCTCCGTCATTACGCCACCGTCATGCTGGCTTACGTTGCCATCTGCGGTGCGATGGGCCTGGTAATGTGGAAACTGCCGGGGAGCTTCCTGCCCGTCGAGGATCAGGGGCAGATCATGGTGCAGTGGACCTTACCTCCAGGCGCCACTGCCGTGCGCACGGCGGAAATCAACCGCACCGTCACCGACTGGTTCCTGACCAAAGAAAAAGACAATACCAACGTCATTTTCACCGTCGATGGTTTTAGCTTCAGCGGCAACGGGCAAAACACCGGCATGGCTTTTGTGTCGCTCAAAAACTGGTCAGAACGTGAAGGGGAAGAGAATACGGCCCAGGCTATCGCCCTGCGGGCCACGAAAGAGCTCAATACGCTGCGCGATGCCTCGCTGTTTGCCATGATCCCGCCGTCCGTTGACGGGCTGGGCAGGAGCAACGGTTTTACCTTTGAGCTGCTTGCCAATGGTGGAACCGACCGTGACGCGCTGTTTGCCCTGCGCAACCAGCTTATTGGCAAAGCGAATCAGGACCCGGGCCTGCAGGCCGTTCGTGCCAACGATCTGCCGCAAATGCCGCAGCTCCAGGTGGATATCGACAGTAATAAAGCCGTTTCATTAGGACTTTCGCTCAGCGAGGTTTCCTCCACGCTCTCCAGCGCCTGGGGCGGGACTTACGTGAACGATTTTATCGACCGTGGCCGCGTGAAAAAGGTCTATATCCAGGGCGAAAGCGATACCCGGGCGGCACCTTCCGACCTCGGAAAATGGTTCGTGCGCAGTGAAAACCAAAGCATGACGCCTTTCTCCGCGTTCGCCACCACTCGCTGGCAGTATGGCCCCGAAAACCTGGTGCGCTACAACGGCTCGGTTGCCTTTGAGATTCAGGGGGAAAACGCCGCCGGATACAGCTCCGGCACAGCAATGGAAAAAATGGAGGCGCTGGCAAATAGCCTGCCGGAAGGCACAAGTTGGGCATGGAGCGGGCTTTCCCTGCAGGAAAAATTGGCCAGCGGCCAGGCGCTCAGCCTCTATGCGGTCTCTATTCTCGTCGTGTTCTTATGCCTGGCCGCTCTCTATGAAAGCTGGTCCGTGCCACTGTCGGTGATTCTGGTGATCCCTTTAGGGCTGCTTGGCGCTGCGCTTGCCGCTTGGATGCGTGACTTAAGTAACGACATTTATTTCCAGGTCGCGCTGCTTACCACGATTGGGTTGTCGTCTAAAAACGCCATTTTGATTGTGGAATACGCCGAAGCTGCAGTAAATGAAGGTTACTCGCTAAGTCATGCTGCTCTGCATGCGGCGCAAACGCGCCTGCGCCCCATTATCATGACGTCTCTGGCGTTTGTCGCCGGGGTCACACCGCTGGCGGTTGCCACCGGGGCGGGCGCAAACAGTCGTATCGCCATCGGGACAGGTATTGTGGGCGGCACGCTGACCGCTACCCTGCTCGCGATTTTCTTTGTTCCTCTCTTCTTTGTCCTGGTGAAACGCCTGTTTGCCGGTCAACGTCGTGCGAAGGGGTAAACCATGATTCGTCTTTCCATTATCCTGCTGACGCGGCTCAGCACCGGCTGCGTTTCGCTGGATCCTGATTATGAGCGCCCTGCGGCACCTATTCCCGCTACGTTGCCGGGTACGCAGGGTGAATCTCGCGCGGTAGTAGGCCACTGGCAGCAGGTGGTTAAAGATGCTCGCCTGCAACAGGTGGTGGGCATGGGGCTGAACAGCAATCGTGATGTACAAAAAGCGATTGCCGATATTGAAGCCGCCAGAGCCCAATACGGCGTGCAGCGTGCGTCACTGTTTCCCACGCTCAACGCGGAGTTAAGCTCCACTCGCAGCAGCACCACAGAAAGCGGGCTGACCTCCAGTGCTCAGGCCGACGGCGCGGTGACCAGCTTTGAGCTTGATTTGTTTGGTCGTAACCAAAGCCTTTCCCGCGCAGCCAGAGAAACCTGGCTTGCCAGCGAGTTTACCGCGCAAAATACTCGCCTGACGCTGGTGGCCGAGCTAACGACAGCGTGGATCACATTAGCGGCCGATAACAGCAATCTTGAGCTGGCGCAGCAAACGATGTCCAGTGCGGAAGCCTCGCTGAAGATAGTGCAAAAACAACAGCAGGTTGGTACTGCGGCCGCAACGGATGTTTCATCAGCCCTCAGCGTTTACCAGCAGGCGCGAGCCAGCGTGGCCAATTATCAAACGCTGGTCTGCAGGATAAGAACTCCATCAATCTGCTGGCGGGCAGCAGCGTGCCGCAGTCATTACTGCCCGGTACGCTGGAAAGCCTGCATGAAAACACAATCACCTTAGTGCCCGCGGGAGTTTCGTCCTCTGTACTGCTTGCGAGGCCGGATATCCAGGAAGCCGAACACAATCTGAAGGTCGCCTACGCCAACATCGGTGCGGCCAGGGCCAGCTTCTTTCCCTCAATCTCGTTAACCGCCAGCGCGGGGGTGGGTAGCGACTCGCTTTCCTCGTTGTTTAACCACGGGATGCAGGTCTGGTCATTTTCACCGTCGATCTCGCTGCCGCTGTTTACCGGCGGTAGCAATCTGTCGCAACTGCGCTATGCCGAAGCAGAGAAGAAGGGGCTGATCGCGAGTTACGAAAAAACTATTCAGAGCGCGTTTAAAGACGTTTCGGATGCTTTAGTTCGTCGCTCGACGCTAAACGAAGAGCTGGATGCCCAGCGTCAATATGTGGCAGCCGAGCAGCAAACGTTTGATCTGGCGATGAAGCGCTACCAGGCAGGCATCGGTGATTATCTGACGGCCTTAACGGCGCAGCGCACGCTGTGGAGCGCGAGCCAGTCGCTTATTTCACTGCAACAAACGGAACTGGAGAACCGCATTACGCTCTGGCAATCGCTTGGAGGCAACGCCAGTTAGCACGATGATTGACCCTCTCCCGCCCACAGGGATTAGTCGGGCGGGAGCTTTTTTCGACGAATTTGCCTTAAAACCACCCCAACCGCTCACACCTTAACCGAACGCGGCATAATCCATAAATTAGGCTTGACCGAAGAGGGCTGACTCCCTATAGTAGCGCCCCGTTGCCCACCTAAGGTGTGCAGCAAAACAATATGGTGAGGTGTCCGAGTGGCTGAAGGAGCACGCCTGGAAAGTGTGTATACGGCAACGTATCGAGGGTTCGAATCCCTCCCTCACCGCCATATTTAAAGAAGAGCTCGCATGCAAATGCGGGCTTTTTTTTTCGCATGCTGCACACGATCCAAAGCTATTTCTTACGCTGATATTTCTCCGGCAGCGGCGGAACCGGCCGGCGATCGTCCATCAAATGAAGCACGGTCAGAATCGGATGATGGAACAGCATTCGGGGACCACTCCAGCGCATCACCTGCTTCATCTCTTCACGTTTTGCGGGCTGATAGCAGTGGATGGGGCATTGCTTGCAGGCAGGTTTTTCTTCGCCAAAAGCGCAGCGATCCAGCCTTTTGGCTGCGTAGTCATATAGCCGTAAGTAGTGGTCTGGATCGGGGCTGGCAGCAGGTTTTTTGCGCTCGTACAAAGCGAGCATTTTAGCGATGGTTTGCTTTTCGCGCTGGATACGTTTTCCGTACATGACTGTACCTGGTCGACCGGTCAAACGTCCGGCCAATGATTGTCGATAAGATGCAATTATAATACACCTTACCGACAATGGACCGAAGCACGAATAAGGGTTAGAGGTCGCGGAAAGTGCCTAACCGGTAGCCTCTTTCGGCTATAGCATACTTCAGCGCGGCGGAGGTCAGCACTTCCATCTCCTCCAGGCGCGGGTAGCAGTAGTTGCTTTTCAGGATTGTGTTATCCACAAATGACGGGTGGCACATCACCTCCAGCGAGGCTTCCTCTCGCTGCGCCGAGGCATCCAGGCACTCCAGCAGCAGGCTTTCAGAAATAGCGTCACCGTAAAACTCGCTGCTAAATCCTTGCGTACTTCTCACGCCAGCCAGTGAAATGTTGTCCCGGGCTGCGGCATCACGATCGACACGCAGCGGGATCCCTTTCTCGCTGGCAAACGCCGCAACGATGGGGAAAATTTCCGGGATCATATGTACGTGGTGGTGGCTATCGAGATGGGTCGGCTCAATACCAAAAATATCGATAAAGCGCAGATACTGACTTTCAAGCTCACGCTTGATCTCGTCCAGGTCCAGTTGCCCCTGCTCCGCCATCTCCCAAATCCATTTACCCAGTACGCCTGTTTTACGAGTCAGAACCGGCATGTCGCTCAACGGCTGCCCCAGCGTCAGCACAAAGTGCATGCCAACCCCCAGTCCCGGATAACGAGCGCACAGCCCGGCGGCGTGTTTAATGGCTTCTGCGTTAACCATCGCGGTGGTTGACGTCACCACGCCGTGGTGAAACGCTTCGATAATGCCGTAGTTTTGCGCCTTACTCAGGCCAAAGTCATCGGCATTGATAATCAGTAAGCGATCCATAGCATCCCTCTTGAGTGGCCCTCCCCGTCCGGGGAGGGCAAGACATTAAGCCAGTTTTTCGATAGCTTTCGCAAAGTTTGGCAGATGGGCTTTATGGGCAAGCAGCATCTCTTTGGCAATCACTTCCGCATCCTTGTCAGAGTGGATTAGCGGGCTCAGGTTCAGCGCCAGCAGCACGTCGTTGAACTCACCGCTCAGTGCCGCCTGGCTCGCTGCCACTTCAAACCCTTTGATGGTATGAATCAGGCCCATCACTTTCTCGTCGAAGTGAGTCACGCGCGGGTGTGGCCTTGCACCGTCACGGCCAATGATACTGGTCGTCTCGATAGCCCAGTCCGTCGGGATATTGTCCACGTGGCCATGGTGCGGGATGTTCACGTAGTGCTCGGTCTGCTTATCATTGTAGATAGCGCTGATCACTTCGCATGCGGCGTCAGAGTAATAAGCCCCGCCGCGCAGCTCCAGCTCTTTCGGTTTCACGTCCAGGTTAGGATCTTTATACAGTTCGAACAGCTGTTTTTCGACCTTCTGCACCACGGAAGCGCGCGCGCCGCCTTTGTAGAACTCGCCCATTTCAATGGCAAGCATTTCTTTCTGCTTGAAGTAGTACAGCAGATAAGAGCACGGCAGCAGGTTCAGGGAACGAATCAGCCCTTCGCTGAACGGCATATCGAAGATGTTTTTCACCGAGTTCGCGCTCAGTTTACCGCTGGCTACGCCGTCCAGCAGTTCAGCAAAGCGGGATTCGCCGTTCACCAGCACATCTTTGATGAACACCATGTGGTTCAGACCGAAGAGATCGATGCCCAGATCATCTTCCGGCGTCAGTTTCAGTACGTCGGTAATAAACATCTTCATGCCAACAGGAATGTTGCACACGCCGATGAATTTTTTGAAGTTGGTGTGGCGGAATACTGCCTCGGTCACCATACCGGCCGGGTTAGTGAAGTTGATAACCCAGGCATCCGGGCAGATTTCCTGCACGTCTTTGATAATGTCGAAAATCACTGGAATGGTACGCAGGCCTTTGAACAGACCGCCCGCACCGTTGGTTTCCTGGCCAAGATAGCCGTGACTCAGCGGGATACGTTCATCCAGCTCACGTGCTTTCAACTGGCCCACACGCAGCTGAGTGGTCACGAAGTCCGCGTCTTTCAGCGCTTCACGGCGATCGAGGCTCTTATGTACCGTCATCGGCACGCCGGCATGCTCAATCATGCGCTGGCAAAGATTGAAAATAATATCCTGCTTTTCTTTACCGGCTTCGACATCCACCAGCCAAAGTTCGGTAATCGGTAATTCATGGTAGCGCTTAATAAAACCTTCAAGTAATTCTGGGGTATAGCTGCTGCCGCCACCGATAGTAACAACTTTTAATTTCTTAGTCATATAGGCTCCCGTACAGCGCCACGCGCCGTATTTAGAAAATTGAATAAGTTAATAAAAACGCAATATTGACCGTGGTCGTTAACCAGCAAATTAATTAATGCTGTACAATTTTTTCCGATAGCTATTGGGCGTAAAAGAGGTGACCTTCTTAAAGTTCTTAATAAACATACTGGGGCTGCTGTAGCCGGACTCGAAGGCAATATCGGTCACCGACGAGTTAGTAATCTCCAGCTGTTTCTTGGCAAAATTAATGCGGATTTCATTAATAATCTGCATCGGCGTTTTGCCATAATAACGCTGAGTGGCGCGCGTTAAATATTCCTGCGACTTACCCGAAAGCGCAACCATGTTTAATAAGGCTTTATCACCAAAACGCATTTTGTCGTGCATCCCTTCAACGGTGGATTTTAACCACAATGGAATATCATCCTGATTTTCCGACTCTCGATAATGGCGCAGTCGATTGACCACATAAAAGCTCACCATTTCGAGAAACTCGTTAAACTCCCCTTCGCGGAAATTAAACGAGGCAATCACCGACTCCATAAACGCCAGGAATTCATCCTTGATCTGGTAAACCTGTGAAGCCACCAGATGGGACGGCAGCAGCGGCATATAATGCTGTTCAAAAAACTGCTGACTGATCCCCACGTTAAATAACCGGGTCGCGCCAAACTCGTAGAAACTCTGATGATGGGAACCGACCGGAATAAAGACAAAATCGCCTCGTTCCATCAACACGCGCTTACCGTTAATTTCCTGATAGTAGCGCCCGGTTAACACGATAGTGAATTCGTAGTAGTCATGCTGGTGCAGCCCGCTCACGCTCTCTTCTTTGGTGTAGATAAACGCATGGAAACACTTGCCGTTAAACAGCTGGCTTTCACGAACAATGTTAATTTCCATATTGTCTATCTCTGGCTGCATATACTGACCTGCTACTTGTCCATTTTCTCATGTAATTCAATCAACTCGGTGACCAGCTCACGAGCCAGCATCGAAGTCATCAGGTGGTCCTGCGCGTGTACCAGCACCAGGCTCACTTTAGTTTTGCCTTCGCCCTGGTCGCCTTCAATCAGCTTAGTCTGCACCAGGTGTGCTTCGTTCAGCGCGGTACGAGACTGGTCCATCATCTCTTTGGCCCCGGCGAAGTCACCCAGCTTGGCCTTTTTCAGCGCGCCGTAAGCCAGGCTACGGGCCTGACCAGAGTTGATGATTAAGCCCATCACCACTTCTTCGAGATCGTCCACTTCTACTTCAGTTTCAACAACGTTATCTAAATCAAACATAAGAGTGCTCCCCGGATTCTGAAAACGGGGGAGGCATTCCCTCCCCCGGCTGAACTTAGAATTTCAGTGCGTTAGCGATATCTTCTTCGCTTTCTTCTTCTTCAATAACCGCCTGTGCCTTGTTGGACAGGATAACGAACGGCATGTACACCAGCGTTGCAACACCCAGGTTGAACAGCGCCACCAGCAGAGCAGCGACGCTGCCGTTACTGTTGAAGAAGGCGCCCAGGCCGGTAGGCATGGTCCACGGTGCCAGGTTGGTGACCGGCGGGATAATGCCCATGGAGTAAGCAATCAGGGTGATTGCGGCCAGAATCGGCTGTACAGCTACGAACGGGATGAACATCACCGGGTTCATGATGATCGGCAGACCAAACAGAATCGGTTCGTTAATCTGGAAGATGCCTGACGGCAGCGCCAGCTTAGCCACCTGACGGTGATCGGCGCGGCGAGAGGCGATGAAGATAGCGATAATCAGACCCAGCGTCGCACCAGAACCCCCCAGCAGGATGTAGGAGTCGAGCATTGGTTTCGCCCAGAAGTGGAACTGTTTGCCCGCTTCGATAGCGGCTTCTACAGAACCGTACTGCTGGTACAGCGCGACGTTTTCCAGCGCCCATGGGGTCATGATGCCGTTATCCAGAGCGGTAAGCGCCAGAGAACCGTGAACACCGAAGAACCACAGCAGGGAGTTGAAAATCACGTATGCCCAGCCAACCACGCTACCCATTGACGCCAGCGGAGTCGAAATGGAGTCCATGATGATCTGGTGGAAGTTGCTGCCGTAGTGAGACAGCGCCCAGGAGATGATCCCGAAGATAGACAGAATCAGGAAGCCTGGAATTAACGCCGAGAACGAACGGGACACCGAGGCTGGTACGCTATCAGGCAAGGTTATAACCCAGTTCCGGCGAACCACGAAGGTGAACAATTCCGCGACAACCAGACCGATAATCATACCGGAAATAATGTTCTGACCGCCTAACCAGTTAGCACCCACGGCATAGGCTTCGCCCACGCTGTATGGCGTCACGGTCATAAAGGCTGCGACGGATAATAAGCCCGCTGCCAAAGGATCGACCTTTCTTTCTTCAGCCAATGCCATGCCAATGAAAAAAGGCGCCATCAGCGACATTATGCCCAACGTACCGTTGTACACATTGCCGCCGATAGCTTTAAACCCATTCAGGGTTTCAATGGTCTCGGGGTCTAAACGGATGCCTAACGAGTAGAAGAATGATCCTGCGCCGAAGCTCAGAAATACGTTGTTGATCAGAACAAACATTGCCCCGGTTAGGGTTAACGGCATTAATTTAATAAAACCATTTTTAATGGCATTAACGTGAGGCTGCTTTCCTATTTTTACAGCAAAAGGCAGGAGAACCTTCTCAAGTGAATCAATGACTTTACTCATATTATAAATATCCTTGAAAGCCGTAATTACTTACGGCTGTAGGTGTAAGTCGCTCTTTGACGGAAAATTAAACAAAACAAGAATAAAAAATTAACTCTCGGCCGCTGCTTTCTTAATTGCTGCCACAGCCGCTTTCAACACACCCAGCCCATCGACTTTACCGTACAGAGCAGAATCGATAACTTCTACAGGCTTGGTGGGCAACAATTTCTTGATATCTGCCTGCATGTAGGCAATTTGTGGCCCGAGTAATACCAGGTCCGCATGTTTCCCTTTCTCGCTAGCCAAAGACTCAGAGAAAGCTTCAATTTCTACCGGAACTTCATACTTTTCGGCCTGCGCTCGCATTTTGGTCACTAACAGCGAGGTTGACATCCCAGCGGAGCAGAACAGGTAAATTTTTTTCTTTTGCATAAGTTGTTCCTCAAGTCTCAATACGCTGTAACGGACTTCCGTGGCGTATTGTTGCTGTTCCAAAGCGGGTTTGTGGAGAGAGACTATTGTCTCTGCTTGAGGAAAGTATACGGCATGGTTTCGAGAGAGAGATAATTCCCAGGTCTCACAAATTGTCTCTCCTTGACCTGGTGTTATGACCCCCTTCACAGTTTGGCCAAATAATTCGCGCAAATAAAAAAGCCCAAACCGAAGTTTGGGCTTTTGTCTAAATCGTTGAAGACCGTCAGTCGTAGGCGTTCAAGGTGCGCTGGCAGAGGGCCGAGCGCACACAATCCTGTTTACCAAAACGAACAACACCGACCATGTCATCCTCTTCAAAACGGCTCAGCGCGTCGCTTAAACCGGACGGCACGCCAGCGGGTAAGTCACACTGCGTGATATCGCCATTGACGATAACCGTCACGTTTTCCCCGAGGCGGGTGAGGAACATTTTCATTTGCGCTGCGGTGACATTCTGCGCCTCATCCAGAATAACCACGGCATTTTCGAAAGTACGTCCGCGCATATAGGCGAACGGCGCAATCTCAACCTTACCAATTTCAGGCCGCAGGCAATACTGCATAAAAGACGACCCTAAACGTCGCACCAGGATATCGTACACCGGGCGGAAATACGGGGCGAACTTCTCTGAAATATCACCGGGAAGGAAGCCGAGATCTTCATCGGCCTGCAGCACCGGACGGGTAACGATAATCCTGTCGACATCCTTATGTATCAGGGCCTCAGCGGCTTTCGCCGCGCTGATAAACGTCTTGCCACAGCCGGCTTCGCCGGTAGCAAATATCAGCTGCTTTTTCTCGATGGCATTAAGATAATGCGCCTGAGCTTCATTACGCGCTTCGATAGGTGAATGGTCGCGGCTGTCGCGCGCCATGCCTATAGATTCTACGCCGCTCATCTGCACAAGCGTGGTGACCGATTCCTCTTCACGCTGCCGGTGGCTACGTGAATCCCGTCTCAGCACACGTTTTGCTTCGCGACGAGCTTTGATCACAGCTTTCTGTCTTCCCATGGATGGCACCTTACAGTTGGTTTCATTTCCCGCGCCGTCTGAACAAGCGCGATTATGGCCACTAACGGATGAGGTTTGGCTTCCTTGTAAGCCATTAACTGCCGGTTGAGAGGGTGCGCTAAGCGAACGCGAAACGTTGCCTGACGCACCGTTAGGACGCTGATTTGACTCTGAATGGGGAAATTTAGCGGTAAAGATAGCGAAGCCGGAGGAGAGGCCTCCGCGCTGGGTAGTGCGGGTAAAGTGTTTAAGTAACCGTCCAGTACAGGACCCAACCATTCGCGATCTCCGTAGTGATTAAACGTCACAGCAGGGAACTACCGCTCATGCTTTAAGTACAACAAACATCACCCAAAATGCAACATAAATTTTACGTTTAGGTAACGTTTAATCGCAATCCGCTGCTGTGTACCCTTTTCGCACATCAATATTACAGAAATATATCAGCGGGATAGTCATAGGGAATTGTGATAAATAATCCGGCCGATGAATTGTTAGCAAATGAAAATCTACATAAACCACTCTCGAAAAGAACGGCTAAGGTTTCCCCTCAGTCACAATGTCGCTTCTGGATTTACCCTCACCCTAACCCTCTCCCTAAAAGGGAGAGCAGCTGTGTTTAAAGTCAAGGGTGGCGCTATGTCGTCACCCATTCTTTATTATCCCGAAGCATTGCATTCAGGATGGTCACCAGC